>CAYRLE010000015.1:0-39698 GCA_964425105.1 uncultured Gammaproteobacteria bacterium | reverse complement strand
GCGCCTACGGCAACGCCGAGCGCCGCACCCAGTTCTGGCGCCAGCAGGTGAAGGCGCCTGGCGAGGCCCGGTCAGACCTTTGGCAGCTGGTGGAATTCTCCAAGTATTTCAAGGTCGAGGAGGTCTGGCCGCAGGAGCTGCTGGCGCAGCGGCCTGAATACCGCGGCAAGACCCTCTTCGATGTCCTGTATGCCAATGGCCAGGTGGATCATTATCCCCTCAGTGATATGCGCCCCGGCTTCGACAATGACGAGGCCCATGCCTTCGGTTTCTATATCCAGAAGGGCCTGTTCGAGGAATATGCCCGTTTCGGGCGCGGCAAGGGCCATGACCTGGCGGATTTCGATGCCTATCACGAAGCCCGCGGCTTGCGCTGGCCGGTGGTCAAGGGCAAGGAGACCCGCTGGCGCTTCCGCGAGGGCTACGATCCCTATGTGAAGCAGGGCGCGGGGGTGGAGTTCTACGGCAATCCCGACGGCAAGGCCAACATCTATGCCTTGCCCTATGAGCCGCCTCCCGAGGTGCCGGATCAACACTACGACCTGTGGCTGGTCACCGGCCGCGTACTGGAGCACTGGCACTCCGGGACCATGACGCGGCGCGTGCCGGAACTCTACCGCGCCTTCCCCGACGCCGTGGTCTTCATGCACCCTGACGATGCCAAGGCGCGCGGCCTGCGGCGCGGCGTGGCGGCCAGGCTGCAGAGCCGGCGTGGCGTCATCGAGGCGCGGGTCGA
Source organism: uncultured Gammaproteobacteria bacterium (assembly GCA_964425105.1). Lineage (GTDB taxonomy): Bacteria > Pseudomonadota > Gammaproteobacteria > SZUA-140 > SZUA-140 > S012-109. The sequence goes on along the minus strand of CAYRLE010000015.1, from coordinate 38,962 downwards.
GACCCGCGGCCGCAATCGTCCGCCCCGCGGTGTGGTCTTCGTGCCCTGGTTCGATGCCGGCCGCCTGGTCAACAAGCTGACCCTGGATGCCACCTGTCCCATTTCCAAGCAGACGGATTTCAAGAAATGCGCCATCCGTATCACCAAGGCCTGAGGCAGAGGAAGATCCCATGAGAATGGCAAGCATGTCGTTGGCGGCGTTCCTATCCCTGATGATTGTCGGCAGTGCCGGTGCCGGCGACGGCGGCCTGATATCGCTACGCGGCACTGTGCCCCTCACCGAGGTGGTCCCCGCGCCCCTGATGAAGAAAACCCGCATCAGTGCCCCCCTGAAGCGTGCCTATGTGCAGCAACCGCCGCTGATCCCCCACAAGATCCGGAGCTACCAGATCAACCGGCGCAGCAACAAGTGCCTGACCTGTCACAGCTGGGCGCGCTATCAGGAGAGCGGCGCCACCAAGATCAGCCTCACTCATTTTCGTGACCGGGACGGCCGTGAGTTGGCCAATGTCTCCCCGCGCCGTTATTTCTGCACCCAGTGCCATGTCACCCAGGTAATGGGGGAGCCGCCGGTGGGCAATACCTTTCGTCCCGTTGCGGCCCTGGGCGGGGAATGACGGTGATGGCCAAGTGGCTGCGCAGGCTCACCAGCCGTTGTTCCCTGGGCGTGTTGTTGTCCGCCTTCGCGGCCGGCATCATTTTCTGGGGTGGCTTCAACACCGCCATGGAGGCCACCAATCGGGAGGCCTTTTGCATTTCCTGTCACGAGATGCGGGACAATGTCTATCAGGAGTACCGGACCACCATTCATTACAGTAACCGCACCGGGGTGCGGGCTACCTGTCCCGACTGCCATGTTCCCAAGGAATGGATCTACAAGGTGATGCGCAAGATCCAGGCAAGCAACGAGCTCTTCCACAAAATCATGGGCAGTATCGATACCCCGGAAAAATTCGAGGCCAAGCGCCTGGAGCTGGCCAGCCACGTCTGGGTGACCATGAAAAAGACCGATTCCCGGGAGTGCCGCAACTGCCACGATTTCGAGTTCATGGACTATACCGAACAGGGGCGGCGCGCCTTTGCCGCCCACGACAAGGGTTTCGAGCAGGGCAAGACCTGTATCGACTGCCATAAGGGTATCGCCCATTCCCTGCCCTACGGTTTCAGCGAAGGCAAGCTTTGATCGGACGCTGCCATCGGGTAATCTGTCGCTATTCGAAGGCTGAGGATGAGTGAGCCATGAGCGATTTGCACCATGACAGGGATTTTGTCTCTCTGAGTATTGCCGTTTTGACGGTGTCCGATACGCGCAGCGAAGAGAACGACCGTTCCGGCGCCGTGCTGGTGGATAGGCTGAGCAGCGCCGGTCACCGTCTGGCGGCGAAGGAAATCGTACGCGACGACCGCTACCAGGTGCGCGCCATGGTGGCGCGCTGGATTGCGGAACCCGCCATCGACGTGGTGCTGGTAACCGGCGGCACCGGCTTTTCCTCGCGGGATGTCACCCCCGAGGCCGTCGCAGTGCTGCTGGATCAGTCTATTGATGGTTTTGGCGAACTGTTCCGCAGCCTTTCTTATCATGAGATCGGTTCCTCCACCATCCAGTCGCGGGCCCTGGCGGGCTTGGCCAATAACACCCTGGTGTTTTGCATGCCCGGTTCCACCAACGCCTGCAAGACGGCCTGGGACGGCATCCTGCAGGAGCAGCTGGACAGCCGCAACCGCCCCTGCAACTTCGCGCAGATCATCCGCCCCCGCCGCTGAAAAGGCGTTCCCCCCTTTTCCCAAAGAGAGAGAGTCAAATAAGGGAGAGGCCAGAAAAAGCAGGAATAACCCTGCATTCCTTCCAATTGAAATATCCGTCCGTTACCGGTAACTTAGAGGCCACCTGACCCTGCCGCTCTGCGGCGGAGGTCGCCCGGAAGGTCAATGCCGGGCGAGGAATCTTTTGCGGTAGTCATCCCGCCTTGCTGGGCGGGATTGTTTTTTTTTCACAGCACCTATTCGAGGAGAGATGACATGAGTGTACTGGTTGCCAAAGAGGCCCCCGATTTCACCGCCACCGCGGTGATGCCCGATAACACTTTCAACGAGAAATTCAGCCTTTCAGATCTTCGCGGCAAGTACGTCGTGCTCTTTTTCTATCCCCTGGACTTCACCTTCGTCTGCCCCACCGAACTGCTGGCCTTCGATCACCGCCTGAAGGAGTTCGAGAAGCGCAACGTCCAGGTCATCGGCTGCTCCGTGGATTCCCATTTCTCTCACCTGGCATGGAAGAATACCCCCGTGGACCAGGGCGGCATCGGCAATGTCCAGTACCCCCTGGTGGCCGACCTCACCAAGGACATCGCCCGCGATTACGACGTGCTGCTGCCCGATGGCATCGCCCTGCGCGGCTCCTTCCTCATCGACCGCGACGGGGTCGTACGTCACCAGGTGGTCAACGACCTGCCCCTGGGACGCAACATCGACGAGATGCTGCGCATGGTGGAGGCGCTGCAGTACACCGAGGAACATGGTGAGGTCTGTCCGGCCGGATGGCAGGAAGGCGCGCCCGCCATGGATCCCACGCCGGAAGGCGTGGCCAGCTACCTGGCCAAGTCCGCGGACAAGCTGTAAGACGTCTGCGCTAAACGCCAGGGGCTGGAGTGGCGCTCCAGCCCCTGGCTTTCTTACACCCCGGCAATGCCATGGCGGGAGGTGGCATGTCTGAAAACGGTGGCAAGACCGTCATCTCTGGGCAGCCCCTGCCCGAGCGGCATTATGTGCTGGGCACGCCCCTGGCGCCACCATTTCCTCCCTCTCTGCAGCAAGCCATGTTCGGCATGGGTTGTTTTTGGGGCGCCGAAAGGTGTTTCTGGGAGTGTCCGGGCGTCTATACCACCGCAGTGGGTTACAGCGCCGGTGGCACACCCCATCCCAGCTATGAGGAAGTCTGCAGCGGGATGACCGGTCACAGTGAAGTCGTGCTGGTAATCTACGATCCCCGCCGTCTCGGTTATGAGGAACTGTTGCGGATCTTCTGGGAGTCCCACGATCCCACCCAGGGCATGCGCCAGGGCAAGGATGTAGGGAGCCAGTATCGTTCCGGCGTCTATTTTTTCACAGCGCAACAGAAGGCGCAGGCTTGCGCCAGCAGGCAGCGCTATCAGCGGGCCCTCCATGAGGCCGGTCGCGGCGATATCACCACCGAGATCCTGGCCGCGGCGGACTTCTACTACGCGGAGGCCTACCACCAGCAATACCTGGCCAGGAACCCCGGCGGCTATTGCGGCCTGGGTGGCAGCGGGGTACCGTTGCCGGATGGGCGGCAGGACAGCGGGGAAAGCTGAACAAGCCTCCCCGCCAGCATCCGATGCCGCCTGCTTGTGGAGGAATCTGCTGTGGGTTTCATGAAATGGCTGGCCAGGAGACGCCTGCAGCGGCTCCTGGCGCGGGACCCGATACCTTATGATCTTTGGTCGGGGGCAACCCGCCACATGGATCTGCTGCGCGGCCTCAGCGTGGCGGAGCGGACCCGGCTGCGCGTGCTGGCGGCGCGCTTCCTGCAGCGCAAGGCCATCGGCGGGGCGCAGGGCCTGACGGTCACACCGCAGATGGTGGTCATCATCGCCGCCCAGGCCTGTCTGCCCATCCTCAATCTGGGCCTGGATTACTACGACAACTGGGTGGAGGTCATCGTCTATCCCGCCGCATTCCAGGTGGAGCACGAGGAAATCGACGCCAGCGGCGTGGTCTCCCTGTCTGCCGGCCCGCGCAGCGGCGAGTCCTGGTTGCGGGGGCCGGTGATCCTCTCCTGGTCGGATATCCAACAGGATCTGCGCCATACCCATCCCGGCAACGTGGTGGTGCACGAGTTCGCCCACAAGCTGGACATGCTCGATGGCCGCGCCGACGGCCTGCCGCCGCTCCATGGAGACATGACCGTGAAGTGCTGGGCCGAGGTCCTGGGCGCCGCCTATGCCAGGCTGCAGCAGGCCGTAGCAGGCCATGGCCATCCCCGCCTCGATCCCTACGGTGCCACCGATCCGGCGGAGTTCTTCGCCGTGGCCAGCGAGTATTTCTTCACCGCTCCCGAGATCCTCCAGGACAGTTCCCCCGCAGTCTATGGGCAGATGGCCTTGTTCTACCGCCAGGATCCCCTGCTGCGCCGCCAGCTTAGGCGGCAGCGCTGATATCCTCTCGCGCCTCTGTGCGCCGCCAATGTCGTCCTAGAGCCGGCGCAGTCAGCCACTGTTGTCTTTGTTTGATGTATTAGATATCATTAATGCCATATATGATATCAATAACCATATATCAGATGGGATCCAATGCATGATTAGCGCGGCGCAGATCAAGGCGGCCCGCATGCTGCTGGGTTGGGATCAGGCGCGCCTGGCGCGGGAGGCGGGCTTGTCCCTCCCTACTATTCAGCGCATGGAGGCCAGTGAAGGCAATGTCCGGGGCAATGTGGATTCACTGGTCAAGGTAGTGGAGGCCCTGGACCGTGCCGGTGTGGAGCTGATCGCCGAAGGTGCCGTGAGCAGCGGCGGCGGGCGGGGAGTGCGCCTCAAGGGGCCATAGCATGGCGGCTGTTCCTCTGGCATTGTCCATCGCCTACGGCGCCGTTGTGGCGGCGCTGGCCTCGGCGCTGCTGGCCTTGCTGGCGCAGCGCGCCCCCTGGTGCAGGAACCTGTTGTTTACCCTGCTGGCCATCTCGGGCGGCGCCGCGGTGCTCGCCGGCGGCCTGGCCCTGTCGGGGGAGGTGGCCAGTGCCCAGCTGTCCCTGGGCTTGCCCTGGATGCCCTGGCATGTGCGCCTGGATGCCCTGGCGGGTTTCTTTCTATTGCTCATCGGCCTGGTGGTGACGGCGGTGGCGGTCTATGGTCCCGCCTATGTGCGGGATTTCGAGCAGGGCCGCCATGCCCTGGCCGTGTTGGGCGTCTTCAGCGGCCTGTTCGTGGCCGCCATGCTGCTGGTGGTGCTGGCGGACGATGCCTTTCTGTTTATGGTGGCCTGGGAAGTGATGTCCCTCAGTTCTTATTTTCTGGTGGCCTTCCACCATGAGCAGGCCGTCAACCGACGCGCCGCTTTTCTTTATCTGCTCATGGCCCATGTGGGCGGGCTGGCCATCCTGCTGGCCTATGGGGTGCTGGCCGCTTTCGGTGGCGCCTTCACCTTCGAGGCCATGCGCCAGGTCGTCCTGCCATCGCTGTGGGCCAGCGTGGCTTTTGCCCTGGCCTTTGTGGGTTTTGGCATGAAGGCCGGCTTGGTGCCGCTCCATGCCTGGCTGCCCGAGGCCCATCCCGCCGCGCCTTCCCATATTTCCGCCCTCATGTCCGGCGTGATGCTCAAGGTGGCGGTATACGGTTTCGTCCGTTTCACCTTCGATCTGGTGGGACAGCTGCACTGGCAGTGGGGGGTGGTGGTGCTGGTGGTGGGCAGTGTTTCGGCGCTGATGGGGGTGCTCTATGCCTTGATGCAGCATGATCTCAAGCGCCTGCTGGCCTATCACTCGGTGGAGAACATCGGCATCATCTTCATCGGCCTGGGCCTGGGGCTGATCTTCCTCGCCACGGGGCACCGCCTGGCCGGTGTCCTGGGCCTGCTCGCCGCCCTCTATCACACCCTCAATCATGCCTTGTTCAAGAGCCTGCTGTTCCTGGGCGCCGGCGCCATTCTCCATGCCGCCCACGAGCGTGACCTGGAACGCATGGGGGGCTTGTTGCGGCGCATGCCCTGGACCGGCCTGTTTTTCCTGGTGGGCTGTATCAGCATCTCGGCCCTGCCGCCTTTCAACGGTTTCGTCTCCGAGTGGCTCACCTTTCAAACCGCGTTGCAGGTCTGGCAGCTGGAGGGCGGAGTGCTGCGCAGCGTGATCCCTATTGCCGCCGCCGTACTGGCGCTCACAGGCGCCTTGGCGGCGGCCTGCTTCGTCAAGGTCTATGGGGTGGCCTTCCTGGGCCGGGCGCGCAGCCGCCCGGTGCGCCGCGCCCGGCCGGTTCCACTGGGCATGCGCCTCGCCCAGGGGATGCTGGCGCTGCTCTGTCTCCTGGCGGGTATTCTGCCCGCCACCCTGCTGCAATGGCTGGACGCCGTGCCGCACCAGTTGCTGGGGGAAGGGCTGGGTGAGCATGCCGGCCAGGACTGGTTGTGGCTGATGCCGGTTTCTCCCCAGGCCTCTGCCTATTCCGCGCCGCTCATCCTGCTGTCGCTGCTGGCCATCCTGGGCGTGCTGGGCTGGTTTCTGCGCCGCCGTGGACAGTATGGCGTGCGCCCCTGCGATCCCTGGGATTGCGGCTTCGGGGATTCCCTGCCCAGTGCCCGCATGCAGTATACGGCCACGGCCTTTGCTCAGCCCATCCGCCGTGTGTTCGGCGCCCTGTTCAAGGTGGATGAACGGCTGGAGGAAGAGGGCAGGCCGCGCTATCACCTGCAGGTGGAGGACCGCGCCTGGGGGCTCTTCTATGCCCCCCTGGCCCGCCTGGTGCAGGCGGCGGCGCGCCGGGTCACCGCCCTGCAGTCGGGACATGTGCGGGGCTATCTGGGTTGGTCGCTGGGCACCCTGTTGGTATTGCTGTGGCTGATTTCATGAATAGCGGCGCTTGGCTGCTGGCCCTCCTGCAGCTGCTGCTGTTTCTGCTGGCCGCGCCGCTGTTGACGGGCTGGGTGAAGTGGCTCAAGGCGCGCCTCCAGAACCGCCGCGGCCCTACGCCCTGGCAGATTTGGCGCACCCTCTACAAGTTGCTGGGCAAGGAGGTGCTGGTGGCGCATACCAGTTCGGCGCTGTTTCGCGTGGCGCCCTATATCGTCTTCTCCGCCACCCTGCTGGCTTGCGCCGCCCTACCTCTGCTGGCGGTGCACGCGCCCACTGCGGCGCTGGCCGATGTCATCGTACTGGTGGGGCTGCTGGCGCTGGCGCGCTTCTTCCTCGCCCTGGCGGCCATGGACGTGGGCACCGCCTTCGGCGGCATGGGCGCCTCGCGCGAGATGCTGATCTCCGCCCTGGCGGAGCCAGCCCTGCTGCTGGTGGTCTTTACCCTGGCCATGACGGCCCACAGCACCAATCTGGCCGCCATGGTGGATTACCAGCTGGAGGCCGGCCTGCTGCTGCGCCCCTCCTACCTGTTTGCCCTCATGGGCCTGCTGCTGCTGGCCGTGGCCGAGAGCGGCCGCATCCCGGTGGACAACCCGGCCACCCATCTCGAACTCACCATGGTCCACGAGGCCATGATCCTGGAATACAGCGGCCGCCACTTGGCATTGATGGAGTGGACGGCCCAGTTGAAACTGATGCTCTATGGGGTGCTGATCGCCAATGTGTTCTTTCCCTGGGGGATCGCCACGGATTTCACTGCGGCCGCTCTGCTGGTGGGGCTGGCGGCCTTGACCGTCAAGCTGCTGCTGCTGGGCATCCTGCTGGCGCTGATGGAGACGGGGCTGGCCAAGATGCGCCTGTTCCGGGTGCCACAGTTCCTCAACTTCGCCCTGCTGTTGGCGCTGTTGGGCATGTTGAGCCACGTCATGCTGGAGGTGGCGTCGTGAGCCTGGCGCAATTGACCCTCATGGAGCAGGCGGTGTTCGTGCTCGCCGCTGTGGTGCTGTTCCTGTCCTTCTCGCTCCTGGCTCAGGTGCGCCTGTTGTCCGCTATTCACATCTTCGCCTGGCAGGGAGCGGTGCTGGCGGGCGCCACTGCCTTGGTGGCGGTGTCCGGCGGCGAGCCCCATTTGCTGGTCTCGGCCGCCTTGACCCTTGTCCTCAAGGCACTGCTGATACCCTGGATGCTGCACCGTCTGGTGCGGCGCCTGGAACTGGAGCGCCATGTGGATGCCCTGGAACATCCCGCCTCGGTGCTGATGGCGGGCGCCGCCCTGGTGATTTTCAGTTACTGGGTGGCCCTGCCCATCGTCAAGCTGGAACTGGTGGCCACCCGCAACATGCTTTCCGTCAGTCTGGCCGTGGTACTCATCGGTTTGTTGATCATGGTGACCCGGCGCCAGGCGGTGACCCAGGTGATCGGCTTCATGTCCATGGAAAACGGCCTGTTCCTGGCGGCCATGGCGGCCACCCATGGTATGCCATTGGTGGTGGAATTGGGCATCGCCTTCGATGTGCTGGTGGCGGCGGTCTTGTTCGGGGTCTTTTTCTTTCATATCCGGGAGAGCATCGACTCCCTGGACGTGGACCGCCTCAACCGGCTCACGGCGCGCGAGGAGGAGCCGTGAACGTGCTGCTGTTGACAGTATTCACCCCCCTGGCGGGCATGGTGGTGCTGGCGCTGTTGCCGCCGCGGGCGGCCGCCGGCTGGCTGAATCTCGGCTTCTGCGGCGCCTCGCTGCTGGCGGCGCTGGCACTGGCCCTGCAGGTACTGGACAGCGGCGGCTTTTCCGGCCAGGGTTTCAACGTCGATGCCTTCAATGTCTACCTGGTGGTGTTGACCGCCTTCGTGGGTTTGACCACGGCCATTTTCTCCCGACCCTATATGGCCCATGTCGGGAGTCGGCGCCGGCTGCCGCCGCGCCGCATGCGCCTCTACCATGCCATGTTCCAGGCCTTTCTGTTCACCATGCTGCTGGCGCTGACCACCGACAATCTCGGCGTGTTGTGGGTGGCAGTGGAGGGTGCGACCCTGGCCACGGTGTTGCTGGTGAGCCTCTATCGGACCCCGGAGTCGGTGGAGGCGGCCTGGAAATATTTCATTCTCTGCGGGGTGGGCATCGCCCTGGCGCTGTTCGGCACGGTGCTGGTCTATTTTGCCGCCCAGCATGCCTTGGCCAATGCCGGGGCGGGGCTCAGCTGGAGCATGTTGTATGACAGCGCGCAGCACCTGTCGCCCACGGTGATGGCCATCGCCTTCGTCTTTCTCCTGGTGGGCTATGGCACCAAGGTAGGCCTGGTGCCCCTGCACAACTGGCTGCCGGATGCCCACTCCGAGGGCCCCACCCCCATGTCGGCGGTGTTGTCCGGGCTGCTGCTCAACGTCGCCCTGTATGCCGTGGTGCGTTTCAAGATGCTGGTGGACGGCGCCCTGGCGGGAACCGCCAAGGCGGCCCTGGCGGGTCACCTGATGATGGGCTTTGGGCTGTTGTCGTTCCTGGTGGCCGGGCTGTTCCTCCATCGCCAGCGCGACATCAAGCGCATGTTCAGCTATTCCTCCATCGAGCACATGGGCCTGATGACCTTTGCCTTCGGCATCGGCGGGCCCTTGGCCACCTTCGCTGCGCTGCTGCACATGCTGGTGCACTCCCTGACCAAGTCGGCCATTTTCGTCACCGTGGGCCATGCCACCCACATTGCCGGCACCCAGAGCATCGAGCAGATCCGCGGCCTGATCCGCACCCAGCCGGCAGTGGGCTGGGGGCTGTTGCTGGGGGTGGCGGCTATCGCCGGTTTTCCGCCTTTTGGCGTGTTCGCCAGCGAATTTCTGCTGCTTTCCGCCACCATGCAGCGTTGGCCCTGGTTGACCGCGCTGCTGGTGATGGGCTTGGCCGTGGCTTTCGCCGGCCTCTTTCGCCATCTGCACCCCATGGTCTATGGCAAGGCGCCGGAGGGGCAGCAGCCGGTGGCCGCCAACATGCTGCCGGTACTACTGCATCTGGGGCTGGTGCTGTGGCTGGGGCTGGCCATCCCCGCCTTTCTCGCCCGCTGGCTGGACGAGGCGACGCTGTTGATCTCCGGGGGGCAGCTGCTATGAACCATCAGGAACGGCTGGCGGCGTATCTGGCAGGGCTGCGCGACGAGCAGGTGCAAGCCCTGGGGGAGCCCCGGGAAAGCTTCGGCGCGGCCCGCCTGCTGGAAATCGAGGCCCGGGACTGGGGCCGCGCCGCTGCCTGCGCGGCGACCTTGGAGTGGCGCTGGGCCGGGTGCTGGGCGGATCAGCGCGATGGGGCTTTCGCGCTCTTCGCCCTGCTGGAAAGCGGCGGCGCTCATCTGTTGCTGGTCACCCGCCTGCCCCTGGCAGCGCCCCAGCTGCCCTCCCAGGCCAGGGCCTTTCCCGCTGCCGGGCGCATGGAGCGCCATATCCATGATCTGCACGGCATCGTCTTCGTGGATCACCCCGATCCGCGGCGCTGGACCCGCCACCGGGCCTGGCCCGAGGGCAGCTATCCCCTGCGCAATGACTTTCCGCTGCAGGGAAGGGCCGTGGAGCGGGCCGGGCCGGACGACGACTACCCCTTTCAGACGGTACAGGGTAGCGGCGTCTATGAAATTCCCGTGGGGCCGGTGCACGCCGGCATCATCGAACCGGGTCATTTCCGCTTTCAGGCCGTGGGCGAGAGGGTGCTGCGCCTGGAGGCGCGCCTTGGCTATGTCCACAAAGGTATCGAGAAAATCGCCGTGGGCCGGGATGCCCATGGCCTGGCGCGCCTCGCCGGGCGGGTGTCGGGCGATTCCACGGTGGCCCATGCCTGGGCCGCCTGCCAGGCGCTGGAGCAAGTGGCCGGCATCGAGCCTGCACCGCGGGCCCTGGCCCTGCGCGCCTTGCTGGCGGAGCGCGAGCGTATCGCCAATCATCTGGGCGATATCGGGGCCATCTGCAACGATGTGGGCTTTGCCTTCGCCTTCTACCAGTTTTCCCGGCTGCGCGAGGCCTGGCAGCGGCGCAGCGCCGAGCTGTTTGGGCACCGCCTGCTCATGGATGTCGTGGTGCCCGGCGGAGTGGCGTCCAATATCACGGCGCAGGGTGTGGTGCTGTTGTCCGCTGATCACCAGGCTTTGCGCGCCGAGTTGGCGGGGCTCTATGACATCCTCTTGGACCACCCGGCCCTGGAGGACCGCCTGCTGAACACGGGGCGCCTGAGTCATGACACGGCGCGCCGCCTGGGTTGTCTGGGCTATGTGGGCAGGGCGTCCGGCCTCTCATTCGATGTGCGCCGCCACAGCCCTTATGCGCCCTATGACCTGCTGGCGCTCACCGTGCCCTGCTACAGCGAGGGCGACGTGGCGGCCCGCCTGCGGGTGCGCATGGAAGAGATCCTGGCATCCCTTGCGCTGTTGGACGAATTGCTGGCAAAGTTGCCCGATGGTGACATACACCATCCGTTGATACTGCCCGCTGGTGGCGGTGAGGGACTGGGCATCGTCGAGGGCTGGCGCGGTGAGATCGTCAGCTATGTGCGCTGCGACGAGGCAGGACGCATTGCCCGCTTCTTTCCCCGCGATCCCAGCTGGTTCAACTGGCCGGCCCTGGAGGCTGTCATGGGGGACACTATCGTCCCCGAGTTTCCGGTCTGCAACAAGTCGGTGAACGCCTCCTATTCGGGACATGATCTCTGAGGTGCAGAGTCCACTGGATTTGCGTTAACAGGCCCTAGTATGCTGAGAATCTTCAAGAAAATCCTGCGTACCGGCACGGTCACGGAGTCAGCACCGGGCACGGGCGACGATGAGCTGGCACGCCTCGGCATCGAGGTCAGGCGTGTGCTGGGCGCCCGCTATGGCGGCAGCCTGGCCATACGCGCCGTGGATGCCGGCTCCTGCAATGGCTGTGAATTGGAAATCCACGCCCTCAACAATCCCTATTACGATATCGAGCGCTTCGGCGTGCACTTCGTCGCCTCGCCGCGCCATGCCGACGCCCTGCTGGTGACCGGTCCCGTTTCTCGTCACATGGAGGCGGCATTGCGCCGTACCTGGGAGGCTACTCCAGAGCCCCGCATCGTGATTGCCGCCGGTGATTGTGCCTGCAACGGTGGGGAGTTCGGTGTCTCCTATGCCAGCTGCGGCGCCGTGGAAAACGTATTGCCGGTGGATGTCAGGATTCCCGGTTGCCCGCCTGCGCCAATGGCCCTGCTGCAGGGTATTCTGGCTGCCGTTGACAGGCCTTGATGGCAGGCCGTCGTCAATAGCGAACCCCGCTGGGTTCGGCCTGCAGCGCTGCACGCAGGGTTTCGATATGGCGCGCCACTTCTTCGTGGTTCAAGCCCATGGCCACCAACACATGGGCTCCCAGGGCAAGGCCGGCGGCGAGATTTTCGGGGAGCACGGCGCTGGCGCCAGCCTGAATGAGGCTTTCCAGTTCGTGCTCATCGCGGCTGCTGACCACCGTGTGGATGGCAGGATTGAGGTGGCGGACATGATGCAAAATCTTTTCCACGGTACGGTGGCGGTCGAAGGTGACGACCACCGCGCTGGCGCGGCGCAGCCCCGCGGCCTCCAGCAGGCGGCTCCGGCTGGCATCGCCGAAGACCACGCGATGCCCTTGGTGCCGGGCCTGTTCCAGTTGTTCATATTCCAGTTCGATGGCGATGTAGGGGATGCCGCCCGTCTCCAGGGCGGAGGCCACCAGACGCCCTATGCGCCCGCAGCCGCACAGGATCACATGGTTTTCCAATTGCCGGCTGGCCTCGGCGACATCGGCGGCGCTATTGTCACCCTCCCATTCGTGGCCCGCTGGCAGCAACCAGCGTGCCAGGCGCTCGTTGTGTTGGATCAGGAAGGGGGCCAGAGACAGGCTTAAGACCAGTCCCAGCAGAAAGGGCTGGGCCAGTGACTCCGGCAGCAGATTGCCTTGCTGCATGGCCAGGGACAATATCAGCAGGCCAAACTCGCTGCCATGGGCAAGTACCAGGGCGCTGCGCAAGCCCGTCATGCCGCGCCATGCCGTGGGCAGGGTGATGGCAAGGATGACCAGCATCTTGAGTATCAGGAATAGCGCCAGGGCGGCAAGGGTGGTGGCGGGTTGGTCGAGCAGGACGCCGGGATCGATCTGGGTGCCGATGGTAAAGAAGAACAGGCCCAGGAGGACGTCGCGGAAGGGCCGCAGGTCGTCTTCCACTTGGTGGCGGAAGTCGCTTTCACCGATGACCATGCCCACCAGGAAGGCGCCGATGGGCAGCGACAGGCCGAACCAGTGGGCCAGATAGGCCATGCCCAGGGCCATGGCCAGCACCGTGAGCAGAAACAGTTCCGCAGAACGCAGGCGGGCGATCCAGCCCAGGATGCCGTGCAGTGCCTGGCGGCTGAGGAAGGCAATAACCAGGAAGCCGACAGTGGCCAGGGCGATCTGTTTCACGAGCCCGGCGCTGTTGCCAGCGCCGCCATAGGCGTGGATCAGTGCCAGAAAGGGCAGGGTGGCGAGGTCCTGAAACAGCAGCACGGCCACCGCCAGGCGGCCGTGGCTGCTGTTCAGTTCGTCCTCGTCGGCCAGTTGCTTCAGAGTGAGCGCTGTGGAGGACATGGCCACGGCGCCACCGAGGATGACAGCGGGCAGCCAGGCCACGCCCAGCAACAATGCGCCCATGGCCACCAACGCAGTGGTGGCGAGTACCTGCAGGCCGCCCATGCCGAAGATCAACTGGCGCGCGGCCAGCATGCGTGGGATGGAGAACTCCAGGCCCACCATGAACATCAGCAGCACCACCCCCAGTTCTGCCAGGAATCGCGTGCCCTCGGTGAGCGCCAGCAGGCCCAGGCCATAGGGGCCGATGAGCAGTCCCGTGGCCAGATAGCCGATGATGGGGGAGAAGCCGGCGCGCACGCACAGGGCGATGACGGCCGTTGAGGCCAGGACGATGGTCAGGCTTTCGCTGAGCAGCGCATGTTCCATCTTCCCATCCGTTTGTTCAGGTGGCGGCCTGCTGGCGCAGCAGGCGGTAGACCCAGATCTTCACCATATTCTCCACGAGGAACCAGGCCAGCGCATAGGCCCAGATCCACAGGGCGGCCTGCCAGCCGATGGGGGTGACGAAGATGCCGTAGACCGCCACCAGGGTGCCCGCGATCTCGGTGCCGAAGGTGGCCCAGAACAGCAGCGGCGCGGGCCAGGGGCGTTGCCAGAACCAGCCCTCCACGCGCATGATGTAGAGCGTGCTGTGGCCGGCGATGATGAGTTTGAGGAACAGCAGGGTCTGGATCACGTCCTCCGCCAGGCCGTACTGGCGCAGGATGAAGAACAGGACGAAGGAGGAGGTCACGCCGGTGATGCCCAGCACCGTGGACACGGTGAGCAGTTCGTGCATGTTCCAGCGCACGGGTTTCCGGTCCACCTTGGTGCGGTCGTAGGCGATGGCCAGGATGGGGATGTCGTTGAGCAGCGCCAGGAGGATGATCATCAGGGCGGTGATGGGGTAGAAGTTGAACACCACGATGCTCAGGGTCATGAAGAGAATGATGCGGATGGTCTCGGCGATGCGGAACATGGCATAGCTCTTCATGCGCTCGAAGGTGATGCGCGCCTGCTGCATGGCGTCGTTGATCACCCCCAAGCCGGGGCTGGTGAGGATGATGTCGGCGGCGGCGCGCGCGGCGTCGGTGGCGTTGGCCACGGCGAAGCCGCAGTCGGCTTTCTTCAGGGCCGGGGCGTCGTTGACGCCGTCGCCGGTCATGGCCACGATGTGGCCGCCCTTCTGCAGAGTATCGACGATGCGGTATTTGTCCTCCGGCACCACCTCGGCGAAGATGTCCACCGATTCGATCATCTCGATGATGGCCGATTCATGGGTGTGGATAAACTCCCGCTCCAGGAGGCTGGTGTCGTACATCTCGCGTACCGCATCCATCACCGCCTGGGCGAACTGCAGGGCCTCCTTGCGGGTGACCTCGGGCTTCAGGCGCCGGTAGATGGCCGCCGACAACACTTCCGCCAGGTTCAGCAGTTCATTGGCGGCGGTGCCCGACAGTTGGCTGGAGCGCATGGTGCGCTGTTCCAGGCCTAACAGGCGGCCGATCTCGCGGGCGATGGCCAGGTTGTCGCCGGTGACCATCTTGACCGCCACGCCATAATTGCGCATCTCGGCGATCACTGCCCGCGAGTCCTCGCGGGGGGGATCGTAGAGGGGGATCAGGCCCAGCAGTTCCAGTGGCGCCTGGCCGCGGCGGCGTCCCACCGCCAGGGTGCGGTAGCCCTTGGTGGCCAGCAGATCCACCATCTGTGCAATGTCACGGGACTTTTCATCGGGCAGATCTGCCATCTCCAACAACACCTGGGGCGCACCCTTCACGGCGATGAAACACTCGCCATCCTTCTCCACTGCCGCCTCGGTACGTTTGCGGATGGGGTCGAAGGGCACAAAGTCTCTCTGGCGCCAGCTCTGCCAATCGAGGTCGGGTAAGTGTTCATCGATGTAGTGATAGAGAGGCAACTCGATGGGGTCGCGGTTTTCCAGGCGCGAGGCCAGTACTGCCACCAGAAACAGCTGATGCTCGTTATGGTCATCCAAGACCACCGGTTCCACCACTTGCATCTCGTTGCGGGTCAGGGTGCCGGTCTTGTCGGAGCAGAACACATCCACACCCGCCAACTCCTCGATGGCGGTGAGGCGGCTGACGATGGCCTGGCGCCGCGCCAGGTTCATGGCGCCTACCGCCATGGTCACCGAGAGCACCGCCGGCAGGGCCACGGGGATGGCTGCTACCGTGAGCACCATGGCGAAGCGCGCGATCTCCAGGCCGCCCTCGTGGCGGAACAGGGCCACCAACACGATCAGCAGCACCAGGGCCAGAGTGATGAGGATCAGGAAGTTGCCGATCTGGATCACCATCTTCTGGAAATGGCTGCGCTCCTCCAGGCTGGCCTTGGCCACCAGGGCCACTACGGTGTGGAAGTTGGTGGCGGCGCCGGTGTTGACCACCAGGGCCAGCATCTCGCCCTGCTTGACGATGGTGTTGGCGTAGGCCACTTCGTTGACCTTCTTGCTCACCGGCAGGGACTCACCAGTGAGGGTCGACTGGTCGACGAGCAGGTAGTCGCCCCGCAGGAGCTGTACATCGGCGGGCACGATATCGCCGATCTTGAGCTTGACGATATCACCGGGCACCAGTTCACGGGCGGGCAGGGTGCGGAACTCCCCATCGCGCAGCACGATGGCCTCACTGGCCAGACGCTGCTTGAGGGCTTTGAGCGCGTTGAGGGCGCGATGTTCCTGGAAGAAGTCCAGCAGAGCGTTCACCAGCAGCATGATGGTGATGATGACGAAGTCCTCCCACTTTCGCACCAGTGCCGAAAGAAGGGCGGCCACTTCGATCATCCAGGGGATGGGCCCCCAGAAACGGCGCAGGATGCGGTGCCAGAGAGGCTCTTCCTTTTCCTCGATCTCGTTGTAGCCGTATTGTGCCAGGCGTGCCTGCGCCTCAGCACGGCTCAGGCCGTGTTCGGCGTCGCTCTCCAGGTCGCGCAGGGAGTCCTGCGCATCCTGGCGGGCGTAATCGTCGGTTTGACGTTGCAGGTCCATGGCAGCGGTGAGGCTAGGATTTGAGTTGCAGTGTCTTCTCGTGTTGCTGGATGAGTTCCCGCACTTCCTCGCCGCTCATGACTTCCTTTTCGCGCAGGGTCTTGGCCAGGGCTTCGAGGATGCTGCGTTTTTCGCTGAGTATCTGGCGCGCCCGTTGCTGGCCTTCCACTACCAGGGACTTGACTTCGGCGTCGATGAGGCGTGCCGTCTCTTCGCTGTAGTTGCGTTCTTCCGGGCCCTCCACGCCGAGGAAGCTCAGCTGCTGGCGCTTGCCATAGGTCAGCGGCCCCAGTTTTCCGCTCATGCCCAGCTGGGTCACCATGGCGCGGGCGATCTCAGAGGCCCGCTCCAGATCGTTCTGAGCGCCGCTGGAGACGTCGCCGTAGATCAGTTCCTCCGCCACCCGGCCGCCCAGGAGGATGGCGATCTGGTCCTTGAGTTCCTGTTCCGTGGACAGGAACTTCTCCTGCACCGGCAGCTGCAGGGTGTAGCCCAGGGCCGCCACGCCGCGCGGGATGATGGAGACCTTGTGCACGGGTTCCGCGGTGGGCACGGTCTCGGCCACCAGGGTGTGGCCGGATTCGTGGTAGGCCACGCGCTGTTTCTCCTCTTCGGTGAGGGCGCGGTGTTTCTTTTCCGGGCCGGCGATCACCCGGTCGATGGCCGCCTCGAAATCCTCCATGGTGACCTGCTGGTGATTCTTGCGCACGGCGCGGATGGCTGCCTCGTTGGCGATGTTGGCCAGGTCGGCGCCCACGAAGCCTGGGGTGCGCTGGGCGACCACCCGCAGGTCCACGTCAGCGGCCAGCTTCATGTTGCGGGTGTGGAGTTTGAGGATGGCGACTCTAGCCTCCAGGTCGGGCTTGTCCACCACGATCTGGCGGTCGAAGCGCCCGGCGCGCAACAGGGCCTTGTCGAGGATCTCCGGGCGGTTGGTGGCGGCCATCACCACTACACCGGTGGAGGGGTCGAAGCCGTCCATTTCGGTGAGCAGCTGGTTGAGGGTCTGCTCGCGCTCGTCGTGGCCGCCGGTCATAGGGGCGGCGGCGCCGCGCGCCCGGCCGATGGCATCCAACTCGTCGATGAAGATGATGCAGGGGGCCTTTTTGCGGGCCTGCTGGAACAGATCGCGCACCCGCGCCGCGCCCACGCCCACGAACAGCTCGATGAACTCCGAACCGCTGATGCTGAAGAAGGGCACGTCCGCCTCGCCGGCCACGGCACGCGCCAGCAGGGTCTTGCCGGTGCCCGGCGGTCCCATGAGCAGCACGCCCTTGGGCATGCGCCCCCCCAGGCTCTGGATGCGGCTGGGATCCTTGAGAAACTCGATGACCTCCTTGAGTTCCTCCTTGGCCTCGTCGGCGCCCGCCACGTCCTCGAAGGTGACCTTGGGCCCGCTCTCGGCGTGGATGCGTGCCTTGTTGGCGCCGATGTTGAGGAAGCTCTGGCTGGCACCGCCCATGCGCCGCGCCAGCATGCCCGAGAACAGGAACAACAGGGCCAGGGGCAACATCCAGTAGAGCAGGAAGTTGCCGAGGCCGTTTTCCGTGTAGCGCACCTTGTAGGTCACGCCGTGCTCCACCAGCTGGCGGGCCAGCGCCTCATCGAAAAGGGGAATAGTGACGAAGCGGCGCGGCTGTCCGGTCTTGGGGTCGGTCTCGGTGAGGATGCCGGTGATGGCCTTTTCCGTGACCAGCACTTCCTTGACCTCATTGTTGTCCAGGCGTTTGAGGAATTCGCTGTAGGGAATCTCCTGGACCCCGCTCTGGGGGATGTTGAACAGGGAAAAGGCGGCGATGAGGAACAGCAGATAAAAGATGAGCCAGGGACCCGGCCGCTGCCACAGGGGTTTCTCATTCCCCGGCTTGTTGATCTCGATATCCGGCTTCTTGGGGTTGAGATTGTAGTCGGATTTGTTCATGGCCCATCCTCGTTCTTGGTGTTATTTGTTGAGTATTCGTTCCTCCGCCCCGCTACGGTGGGACAGGTGTTATTGTCTTAGTAATAGTGCCGGGCCGTGGCGTTCACAAGGGCGCCATGAGGGCGAAGGGCGGGCTCAATGCCAGAGGCCGCCGATGCGCCAGCGCGGGCGGCGCACCACCAGGGGCAGGGTGGCGGGGAAGGGCAGCAATTCCCGGCTCTGGGCCAGGGACGCCTGGGCCGGACTGACGGTCAACTCGCGCAGGCGGGCGATGCGCTCCACCGTGGCCGGGTGGGTGCGCAGCAGGGAGGGTTCCGGGCTGCGCCGGCCGGGCAGCAGAATGCGCCCCAGCCAGCCGCTGTGTTGAAGTTCCAGCTTGGCCAGGGCCGCGGCCAGGCCCTGGGGATCGCCGGTGAGCATGGCCGCACCCAGGTCGGCGTCGAATTCCCGGGTGCGCGACAGGGCCAGTTGCAGCAGGGCGATGATGCTGGGGGCGAAGAGCAGCACCAGGATGGCGAACCACGAGATGTGCACCTCGCCGAACAGCAGCAGCGGCAGGTTGATGAACAGCAGCAGCTGGCCGAACAGCGATAGCAGGCTGGCGGTGCGGCTCATCATGTCCGCCAGGCCCATGACCCACACGTCGTTGTTGCGGATGTGGCTGATTTCGTGGGCCAGTACCCCCGCCAGTTCCCGCAGATTGAGTTGGCGCAGCAGGCCGTCGGTGACGGCGATGGCCGCATCGCTGCGGCGCCCCACGGTGAAGGCGTTCATGATGCTCGACGGTACATAGTAGAGCCGCGGCGTTTCCTCGAGGCCGGCGCGGCGCGCTAGCTCCGTCAGCAGGGCATGGAGCTGCGGCAGTTCTACGGGGGCGAGGGGGCGGGCGCCATAGAGGCGCAGCACGATGCGGGAGGAGAGTCGTGGCGTGATCAGGAACAGCACCAGCGCCAGCGCGATGGTCCAGATCATCAGGCTGGCACCGCCCAGGAACCAGCCCAGCAGGGCCAGCACGCCCACCATGCCGCCCAGCATGAGCAGGGACTGCAGCCAGTTGAATATTTTGTGACGCAGTAGGATTTCGGGGTTCATGGCAACATCATAATAAGTGTTCCGCGGCTTGACCAATGAATTTCATCGTCAGCGGTACTTGAAAAATCCACCCTGGGAACCATATACAGTGAGTGAGTCCTACACCAATTGTGGTTAACAACCAACAATACAAGGAGGGAACGAGCCATGACCGAGGAAGCCAGAAAAAACGTAGCCACCATCAGCAAGGAAGGCAAAGCAGGCGAGGTGCAGCGGGCCGCGCCCAGCCGTACCCTGAGCCCCTTCGAGGAAATGGACCGGCTGTTCGAGAGTTTCTTGCCGCGCGGCTGGCTGCGGCCCATGCGTTGGGAATGGCCTTCCATGGGTGAACTGGCCGCCCCCTTCGAGGGCCGCCTGCCCAAGGTGGACGTGGTCGACCGTGACAGCGACATCCTGGTGCGGGCGGAACTGCCGGGGGTGGACAAAAAAGACCTGGATATTTCCATCACCGACAACACGGTGACCATCCACGCCACCACCAGCCACGAAAGCGAGGAAGAGAAGGAGGGTGAATACTACCGCCGTGAAATCACCCGTGGCACCTTTTCACGCACCGTGGCCCTGCCGGCGGAAGTGGATGCCGATGCGGCCAAGGCCAGTTTCAAGGATGGCATCCTGGAGTTGACCGTACCCAAGGTGGAGAAGGCCAAGCGCCGCCGCATCGAAGTCCAGTAGCGGCGGGTTGCATCATGTGCCGCGGCTCGGGGCTCAGGCTGCTCGCCGGGTCCTGAGCCGTGGCGCAAGCTGAACAAATAGCACACTGGCGAGTGTTGCCGGCGGCGCCCCATGCGGCCCCGCTGGCGGCCATCGTGGCCGGGCTGGAGAGTTCGCCCCATGGTCTGACGGCTGCTGAAGTCGAGGCGCGGCGGGTGAGGCAGTAGGGTGCACCGCCTGCCGCGCGAGTGATGAGTAATGCGTGTGAGGCGTAATGGGGAAAATGCACTTCATGCCCTAGATTTCTATTCA
Source organism: uncultured Gammaproteobacteria bacterium (assembly GCA_964425105.1). Classification (GTDB taxonomy): domain Bacteria; phylum Pseudomonadota; class Gammaproteobacteria; order SZUA-140; family SZUA-140; genus S012-109. The sequence goes on along the minus strand of CAYRLE010000015.1, from coordinate 18,832 downwards.
TCACCCATTACTAATCTACAGCTGCCTCTTTCTTCCTCACCAGTTTGTCGCGGCTGCTGTCCTTGATGCTGTCTATGTAGAAGGCAGGCACCTTGAAGTATTCCTGGCGCTGTGAGGTTTTGAGGAGATAAGCGTCGTTGCTGCCGTCCGCCTTGTAAAAGGTGAACGTTTTTCGGTCCCCGGACTTCGTGGTCAGGGTGTATTGCAGTAGCGGCTTCCCGGGCTGGGCCGGCGCCTTCATCAACACCGAACTGATGGTGATATTCGCCACCTGTCCCGCCAGCTTGCGCGCTTCCTCGGCGGCCATTTCTTCGCCGTCCGTCAGGTCCGGCAGGCGCCAGCCCTCTTTTTCCCGTACCAGGGTGAGAGCGGGCAGGTCGATGCGCTGCAACTCATCCTGATCGACCTGTGCGATGTGCTTGTCGATCCAGTCGTCGGTCTTGATGGGGGCGTCAAAGGTGTTGAAGGCCACGGCATAGATGGCCTGCTGCTCGGGGCGGCGCACATGGACCTTGCGCAGGCCCGGCGAGGTGCCGACGTACAATTCGGCCAGGGTCTGCCCGCCGTGAGCCAGGACGATTTTCCGTTCGAAGGATTCTGGCGCCACCTTGAAGCGCGGCGCCGCCGCTGCGGTGGTGGCCACCGGCCAGCCCTGTTTCATGGCTGCCAGCTTGCCCAGCAGGCGCTGCACCGCTGCACCGTCGGCGGGAAAGCCGCCCAGCTTGGGCAGTTGCCAGGCACCGTCCTCTTTGCGCAGGCTCAGGGTGGTGCCATCACCATTGCTGATGGTGATGGTGTCCACGGCGGACGAGTCGAAGGTCAGCAGGGGCTCGCTGGCCTGAAAGGCCTCGTGGGAGGGTCGTTCCAGGCGCAGGGCCGCAGCCACACCCAGCTGCAGTATCAGTAGTGCACTGAGGATGCCGATGGTTTTTTTCATGACAGGCTCCTTTCCTGGCTCAGAATGGCCTGGTAGCGGCGGCGTGCGCCTGCCGCGGCCTGGCGGCGCAGCAGCCATACCAGCCCCAGCCCCAGCAGGGCCAGGCCGTAATTGAGATATTCCCAGAAGATCTGCCGCTCACGGTCCAGGGGCGGCAGGGTGCGGTTGTAGTGGCCGCGGCCGCGGATGCCCAGCAGGCCGCGATCCTCCAGTGACCAGTCGGCGGCATTTTCCACCAGCTGCACCGGATTGAGATAGCGGGTGCCCAGGGCGCCTGCTTCCAGGTCCAGGGCATCGTCGCTGAGAAAGGTGTTGGAGGCAAAGACGATGAGCCGTGCCCCTTGCGGCGACTTGTCGATGACGCGGCCGATGACCGGCTCATCATCTGCCCCGCCATCCTGCGCGGCCTGGTCTTTGCCTTTGACATCTCCTTTTTGTTGCGCCTCGTCCTTGCTGTCCTTGGCCAGCAGGGGAGAGGTTTTGTCCCGGTACCAGGAATCGAATTGTCCTTCCACCACCACTGCCAGCAGCTGGCGCCCCCGCTGTCCATCTTCCGGAAAACCCCACTGGGGATAGCTGCGGAAGTCCGGCTGGATGTTGGTGCTGTCCGAGGTCCAGGCCTGATCGGAGCTGCTCAGCAGCCGGATCACCCGCCGCTCCCGGTTCTTTTCCTGGTCGATGTGGATGGGCGAGGCCCAGTTCATGGTGATCTGGTCGAGGCCGGCGGCCAGGCCGCTCTTGCCGTCGATGCCCGCAGCGCGGATGTCGATGAAATAGGGATATTCCACCATGCGGGTTTCCTGAATGACGAAGCCGCCCAGGTTGCGCTGGATGGGGATGGGGAAGGCGCTGTTCTGAGGGTCGAGCACCATCTTGTCCTCGATGGTGATGCCGTAATGGGCCAGCCAGTCCGCCAAGCCCGAGTCATGGTGCGAGGCAGACAGCATGCCGCGCATGTTGACGTCGAAGGGGGAGGTGGCGAGGATCACGGTGCCGCCCTGCATCAGAAACTGGTCCACCGCAAAGCGCTGCTTGTCGTCCAGCCCCTCGGGCGAGGCCAGCACCAGCAGATCGGCCTCCGCAGGCACCCGGCCCGACTTGAGGTCGGTGCTGCGCACATTATAGTTTTCCCGCAGCTTGTCCCGCAGCCACTGAAAACGCTTGCCGCCCCCCGCCGGGAAGCCAAACTGGGGCAGGGCCGGGGTTTGCGGCGGCGTATACAGGGCGACGGTCTTGAGGAAACCCTGGGAGAAGCGTTTCAGTGCGGCCTGGATGCCGCGCTCCAGGCCGCCCTTGTCGAGATCCTCGGGCAGGGGGATCTGCACCACCTGGCCGCCCCCTTCCAGGGTCATGTAGAACCAGAAGGTGTTCTTGTCGAATAGGCCGGTGGCCATGGGGCGGAAGCCGTGGTCTTTCTCCAGGCGTTGCGCCAGTTGTCCGCCGTCGGCGTCCGGGTCCTCGATGCGCACCTTGAGTTTATTGCCGGCCTGGCCGCGCAGTTTGTCCAGCAGCGTCCGCAGGTCTTTCTTCAGCGTCACCAGGGGTGCAGGCAGCTTGGCGTCGGGCGACAGGTAGCCGTGGAAGGTCAGCGGCGTGCGGATGTTGTCGAACAACTGCCCCGAACCCTGGTAGGCATAGAGGACCTTCTTGATGGCGCGGGTGATATCGTATTCCGGATTGCGCAGCTCCACGCTGATATCGCTTTCACTGCGCGCCTTGACCTCGATGAGGTCGCGGAAGCCCAGGGTCTCGAACTGGTCGCCGTACTTCACCAGGATGTCGAAATAGGAATTGACGATGGCCGACTGGTACTTGCTGGCGGTCTGGAAGGGCACCGACTTGATGCCGTACTTCTGGCCCGCCTCCTGTTCCAGGTCCGGGTGTTCTGCAGGGTCGATGAACTCCACCCGCACCTTGCCGCCACCGGCCACGGCGTATTCCTGCAGCAGGTCTTCCAGGCGCGGCACCAGGGGCGCCAGCAGGGGGTGGGTCTGGGCGCTGAAATAGCCGCGGATCAGCAGCGGTTCCCGGAGCCGGCCCAGGTAGGCGCGGGTGGCATCGGAGATGGAATAGATGTGCCCTTGAGTGATGTCGGCACGCGCCCAGGCGATGGGCTGCAGCCACAGATTGCCAGCCAGGAAGTTGGCGCCCAGCAGCGCCGTGAGCAGGGCCCAGCGCAGGTGGCGCGGGTTGCGCGGGTTGCCCGCCCAGCGCAGCCGTTCCAAGGCATAGACGTTGAGGCTCAGGAAGACGCCCACCAGGCTCAGGTAGTAGTAGAGATCACGCAGGTCGATGACGCCGCGGGTGATGGACTCGAAGCGCGAACCCGAGCCCAGCAGCTTCAGGTATTCGGCGCCGCGCGTGCCCAGCAGGCCGGTGAGGGTATCGGAACCCAGCAGGTAGAACAGGCCGCAGACCAGCGCCGTGACAATGAGGCTGACGATCTGGTTGTCGGTGCGGGCGCTGACGAACAGGCCGATGGCGATGTAGGCCGCCGCCAGGAACAGAGTGGCCAGGTAACCGCCCGCCACCGGCCCCCAGTCCAGGGGACCCAAGATGCCGATGGTCAGCGGCAGCGGCAGGGTCAGGGCCAGGGCCACGGCCACCAGCCCCAGGCAGGCGAGAAACTTGCCAAGCACGAAGTGCAGCGGCTTCACCGGCGTGGTGAGCAGCATCTCCAGGGTGCCGGTGCGGCGCTCCTCGGCCCACATGCGCATGGTGATGGCCGCCACCAGAAAGATCAGCAGCACCGGCAGCCACTGGAACAGGGGGCGCACGTCGGCGATGTTGCGGGCGAAAAAGGTCTCCACCCAGAAGAACACGAACAGGGTGACCGCGAGAAAAGCACCCAGAAAGATGAAGGCGATGGGCGAGGTAAAGAAGGCGGCGAATTCCCTGCGGGCGATGCGCATGATCTCAGACATGGGCAGCACCTCCTTCCTGGGCGCTGATCTCACCGAACACGCTCTCCAGGTCGCGGCTCTCGCGTTGCAGGGCATAGAGGCGCAGGCCCTCGTGGGTGAGGCGCTGCGCCAGCAGCGGGGCTGCCTCGTCGTCATGGGGGTCATCGAGGCTGAGGGCATAGTGGTGGTGGCCGTCCTTGCTTGCCAGCACTTCCACCGCCGCAATGCCGGCACCCTCCATCAGCAGGGGCTGGGCACGCTCGGGAGGCGCATCCAGAGTTATCAACAGGCGTCCTCCCTGGCGCAGTTCCGTGAGGCTGGCGTCCAGGGCCTTGCGGCCGTTGCGGATGATGATGACCCGGTCGCATACCGCCTGCACCTCCTGCAGGATATGGGTGGAGATGATGACGGTGGCGTTGTGCGCCAACTCCCGGATCAGGTCGCGCATGTGGCGGATCTGGGTGGGGTCGAGGCCGTTGGTGGGTTCGTCGAGGATCAGGATGCCCGGCTCATGGAGAATGGCCTGGGCCACGCCCACCCGCTGGCGCAGGCCCCGCGACAGGGTGGCGATGGGTTGGGCGGCCTTGTCTTCCAGTTCGGTGCGGGCGATGGCTGCGCGCAGGCGCGCCACGCGCTGTGCCTCGGGGATGGCGTGCAGGGCGGCGGCATAGTCGAGGTAGTCGATGACGGTCATTTCCGGGTAGAGCGGGCAATTCTCGGGCAGGTAGCCGATGTTTTTCTGGATCGCCTCGCGCCGGGCCTTGATGTCCAGGCCGTCGATGCAGATCTCACCGGCGCTGGGTTCCAGAAAGCCGGTGAGCATTTTCATGATAGTGGTTTTGCCGGCGCCGTTGTGGCCCAGCAAACCGACGATTTCTCCTTGCCGGATACGGAAGGAAACCTGATCCACTGCAGTAAAGTCGCCATAGCGGCGAGTCAGTCCGTCAACCTCGATCATCCTGCTGGCTCCTGTTTGTACTGTGTTGTTTTGCTCCCTGATTGGTCTGAAAATAAAAGATCGTGGCAGGCGGAAAAAGTTCCGTAGCATAGGGTAGCTTGGAGAAAGGGGAGAAGTTCCTGGTCCGTAGGGATCGCTTGCCAAGAAACGGTAGTGGTTACTTTTCGTGAGGAGTAAGGTGTGAGGTGCGGGATTGAGACGCGACTACGCCTCACCCCTTACACCTCACTCCTCACGCATAAGCGGATGTTCTGGTGGGCAACGCCCACCAAAATCAATCGCTGTTCATAGCGTTGTGCGGCTGACCAGCCAGGGCTGGATCAGGGTCGCTGTCGTTTGCCGCAGCGAGGATCTGCTCCACCAGTTGCCAGTCGTGCACGGTGTCCACGTCCACCGCCGCCTGTGGGTAGGGCATGACCACCACCCCGACCCGCAAGCCGAGGCGCCGCGAGATACGCTGCAGCCCTTCCTCCAGGGTGAGACGGCCGAGGAGGTAGCGCAGCACGGCGATCCAGCCCGCTGCGCCGATGACCCGAAAGGGGTTCTTGCGCTGGCTTTCCACGCGGGTCCAGAAATCCGCGATGCGCCGCCCGGCGGGGGTGAGGAAGGCGAACAGGTTGCAGCCGCTATAAGCCGCATCACTGAAGCGCAGGGCGGTGCGTTTCACACCCGGGTAGGCGCGTGTCACCTGCTGGAAGTCGGCCAGCGTCACCAGTACGTCGTAGTCGCTGTCCAGAGCGCGGCTGCAGAAATAATCGATGATCTTGCGGTTGAGCAGGGCGTGGTCTGCAGTGGTGATCAGTACTGGTTTGTCGGCGGGGATCTCGTCCATGGCGCGGGCGGCGCTGCGGCTGGGAGAGCTCTGGTTTGCGATCCAGCGGAAGTCGTGGCCCGCCATGGCCTGGCGCATGGCTGCATTGTTTTCCCATGCCTGGCGTGGTGGGCCGCAGAGGATGCGCTCGTCCACCCAGAGGCTTTGCCGCAGGGCCTCCAGCACCCGCAGCACCATGGGGGTGCCAGCCACCGGGATCAGTGCCTTGCAGCAGACCCCGGCGGCCTGGAGCAGGGGATCGTCGGCCGAGCGGTCGCCGCCCAGCACTATGGCGCTGAAAGCGCTGCGCTTGGCGGCGGACCGCCTCTGCTGTGCCTCGTCCTGGTTCATGCCGGCAGCAGCGATTTTTCGTAGATGCGGTAGCGCTTGTAGGGCTGGCCGCCGATGGTTTCGATGATGTTGCGCATGCCGGCATTGTCTTCCAGGATCCAGGACATCTCCACGGTGGAGATGCCGCGCCTGACGAGGGCCTGACGGACCTCGTCGATGACCAGGAAGGCCAGGCCGGGGCCCAGGAAACTGTTGTGAAAGCGGCGCCGCACGCCCATCAGGGGGATTCTCGCCGAGTGGGGGTATTTGACCTTGAGGCGCCACAGCAGCTTCAGCCAGCCGATGGGCAGCAGGCGGCCGTCGAGGTCGGCGATGATCTCGTTGACATTGGGCAGGGCCACCATGAATGCCACCGGTTCGCCATCGATCTCGGCAATCTGGATGAAGTCGTCCTTGACCAGCATGGTGAGGTTGCGGCCGATTTCCCGAAATTCCGCCGCGGTGAAGGGGACGAAGCCCCAGTTTCCCGACCAGGCATCATTGAAGATGTCGCGCAGTATTTCCAGATCCTCCGCCAGGCGTTTGCGATTGAGGAGCCGGATGGTGGCCCGGCGCCGGGTTTTCCTGAGCAGGCTGGTCATCACCGGCGGCGCCGGGAAATCGGGGTGGATCTGATAGGCCAGCAGGTCCTTGGCGGGCCGGTAGCCGCAGCTTTCGATATGGCCGCCATACCAGTCGCGCGCGTGGCCCATCATCAGATAGGGCGGGGTTTCGAAGCCTTCCACCAGTAGGCCGCATTCTTCGTTGATGGAGAGATTGAAGGGGCCCCTGACATGGCTCATGCCTTCCTGGCGCAGCCAGTCTTCCGCAGTGTTGAGGAGTTTCTGGAAGAGTGCGGCGTCGTTTCCCGCCTCCAGCATGCCGAAATAGCCGCAGGGCAGATCATAGCGTTCCAGGAACAGCTGGTCGATCTGGGCGCTGACGCGGCCCACGGGCCGGCCGTCCTGAACTGCCAGCCAGGCCTGCCAGCGGGCATGCTGGAAAAAGGGGTTCTTGTCCGAGAGATGCTGGCGCCGTTCCAGGCGCAGGGGGGGCACCCAGGCAGGGTCGTCACGATAGATGGACCACGGCACTTCGATGAAGTCACGGAGGGCGCTGCGGTTGTCTACGGCGACGATGTCGATGGCCGCTGCCTGCTTCCCTGCCATCATGGGCGCTTTGCCATCACGGTGGATGGGCAGGGTCGAGGCCGCGCCTGGGGTTGGTGCTGTGTCGCAGAGGGCATAGGGATATGGGTGGTAAAAAACAATGGCTGATGGAGCATGCTGCATTATAAGGCAAAACATCCGCCTGTGAGCAACCGCTCTGTTGCGCAATGTGGCGCCTGTTCAAGTTTTTCAGGATCCTGCCGACACAAACAGGCTTGGACATATATCACCGCCAATGACTGTTCAGGGAACAATATGGGGTGTGCGGGCGTCAAGAGAAGCAGGCACCCGGCGGGTGACCGGGAATTGTGGGCGTTTTGCCACAGGTCGCTCCCTGTTTTGTGACGGTATTGTTTGCATTAGGACAAAAACGTTATTAAATTTGCGTTTTTGCAAGAAACCCGCAAAAATGTGCACCCAACGGTCCAGGGGGTACGGACGGAGCGGGTCCGCCTTCATATATCTATAAGTGAAAAAACAGCTGTTCCTCGTTGTTGAGCGGCGGGCACCCATTGTGCCCGCTGCGGTGTTTTTGTGGAGCAGCTATTTATATATGAGTGGTCGCTGCGGCCCCTGTATGGGCACGAAATTTTGTGACATTGAAGGTTTTGTTTTTAAGCGCTTGATATGGCTGTATATTCCGGGTATATTTGCCGCAATTTGCCATGCGGGCCAGGGATTGAACTAATAATAAGTATGCTAGGAGGTCAATAATTTGGATCTGGATACCACACCTACCACTAATACGCTGCCGTTCCGTGCTGCGGATTTTTCCAATCTTGCGGAAGCATTGGATTATGCGGCTCAGGGTGTTACAGGGTGCAATTTCTACACCGGTCGGGGTAAGGTATATGCAGTGGTCTCCTACGCGCAATTGCGGGAAGAGGCGCTGGCCTTGGCGCGGCGTTTCACGGGCTTGGGGCTTGAGCGGGGTGCGCGGGTAGCCCTGGTCGCCGAGACCCATCCTGATTTCCTACGCTTCTTCTTTGCCTGTCAGTATGCTGGCTTGGTGCCTGTGCCATTGCCTATTCCCATCAGCCTGGGTGGTCACCAAGCCTATGTGGAGCAGTTGCGGGTAATGATGGAAAGCTGCCAAGCCTCGGTGGCTGTCGCCTCCAGCGGCTTTCTGCCTTTCCTGCAGGAGGCCACGGCAGGGTTGGGGCTGACCTTTGTGGGCACTCCTGCCGACTTCGGGCAGTATCCGGAGAGCGGCTCATTGCCGCGTCCGCTGGGGGATACCGAGTTGGCCTATATCCAGTACACCTCCGGCAGCACCCGTTTCCCCCGTGGCGTGATGATCACCCAGGAGACGGTGATGAGCAATCTTGCCGGCATCATCCGCCATGGCGTCAAGATGGGTCCCGGCGACCGTTGCGTCTCCTGGCTGCCCTTCTATCACGATATGGGTTTCGTGGGCCTGGTGCTGGTGCCCGTTACTTCCCAGGTCTCTGTGGATTACCTGGGGACACGGGAGTTCGCCATGCGCCCACGCCAGTGGCTGAGCCTGTTGAGCCGCACCAAGGCCAGCATCTCTTTCGGTCCTCCTTTCGGCTACGAGTTGGTGGAGCGCTGCCTGCGGCCGGAGGAGGCCAGCAAGCTGGACCTCAGCGCCTGGCGGGTGGCCGGCGTGGGCGCAGAGATGATACGCCCCGAGCCCCTGCGCCGTTTTGCCGAGGCCCTGGCCCCCAGCGGTTTTGATCCCAAGGCTTTCCTGGCTTGTTATGGCATGGCGGAATGTTCCCTGGCCATCAGTTTTGCGCCCCTGAACCAGGGCCTGGAAGTGGACTGCATCGATGCCGATCACCTGGCGAAACACCGCGAGGCGCGGCCAGTGCCCGCTGACAGCAAGGACAGAGACCTCTCGCCGCGTCTGCGTTCCTTCGTGATCTGTGGCAAGTCGCTGCCGGACTACGAGGTGGAGATTCGCGACGAGCAGGGGAGGCCCCTGGCAGAGCGTCAGAGCGGCACCATCTATCTGCGCGGTCCCAGTGTCATGTCGGGTTACTTCGGCGAGCCCGAGATCACCCGTCAGACTCTGTCCGCGGACGGCTGGCTGAACACCGGGGATATCGGTTACCGCCTGGACGGGAATCTGGTGATCACCGGCCGCCAGAAGGATCTCATCATCATCAATGGCCGCAATATCTGGCCTCAGGACCTGGAGTATCTTGCCGAGCAGCAGCCTGAAGTACGCACCGGCGATGCCCTGGCCTTTTCCGCCCCCGGACCCTGTGGGGAAGAAACCACGGTCATGGTGGTACAGTGCCGGGAGAAGGACCCCGCAGTCCAGGCTAGTCTGGTGAGTCGCCTGAAGCAGAAGGTGCGTTCGGAGCTGGGTATCGACTGTTACGTGGAACTGGTTCCCCTGCATACCCTGCCGCGGACCTCTTCCGGCAAACTGTCCCGTTCCAAGGCGCGCCAGAATTTCATCGAGGCCCATGACTGGAATGCGCCGTCGGTTGTGGCCGGCGATCAGTAAGCCCGTTTCCTGTCTGCGGGACACCTGATGTCCCGCCTCGTCGCCCTTACCGGTGCCAGCGGCTTCATCGGCAGTTGTCTGCTGCGCCAGCTGCTGGCTGCCGGCTGGCGGGTCCGCGCCCTGAGCCGTTCTCCCCAGCCACCTGCTGCCGCCAATCATGGGCAGGCGCTCCAGTGGTTGAGCGGCTCTCTGGAGGATCGCGCCAGCCTGCAGCAACTGGTGGCGGATGCTGCTGCTGTCGTCCACTGCGCTGGCGCGGTACGGGGTCTGCGGGCGGCGGATTTTGAGCCGGTCAATGTGCAGGGGGTGGCGCGCCTGGTGGAGGCCATTCTGGAGTGCTCTGCACCACCCCGTCTGCTTGCCCTTTCCTCGCTGGCCGCGCGGGAACCCAGCCTGTCGCCCTATGCCGCAAGCAAGCGCCGCGGCGAAGAAGTCCTGGCCGCTGCCGGCGATCATCTGCAATGGACCGCTCTGCGTCCGCCTGCGGTCTATGGGCCGGGTGACCGCGAGTTGCTGCCGCTTTTCCAGCTGATGGCCAAGGGTGTGGCCCCCATCCTTGGTCCGCGGACGGCGCGTTTCTCACTGCTGTATGTAGATGATCTGGCCGGTGCGGTGCTGCGCTGGCTGGAACTGGAAAACTGCCCTGGTGGTGTCTACGAACTGCACGACGGCCGCCAACGGGGGTACAGTTGGGATGAGGTGGTGGACGAGGTGGTCGCCCTGCGCGGCAGACCGGTACTCAGGCTGCCGGTGCCCGGATGGGCGCTGCGCGCCATGGCGCTGTTGAGCACAGCGGCGGCGCGCATTGGTGGTTATCCGCCCATGCTGACCCTGGGCAAGGTGCGGGAACTGCGTCATCCCGACTGGGTCTGTGACGACCGGGCCTGGCGCCTGGCCAGCGGCTGGACGCCCACTGTGGCCTTTCCCGACGGCCTCCGCATGACCCTCGCCGCTGTTGCCGCAACTGACTGAGTGCACAGGAAATCTCTCGCGCCGTCCCGTAACGGTGGTAGTGCGGTGCCGATTCAAGGTAAAATGCTGCTTTTTTGATTGCGGCATAGCCGGCAGGGATGGCGCTGAAGGGGTTTTAGGGATTTCCCCCCCGGGGGTCGCAACGTTCTTCTTGAGATATAAACCATGAAACAGTATCAAGACATTCTCGCCGCCCTCTTTGAGGTGCTGCAGCCTTTTGCCAAAGGGAAGAGTGCTACACTGGCTGAGGACACGGAACTTGTGGCGGACCTGGAGATCGATTCGGTCAAGTTGCTGGAGTTGCTGATGGAGATCGAAGACCGCTTCGATGTTTCTATCCCCATGAATGTGCTGCCCGATGTCAATACGGTGAGAGATCTTGCGCTGAAGCTGGAAGAGTTGATGAATTAACCATGTCCATATTCGATAAATTCCGGTCCATCGCGGAACTGCGCGAGGACTTTCTCCAGTTGGGCTCCAACCCCTTCAATGTCGTGATCGAACAGGTATTGTCGGCCACCGAGGCTCTGGTCAATGGCCAACGCACCATTCTTGCCGGCACCAACAACTATCTGGGGCTGACCTTCGATCCCCGCTGCATTGCGGCTGGCCGCAATGCCCTGGAAACCCAGGGCACCGGCACCACCGGTTCACGCATGGCCAATGGCACCTATGCTGGTCATCTGGCGTTGGAGGAGGAACTGGCCGCCTTTTTCAATTGTCCGTCGGCCATCGTCTTTTCCACTGGCTATATCGCCAATCTGGGTATTCTCTCGACGCTGCCCGGTGCCCGCGACCCCATCCTGCTGGATGCCGACAGCCATGCCAGTATCTATGATGGCTGCCGCCTGGGCGGCGGGGAAGTGATCCGCTTCCGCCACAACGACCCCGCCGATCTGGACCGCCGCCTGGGCCGCCTCGGCGAACGCGCCGCCTCGGCCATCATCGTGGTGGAGGGCATCTACAGCATGCTCGGCGATCAGGCGCCGCTGCGGGAAATCGTTGCGGTGAAGAAGAAATACGGCGCCTATCTGCTGGTGGACGAGGCCCACTCCCTGGGGGTCCTGGGTGAACACGGCCGCGGCCTGGTGGAGCAGGCGGGGGTGGCGGACGAGGTGGATTTCATCGTTGGCACCTTCAGCAAGAGCCTGGGGGCCATCGGTGGCTTCTGTGTCAGTAAGTGGCCGGAGTTGGAAGACGTCCGCTATGCCATGCGGCCCTATATCTTCACGGCCTCCTCATCGCCGGCGATCATCGAATCGACGCGCGTGGCGCTGGGCATCCTCAAGGAGCAGGGCGCTGAGTTGCGGGAGCAACTGTGGAACAACGCCCACCGCCTCTATCTGGGCTTGCAGGGATTGGGTTTCAACTTGGGGCCCGAGACCAGCCCTGTGGTGGCTGTCGCCCTGGGCCGCTCCAAGGAGGCCGCGCTGAGCATCTGGCACGAACTCCTGGACCGCGGCATCTATGTCAATCTGGTGATGCCGCCGGCCACTCCCACCTCCAACTGCCTGTTGCGCTGCAGTCTGAGTGCCGCCCATACCCCGGTGCAGGTGGATGCCATCGTGGCCGCCTTTGCGGCCCTGCAGGAGCAGGTGGCGGCGTGCTGAGGCAGGCCGTCGCCCCTAGCGGCAGTTAGGCAAGCCATGGCTGCTGGCCTGTTCAGCGCGTAGCCCCTTCCCGATATGCATCTGCTGCTCAAGTTCTTCCGTGTCTATCCCTGGCAGAGCGCCCTCATGCTTTTTGCCCTGCTGCTGGCGGGCATCGCCGAAGGCATCAGTCTCTCTGCCCTGCTGCCCCTGCTGAGTATCGCCCTGGATCAGGGCGGTGGTGCTGGCGCCTCCGGTGAGGCTGGGGGCGGTGGCGGCGACGGCATGGGGCTGGAGGAAATCGTCCGTGATGCCCTGGGCACCATCGGCATCACACCCTCCATCGGCGTGTTGCTGGTGGTGGTGGTGGTGGGCATCATCATCAAGAACCTGCTGTTGCTGCTGGCGCGCAAGCAGATCGGTTATACCGCCGCCCAGGTGACCACCGACCTGCGCCTGGCGCTGCTGCGCGCCGTGTTGGCCTCGCGCTGGGAATACTTTCTCCAGCAACCGGCCGGGCGCATGGCCAACGCCATGACCACAGAGGCCATGCGCGCCGCCGAGTCCTATGTCTACGGCACCACCATGATCGCGCGCCTCATCGAGGCCCTGGTCTACACGGGGGTGGCGCTGATGGTGTCCTGGGAGGCCACCCTGGTGGCGCTGGGCGCCGGCTTCATCGTGTTGGTGGTGACCTATTCCCTGGTGCGCATGGCCAAGAAGGCGGGCAAGCGCCAGACCAAGCTGCTGATCTCACTCATCGGCCGCCTCACCGACACCCTGCAGGCAGTGAAGCCCCTCAAGGCCATGGGGCGCGAGGAACTGGCAGATACCGTACTGGCCAGCGAGACCACCCGCCTCAACCGCGCCCTGCAGAAGGAGGTGTTCAGCAAGGCCTTTCTGCAGGCCATCCAGGAACCCCTCTTTGTGATCCTGATCACGGTGGGCATCTATGTGGTACTGGTGCAGTGGAGCATGCCGGCCCCCACGGTGCTGATGCTGGTGCTGCTGCTGGGGCGCATCATGGGTCAGATGGGCAAGATCCAGCGCTGGTATCAGAAGATGGTGACGGCGGAAAGCGCCTTCTGGTCCATCAACCGCACTACCGAGGATGCCCGCGCCGCCGAGGAAGAGAGTTGTGGCAGTCTTCCGCCGCGCCTGGAGCAGGCCATCCACCTGCAGGATGTCACCTTCTCCTATGGCGACAAGACGGTGTTGCGTGATGTCTCCCTCACCATCCCCAAGGGCTTGCTGACCACCCTCACCGGACCTTCGGGGGCGGGCAAGACCACGGTGGTGGATCTGGTGACTGGCCTGCTGATGCCCCAGTCCGGGGCCGTGCTGCTGGACGATGTGCCGCTCAGGGAGATCGACCTGCGCCAGTGGCGCCGCAACATCGGCTATGTGCCCCAGGAAAACCTGCTGTTCCACGATAGTGTCCTGAACAATGTGACCCTGGGCGATCCGGAATTGGGCGAGGGGGACGCCGAATATGCCCTGCGCGCCGCCGGTGCCTGGGGCTTTGTCTCGGAAATGCCCCAGGGCATGCACAGCAGCGTGGGCGAGCGCGGCGCCCGGCTCTCGGGAGGCCAGCGCCAGCGTATCATGATCGCCCGCGCCCTGGCCCACCGCCCCCAACTGTTGATCCTCGACGAGGCCACCAGCGCCCTCGATCCCCGCAGCGAGGCGGAGATCTGTGACACCCTGAGGGAGTTGCGCGGCGAACTTACTATTCTGGCCATTTCCCATCAGCCTGCCCTGGTGGATGCAGCAGACCGCGTCTATCGGCTCCAGGGCGGCCAGGCCTGCGCGGTGGAGCGGGTGGAGGCGGCGGCGCTGGCATCCAGGGAAGCCTGAAAGAGCCTGATCTGAGCGCTGGGTCTGGCGGCTCCCGCATTGACCCCAGCTTTGGAAAGAAGGAAGAAACGGGCGGTGAGCCTAGGCGCCGTTAGTAGCCTCACCAATGGCAAATTGCCGCAAGCAGGGCGAGGAGGCTGTTTGCTGTTGGAATTCAAGGCATTTTTATGCTGCAATGTTGTATCGTTATGCAACTGTCGGCTTATTAACCCGGCCGCCCAATATATCGGGTTCAGAGCTTCAGGCATGTACCCTATCGAGGCGCGCGCCGCCGGCAAGGGTGATTCCCTTGGCAAGGTGCGCAACGCGGAGAGGGGGCATGCCTGAAGCTCCTAACCGATTGAATTTTACGGCAGGCCACGCTGTGCACGCACGCGGGCTGCGTTGTCAAAACTGGCTGTAGAATGACTACAGCGGCGTTTTGACGCCTTGCCGCGTGCGTGCACAGCGCGGCTGAACCCGATATATTGGGTGGCCGGGTTAATAATAGAGAACACTTCGATAACAGCGATGAAATATCGTACTGACATCGATGGCCTGCGCGCCATTGCCGTGTTGCCCGTGGTGATGTTTCACGCCGGTTTTTCATGGCTTCCCGGCGGTTTCGTCGGTGTCGATATCTTCTTTGTCATCTCCGGTTACCTTATCAGTTCCATCATCCTGAATGAGATGAGGCAGGGAACATTTTCCTTTGCCCGTTTCTATGAACGGCGGGTGCGGCGCATCATACCTGCCCTGTTGCTGGTTCTGGTGGCTACGCTGGTGGCGGGTTATTTCTTTCTACTGCCGGATGAGTACATGTCCCTGTCCCGGGCAACCCTGGCGGCGCTGGCCTTCGTGCCCAACGTCTATTTCTGGGATACGGAAAGCACCTATTTCGGCCTCGACATTGCAACCCAGCCATTGCTCCATACCTGGTCGCTGGGTGTCGAGGAACAGTTCTATATCCTGTTTCCGGCGCTGTTATACCTGCTGTACCGCAAGTTCAGTCAGCAGGCCATGGTGCGCATCCTGCTGGGGTTGTTCGTGCTTTCCCTGGGCGCCAATCTTCTGCTGGCGGAACTGTATACCAAGTACAGTTTCTACATGCTCCCTACGCGGGCCTGGGAGTTACTGGCGGGTGTCCTGCTGAGTCTGGATGTGTTGCCTGCCATCAGGAAACGGCGCCTCGCCGAACTGAGCGCCGGGCTGGGACTTGCACTGGTGCTTGGTACCATGCTGTTGTTGCAGGAAAATGCTGTCTTTCCCGGTATCAATGCCGTCTATCCGGTACTGGGCGCGGCACTCATCATCTATTCCGGCAGACAGGCGCAGACACTGGTGGCAAGACTACTGAGCCACAGGGTGCTGGTGTTCATCGGCCTGGTTTCCTATTCCTTCTATCTCTGGCACTGGCCGGTGACGGTCTATACGAAAATGGTCTGGGATGCTGCACCCAGTAGCTATTTGATCCTTGTCCTTTCCTTCGCGCTCTCTGTGCTGTCCTACCGTTTTATCGAGGTTCGTTACCGGAAGCCCTCGCGGCGCCTGCCGCGGCGTCTGCGTCTGTTTGCTGAACTGGGGGGCATGGGCTCCCTGGTGATTGCCGGCGTGGCATTTGTTCTGTTCAGCCAGGGCCTGATGGAGCGCATTCCTGCCGGTCTCATGGAGATCGCCAAGGTGAATAATCATGTTCAGCAACAAAAAAGCGTCGCCATGCACTGCCGGCGCTTCACCGAGAACCAACAGGCGGAGGGCGAGGAGAAAGGGGAGTTGTGCCGCCTGGGCAAGCAGGATGCTCCACCGCAGTTCGTGATCTGGGGCGATTCCCACGCCCACGCTGTCTCCTACGCCCTGCATCTGGCGGCACTGGATGCCGGCATCTCGGGGTATTCCCTGACCGATGGCGGCTGTCGTCCCCTGACCGGGGTTTATCGGCGGCACAAGAAAAAATGCCTCCATTTCAACAATGCCGTACTGGGGTTCATCAAAGATTCGCCCTCGGTCCGGCATGTCTTTCTGGCCGGCTACTGGCGGATTTCCCTCACCGGCCAGGGCTATGACAACAGCAACTTCCTGATTGTGGATGATGAAACCCTCATCAGTTCACCACTGGAAAACAGGAGGGTTTTCCGCCGCGGGCTGGAGCGCACCCTGGCTGCGCTCGATGGCTACCGGGTCTCTGTCATCGAAGACGTCCCGGAGATTGGGGCGCAATTCGGCAAGGCGGTGGCCAATCACTTTATCCGCCAGGCATGGCTGGGAAGTGGCGCCCTGCAGCAACACAGCTTTATCGACGAGGCCGACAGTTATGCGCAGCAGTTTTCCGATGTCCTGGCCGGGTTGCCAGGAGGCTGGGATTTCATCCAGGTGAAGCCCCGGCTCTGTAACGGTCTGGTCTGCCCGCTGGTGGTCGATGGCAAGCTCGTCTATTTCGATGGCGATCATCTGTCGCGATTCGGCGCCTCACTGCTGGCCCCCCTGTTCAGGCAGGCCCTAATGCAGGATACGCCGCCGTTCAGCGCAGAGGGGCCCGGCGACGGTACTCGCGCTGTCGAAGGGGCGCTGGCACATCAGCGCTTGTCTGGAGAGGGCTAAGCCGGCTACAGGTGCCGGTTGGTCAGCCGCTGACAGGGGATGCCAGCAGCGTATGGATGCGCCGCACAGTCCGTGCCATATCGTTGAGGGGTGGCGCCCCCTCCGGCAGCGCAGGATCATCTCCCAGCCACACGGCATGCCCGCCGGCGATCAATCTTTGATGCACCAGCCCCACATCGCGGCTCAGGCGGCGGGGGCCGAAGCGCATCAACTGGCGGTAGAGCAGGGCAGCGAGGCGGAAGTCCTCGGGGCCCTGTTCCATGTCGAAGATGTGCAGCGGTTTGCCGGTGGCGCAGGCCTCGCTGAGCATGGCGATGCTGTCACTGGTGACCACGATGGCCTGGGCCAGGGCGAGAAAGCCCAGATAAGGATTGTCCGGGTCTGCAGGCCGCCAGCGGTAGATGTGCAGGGGGCAATCGATGGCAGCCGCCAGGGCGTCGATGGCGGCCGGCGGCGTGCGCGCGCTGGTGGAGATCAGCAGCGAGCCACCGGTCTTGCCCCACAGGCGGCTGACGGCTGCCGCGAGGCGCCGCGCCGCCCGCGTTCCGAAGGTGTAAGGTCCGCTGTTGCCGCCGATCATCACTGCCAGATAGGGCCCAGGCAGATGGGCCAGGCGGGGTGCCCAGGCCCTGGCGGCCGCGTTCAGCAGGCACTCATCGATGCGCTGCATGGTGGTGGTGTTGTGGAGAATATTGTCGCCCTCGGGCAGGCGGTACTGGGGGGTGGTGACGATCAGGTCGAAGTGTTCCGGCGCTGCCCAGGTGCGGCCGATGTGCACCAGCCGCGTGCGCGGCGATTGTTGTTTGATCCAGCGGCAAACCGGTTCGTTGCGCATCCCGGCGGAGATCAGCAGGTCTGGCCAGGGTGCCTCCAGAGGACTGGATGCCCCGCGGTCGATGCCCGCCAGGCTGGGGCGGCGCAGCAGACCGGGGAGGAAATCATAGGTGCGGTAGGCCAGGCGCTTGACCTCATAGGGCAGCCCCAGGGCGTGGGCCAGGGCAAGGATCTGGGTGTTCTCTCCGCTGCGGTAGCTGGTGAGGGCCCACACCCGCGGTGAAGCGGCGTCGTCAAGGTCGGCGGCCGGCCCGGGCGCGGCGCTGGATGAATGGGGTTTGTTCATGAGCAGTGGGGGTGGGACCGAATCAGCTGGGTTTTGCACAGGGAGTATTGTAAGCTATCGCGCCATGCCGTCCCAAATCCGATGTCGTTTTATTCAATTTTTCCATTTCCCAGTCGTTCGTCATGACCATGCCTGATTCCGCCGCGCCCAGGATCTGGCTGCTGCTCAGCGACAAGCTGGGCGACAATGCCCAGGTGGAAATCATCGCCGAGGCGCTGGGCATGCCCTATGAGATGCGGCGGGTCTATCCCCTGGAACAGTATGTGCTGGGTAAACCACCGTTCCGGCCCTCCCTCTATCACCTGGACCTGGAGCGTTCCGACCCCCTGGAGCCGCCCTGGCCCGATCTCATCATCACAGTCGGCCGGCGGCCCGCCATGGCCGCCATGTGGGTGCGCCAGCAGAGCGGCGGCCGCACCAAGATCGTGTTGGTGGGACGTCCCAAGCGCATGCTGGACCAGTATGCCCTGGTGATCGCCACCTCACAGTACTGCCTGCCCGAGCGCCCCAACGTGCTGCACCTGGATCTGCCGCTGATGCGGCCCGATCAGGCGGCTATCGCATCTGCGGCGCAACGCTGGGAGGCGCGTCTGGCCGAACTGCCCCGGCCCCTCACAGCCCTGCTGGTAGGGGGACCCACCAAGCCCTTCGTGTTCGATGCCGGCGTGGCCCGCGAACTGGCACGACAGGCGCTGGCCGCAGCCGAGGGGGGCGCCCTCTACGTCACCACCAGCCGCCGCACCCCGGCGCCGGTGGTGCAGGCCCTGGAGGAGACGCTGGCCGGCAAGGCCCGTATCTACCGCTGGGGTGATGCGCCTGAGGAGAACCCCTATCAGGCGCTGCTGGGCCTGGCGGACCGTTTCATCGTCACCGGCGACAGCATTTCCATGATGGTGGAAGTGGCCCGCCTGGGGAAGCCACTGGCCATCTTTGCCCTGCCCCGGCAGCAGGGGCCGCTGGCCAGCCTCAGGCAGGGCCTGGCCAATCTGTTGCACCCGCCGGCGGGGGGGGCGGGCCGCGGCGGCGCCTTGCGGATCGTGGGGGATCTCCTGTACCGTGTAGGGTTGGTAACTTATTCGCGCGACCTGACGGCCCTGCACCGCTTGTTGATGGACAAGGGGCTGGCGGTG
>CAYRLE010000014.1:29944-42028 GCA_964425105.1 uncultured Gammaproteobacteria bacterium | reverse complement strand
GCGGCAGGCGAACCAGACCTGCCCGCCTCTGAATCACTGTTTCTCAATGGGGGTTTGCCAACAAGATCGCGTTCGATTAGTATTTCGTAATACCACTGAGAAATACCAAGGGGCCATGCCATGGAAGCCGTTAAGATTTCGCCCAAGTATCAGGTCGTCATCCCCAAGAGGATCCGCGAGGCGCTGGACCTGCGCCCAGGCCAGCGGTTGCAGATCATGGAAATCGGCAACCGCATCGAGCTTATCCCGGAGCGTCGCATCGAGGAGATGGAAGGTTTTCTTGAGGGCATCGACACCGAGGTGCCACGCGAGAACGACCGCCTGTGAATCATGTGGTGGATTCCTCCGCCTGGCTGGAGTTCTTCGCGGGAGGTCCCAATGCCACGCACTTTCGCGAACCGCTGAGCCAGCCGGAAAGGCTCATTGTCCCCACCATTACCCTCTACGAAGTGTTCAAGGTCGTGTACCGCCAGCGGGGCGAAGATGCCGCCATTCAGGCAGTCGCTCTGATGCGGCAGGGGCATGAGGTTCCGCTGGATGCGAGCCTGGCCATCCAGGCCGCACAGGCCAGCTTGGAACTGAATCTGCCCATGGCAGACAGCATCATCCTCACGACGGCCCGCGTCCACCAGGCTTGCCTCTGGACCCAGGACGACGATTTCAAAGGTCTGGAAGGCGTGCAGTATCTTCCCAAAAAGAACTGAAGCCTGCGGCCCCACGCCCTGCATATTCCCCTGACGATCTCCGATTGCCCGGACCGCAGAGTTGTATTCGGCAAGCGAAGCGTCCTTGAAAACTTGGTTACTTTACCTGTTGCCTATGCCACGACAAACGGAAATGGGGACGGAGGGATTATATATTAATCCCTCCGTCCCCATTTCATTTGGTTCCATTTGGTTTCAATGTACATTGTTGCCGGGTTAATAATATGTACCGCAAAGAACTCATCGACATCTTGTTGAACAACCCGCTTTCTGTTCACGATCTGGCGGCGGTAGTCGAGGAGCCTGTCAAGGAGGTGGTGGACGATCTGCAGCATTTGCAAAAATCCTTGCGCCATACGACCTATCAGCTGCAGGTCCTGCCGGCGAAGTGCAGGCAATGCGGTTTCGTGTTTCACCATGAGAGGATGGCTAAACCCGGTAAGTGTCCCAAATGCAGGGGGACTTGGATCAGTGCGCCGCTGATAGCGGTCAAGGAAAAGCGCTAGTCGTCAGGCGCTGCTGAGGACGAAAAACAATTGTCGGATACTTTCCACGCCGTCCCATGATCCGATCGTTCATGGGGCGGCGATGGACTTGAGAGGAGGTGGCAGATATGAAGCTCTATCTCGTTCAGCACGGCGAGGCCTGTGCAAAAGAGGTCGATCCCGAGCGGCCCTTGACCGAGGGCGGCAAGACCGATGTGGCACGCCTTGCTTCATTTCTCGGGCGGGCGGGGGTCCGCGTGGGGCGGGTGGTGCATAGTGGTAAACTGCGTGCCCTGCAGACTGCGGAGCAGCTGGCGGCTGTCATTGCCCCGGGAGTGGCGCCGGAGGTCGGCGAGCACCTCAACCCCAATGACGATCCCAAGGAGACAGATTGGCAGAGGGAGAGTGAGGATACCCTGATCGTTGGGCATCTGCCGTTCATGGCCAAACTGGTTTCATACCTGGTGATGGGAGACGAGGACAGGCCCATCACCGCCTATCGGCCGGGTACTGTGGTCTGTCTGGAGCGCACTGAGGATGCAGGCTGGCAGATCGGCTGGATGATCAGGCCGGAATTGCTTGCCTAGTCCTGGGGCTGTCACATTTTGTGAGGCCCTAGCAGACCTCGATGCGGTCCACGACGTCGTAGACGCCGGGCACGTACCAGGCGTCCAGCACGGCGAGCCGTTTTTCTTCTGCATTGTCTGCGCAGCCTTCCAGCACTACGATGGCGGCTGCGGTGCCCACACGCAGCTCGTGCGCATGGACCAGCGGATCCTTTTCCAGCACCATGCGCACTGCATCGGTGATCTCGTTGTCGTCGTCTTCCTCGGGCGGGAAGACCTCCAGCTGATTGTCCACCGACTCGCAGGCGCCGGTCCACCAGGCCAGTACCT
Source organism: uncultured Gammaproteobacteria bacterium (assembly GCA_964425105.1). Taxonomy (GTDB): domain Bacteria; phylum Pseudomonadota; class Gammaproteobacteria; order SZUA-140; family SZUA-140; genus S012-109. The sequence continues at coordinate 39,943 of CAYRLE010000014.1, read as the reverse complement.
CGGCAAGGCGGCGGTGCGTCAGGCTGCCGACCCGCCCCGAGAGGCGGACCGTGCTGTTATGGACATCCACCTGGATTTCGTAGGGAGCGGGTGCGGCATCGCGGATCAGTTCGCTCTTGCCATTGGCCGTTGCGCGCAGGGTATATTCTCTGAAGACGGGTTCATTGGCGAGGGCCTTGGCCAGCGCATCGCGCAGTTCGAGGTCGCCTTTGGGTTCGGTGGGCGTCACGCGCAGCATATCCACCACCGGGCACCTGTCCCGGCACAGCTTGTGCGCCGCAGCCAGGGCGGCGCGCTTCGCGGCGATGTTTTCCACCTTGCCGTCCAGCACCACTTTGCCTTCCTGGGACCATACGCTGATGGGCCACTTGTGCAGATTGATGCGCGGGTCCCGTTCCAATGCTGCCGTCAGCTCGCGGAGCAGCTCCTCGGATATTGTCTGTGCCATGTCCTTGCCCCCTCTGGATTGCTGTTCTTCTCTTGCGATATATAGGGGTGGCTGCAATGTTTATCAAGGTGGGGGGATACAGCAGCAGGCGCAGGGAGGGGGTAACCCCTGGTGGCGGAAAGTGCGCTATCATGACCCCATGCCCTTGCGCGCTTTTCATCCTGCGGTGTCGGCCTGGTTCGAGGCGGCCTTTGCGGCGCCCACCGAGGTGCAGCTGCAGGCCTGGCCTGCGATCCGCCGCCAGCGCCATACCCTGGTGGCGGCACCCACCGGTTCCGGCAAGACCCTGGCCGCGTTTCTCGCCGCCATCGACGGTCTGGTGCAGGAGGGCTTGGCGCATGGTCTGACGAGCGAGACCCGGGTGTTGTACATCTCGCCCCTCAAGGCCCTGTCCAACGACATCCACAAGAATCTCCAGCAACCCCTGAGCGGCATCCGCGAGCGCCTGCTGGCGCAGGGTCTCCCGGATGTGAACATCTCGGCGCTGGTGCGCAGCGGCGATACGCCCGCTGCAGAGCGCGCACGCATGCGCCGCGAACCACCCCATATCCTCGCCACCACGCCCGAGTCTCTGTATATCCTGCTCACCTCCGAGTCCGGCCGCGCCATGCTGTCCACCGTGGGCACGGTGATCGTGGACGAGATCCATGCCCTGGCGGGCAACAAGCGGGGCGCGCATCTGGCACTGTCCCTGGAACGCCTCGCCGCCCTCTGTCCCAGGCCGCCGGTGCGCATTGGGCTGTCGGCCACCCAGAAGCCCATGGCGGACATCGCCCACTTCCTGACGGGCAGGGATGGTGACTGCAGCATCATCGATACCGGCCATGTGCGGCAGCGGGATCTGGCCATCGAAGTCACCGGCTCGCCCCTGGAATCGGTGATGGCCAATGAAGTCTGGAATGAGGTCTACGACCGCCTGGCGGCGCTGGTGGAAAATCACCGCACCACCCTGATCTTCGTCAACACCCGCCGCCTGGCCGAGCGCGCCGCCCGTTTTCTCGGCGAACGCCTGGGCGAGGAGCATGTCACCGCCCACCACGGCAGCCTCGCCCGCGAACATCGCCTGGCTGCGGAGCAGCGCCTCAAGGACGGCCAGCTCAAGGCGCTGATCGCCACCGCCTCCCTGGAACTGGGCATCGACATCGGCGATGTGGACCTGGTCTGCCAGCTGGGCTCGCCCCGTTCCATCGCCGCCCTCCTGCAGCGCGTCGGGCGCTCCGGGCATGACCTGAACGCCACCCCCAAGGGCCGTCTCTTTCCCCTGTCCCGCGACGACCTCGTGGAATGCACGGCATTGCTGGATGCCATCCGCCGCGCCGAACTCGACCATATCCGCATTCCCGATCATCCCCTGGATGTGCTGGCCCAGCAGATCGTCGCCGAGGTGGCGAGCCGCGAGTGGCGGGAAGAGGAACTCTACCAGCGGCTGCGCCGAGCCTGGCCCTACCGCAATCTGTCACAGGACAGCTACCACGCCGTACTGCAGATGCTAGCCGATGGTTTTTCCACCCGCCGCGGGCGGCGCAGCGCCTATCTCCATCGCGACCGGGTGCAGGGCCGGCTGCGGGCGCGCCGCGGCGCGCGGCTGACGGCCCTGCTCAACGGTGGCGCCATCGCGGATCAATTCGACTACGATGTGATCCTCGCCCCAGTGGGCCATTTCATCGGCACCCTGAACGAGGATTTCGCCTTCGAGAGCCTGCCCGGCGATATCTTCCAGCTGGGCAACACCTCTTACCGCATCCTGAAGATCGAGCAGGGCAAGGTGCATGTGGAAGACGCAAAGGGGCAGCCGCCCAACATCCCTTTCTGGTTCGGCGAGGCCCCCGGGCGCAGCGACGAATTGTCGCTGGCCGTGTCGCGTCTGCGGGAACAGCTCGACCAGCGGCTCGCCGCAGGCGTGGATGCCGCCAGCGCCTGGCTGGAGCGCGACTGCGCCTTGGCACCTGCGGCGGCCCGGCAACTCAGCCACTACCTGGGCGCCGCCAGGGCCGCCCTGGGGGTGATTCCCAGCCAGTCGCGCATCGTCTTCGAGCGCTTCTTCGACGAGACGGGGGACATGCACTTCGTCATCCACTCGCCCTTCGGCTCGCGCCTCAACCGCGCCTGGGGCCTGGCCCTGCGCAAGCGCTTCTGCCGCCGCTTCAACTTCGAACTGCAGGCCGCGGCCACGGAGGACAACGTGGTGCTCTCCCTGGGTCCCACCCACAGCTTTCCCCTGGCGGAGGTCAAGGACTATCTCAATGCCCGGACCGTCAGGGAGATCCTGATCCAGGCCCTGCTCGCGGCGCCCATGTTCGCCGCCCGCTGGCGCTGGAATGCCAGTATCGCCCTGGCGGTGAAGCGCAACCGCAACGGCAAGCGCATGCCGCCCCAGTTTCAGCGCAGTGACGCGGAAGACCTGGTGGCGGTGGTGTTTCCCGACCAGCTGGCCTGCTTTGAAAACATCAGCGGCGACCGGGAAGTACCCGACCATCCGCTGGTCCAGCAGACCATAGCGGACTGCCTCCACGAGACCATGGATATCGAGGGACTGGAGCGTCTTCTGGAGAGACTGGCCAGCGGGGAGATCGAAGTCATCGCCAGGGACCTGGCCAGTCCCTCGCCGCTGGCCCAGGAGATCCTCAATGCCCGGCCCTACGCCTTTCTCGATGATGCGCCGGCGGAGGAACGCAGAACCCTGGCCGTCCAGCAGCGCCGTTCCCTGGATCCGGCCAGCGCCGCGGATCTCGGCCGTCTCGATCCCGGCGCCATCGAGCGGGTGCGCCGCGAGGCCTGGCCGCAGGCGGCCAATGCCGATGAACTGCACGATGCCCTCTATGTGCTCGGCTTCATCAGCCGGAGCGAGGGTGAGGCTGCCTGCGCCTGGCGCCGGCTCTTCACGGAACTGCAAGAGCAGGCGCGCGCCACGGAACTGAGCACCCCCGCGGGCGAGGTGCTGTGGGTCGCGCGCGAGCGCCTGGGTGAGTTGCTGGCAATTTTTCCTGATGCCGTTTTGAATCCACCCCTGGAGCCCTTGCCGGGGCAGCCGTCGCCCGGCTGTGAGGAGGCCCTCAGGGAACTGGTGCGCAGCCGCCTGGAAGGCCTCGGGCCGGTGAGCGCGCAAGCTCTGGCCGCGCCCCTCGGTTTGCCTGGCAGTGCTGTCGACGGCGCCCTGCTGGCTCTGGAGCAGGAAGGCTTTGCCGTGCGCGGTCATTTCACGGGCGCGGACGACAGCGCGGCAAGGGCAGAGAGCGAATGGTGCGAGCGGGGCCTGCTGGCGCGCATCAACCGCTATACCCTGAAACAACTGCGCAGCGAGATCGAGGCGGTGGCGCCGGCGGACTACATGCGCTTCCTGTTTCACTGGCAGCGCCTGGAGGAGGGCGAGCAGGGGGAGGGGGAAGAGGCCCTGGCTGCCGTCATTGCGCAGCTGGAGGGGTTTGCCGTGCCGGCGGCGGCCTGGGAGGTCCATGTCCTGCCGGCCCGCCTGCGCAACTACCGGCCTGAAATGCTGGACAGGCTGTGCGTCAGCGGCCGCATCGCCTGGCTGCGTGCCGCCGCCGCGGCCTTGCGCAGTGCGGCACAGGGCAGCCGCGCCGCAGCGGCCCCGGTGCGGGTGACGCCCATCATGCTGCTGGCGCGCGCCCATCTCCAGCACTGGCTGGATGACGGCGGCGAGGAGGAAGACGACAGACCTCGCTTTTCCACCATGGCGGAGGCGGTGATGTGCTGTCTGCAGGACCATGGCGCCTCCTTTCTCGATGACCTGGTCAGCGTCACGGGACTGTTGCGCACCCAGGTGGAAGACGCCCTCGGTGAACTGGTGGCCGCCGGCAGGGTGAGCGCGGACAGCTATGCCGGCCTGCGTGCCCTGCTGACGCCGGCCACGAAGAAACGCCGCCGCCGAACGGCGCGCCGCGGCGTTGGCTGGGCCCCGGTGGATACGGCCGGGCGCTGGTCTCTGGTGCAGCGCAGGCCGCGTGCCCAGCCTGAGCGCCAAGGGCTATCGCTGAGCGAGCCGCGCATCGAGGCCATTGCCCGCACCCTGTTGTGCCGCTACGGCGTGGTGTTCCGCAAGGTGCTGGAAAGGGAAGGCAGGTTGCCGCCCTGGCGCGAACTGCTCTATGTCTACCGGCGTCTGGAGGCCCGCGGGGAGATCCGCGGCGGGCGTTTCGTGGCGGGTTTCAGCGGCGAACAGTTTGCCTTGCCCGAGGCGCTGGCCGCCCTGCGCAGGATGCGAGGCAGCAAGCCGGGCGAGGAACTCATCACCCTCTGCGGCGCAGACCCCCTGAATCTCACCGGCATCATCACCCCCGGCCGGCGCGTGCCCGCCACTGCCGGCAACCGGGTGCTCTACCGCAACGGTGTGCCGCTGGCACTCTATATCGGACGTCAGGTGGAGTTCCTGGCGGATCTCGATCCGGCCGGGCAATGGCAATTGCGCAACATGCTGTTGCGTCATGGTCATGGCAGTGCCCCGGCCAAGGCCCGGCCGGCGGCACTGGGAGCGGCGCCGCTTTGAAGGTACCTTGCGATCATCTCTGGACTGGCGAAAGCCATCTCTTGTTTACTCTGTCCTGGCGGCAGACAATATTCTGCATCACAAGAACGAGGACCTGGCATGCCACCTGACAAGCAATCAAACCACGCCATCCTGTTGTGCAGCGATCTCGACCGCACCATCCTGCCCAACGGGCCCCAGCCAGAATCGCCCGCGGCCCGCCCCCTGCTGCGGCGCCTGGCGCTATATCCTGCGTTGACCCTGGTCTATGTCAGCGGGCGCCACCGGGCGCTGTTGCAGGCAGCCATCGAGGAATACGAGATTCCCGTGCCGGACTATGCAGTGGGCGACGTGGGGACCACCATCTATCGCATCCAGGGGAATGAGTGGCTGCCCTGGGAAAGCTGGCAGGCGGAGATCGCCCCCGACTGGCAGGGCATGAGCGGCCCGCAGCTGGCGCAGCTGTTCGCCGGCCTGGAGGGGCTGCGCCTGCAGGAGGCGGAGAAACAGGGTGCCTTCAAACTCAGCTACTACACCCCCGCGGAATTTCCCCGGGCCGAGACCCTGGCGGAGATGGAGCGCCGCCTCGAGGAGGCGGGGGTGGCGGCCAGCCTCATCTGGAGCCTGGATGAGGCGCTGGGCTGCGGGCTGCTGGATGTCCTGCCGGCCAGCGCCACCAAGCTCCATGCAGTGCGCTTTCTCATGAAACAGCTGGGCTTCGCCGAGGAGCAGGTGGTGTTTGCCGGCGACAGCGGCAACGACCTGCCGGTGCTGACCAGCGGCCTGCAGTCGGTGCTGGTGCGCAATGCCCGCCCCGAGGTGCGCGAGGAGGCGGAGGCGGCGCTGCGCGAGCGCCACCTGGAGGAGCGCCTCTACGTGGCCCAAGGCGGCTTTTTGGGCATGAACGGCTATTACAGCGCCGGCGTCCTGGAGGGCGCGGCCTGGTTCTTCCCGGAACTGGAGCATTGGCTGACGGAAAAGCCGCAGCACTGAGCTTGCGGCCACCCGCTCACGGTTTTCAATAGTGATGATGGCGCGGCACAAGGCGGCAGCGCCTCTTGTACACACGGCGCCTTTCTCCATGATGCTGCCGATAAGCCATGTCGTGACCCAGGGAGGCGCCGATGAGCGTGCCCAGCAGGGCGAAGGCCTCACGGTCATGCCCCCTGCCGAGCTGGTGGCCGATGACCCCGCCGATGACACCGCCGGCGATCATGCCTCCCGCCGCGTTATGGTGGGCAATGCGCCTGGGGTAACGGGTTTCTTCCACCCAGCACTTCCTGACAAACCGAGTCTCATGTTCATGATGTAGGCGTGGTTCTACCTCGATGACGATGGTGTCGCCGCCGTGATGGAGTTCATGATATTCATGCTGTTCATGGTGATGGCCGGCGACCGCAGCTTGGGGCACTATGACAGCCGCCGTCAGGCAGATCATGAAGGCGATGGTTCTCATGGCGCTATCCCCCTTTGTCGGTGTTTATGGGCAGTATGCCGGGGGGAGGCTGAATGGAGACTGAATGGTGGCGCCTTTCTTCAAAGTTCGCGTTGAGGATTGCCCCGTTGTCATTCCAGCCTTTTCCAAAGGGGGGAGGGGCAGTGCGGCCTGCGCTTTGTTATCCTTGACGCCCTATGGCGGGTTCATCGAAAAAAGTCATTTTTGCCGCCCTGGCGGGCAATGCCCTGATCGCCGTCACCAAGTTTGTGGCGGCAGCCATGACCGGCAGTTCGGCCATGCTCTCGGAGGGCATCCATTCCCTGGTGGATACCGGCAATCAGCTGTTGCTGCTCTATGGCATGCGCCAGGCCCGCAAACCACCGGACCGGCGTTTTCCATTCGGTCACGGCAAGGAGATCTATTTCTGGAGCTTCGTGGTGGCGATCCTCATCTTCGCGGTGGGTGCGGGGGTGTCCATCTTCGAGGGCATCTCCCATCTGCGTCACCCCCAGCTACTGGAGAATCCGCTGGTGAATTATCTGGTGCTGGGGCTGGCCATGGCCTTCGAAGGGGCGGCTTGGTTCTTCGCACTCACGGAGTTTTCCAAGAGCAAGGGCAAGTGGGGCTACGTGGAGGCGGTGCGGCGTGGCAAGGATCCCACCCTGTTCGTGGTGCTGTTCGAGGATTCGGCCGCCATGCTGGGGCTGGTGGTGGCCCTGCTTGGCGTGGGGCTGACCCATTGGACCGGCCTGCCATGGTTCGACGGCATCGCCTCCATCGTCATCGGTCTGATTCTGGGGGGGACGGCGGTGTGGCTGGCCTACGAGACCAAGGGCCTGCTCATTGGTGAGAGCGCCAATGAGCGGGTGGTGGAGGGCATCCGCGGCATCGCTCGTGACTTTCCCCAGGTGGCCCATGTCAACGAGGTGCTGACCATGCACATGGGGCCCGATTTCGTGCTGGTCAATCTGAGCATCGACTTTCGCGACGATCTCTCGGCGGGAGAACTGGAGCAGGTCATCGCCACCCTGGACGGCCGCATCAAGGCGGCCTTTCCCGAGGTGAAGCGGGTGTTCGTGGAGGCGGAGGCACGGGGCAGAGCGCTGTCCCAGCCTGCCGGAGAAGCTGGGGTGGAATAAGAAAGGGGCCCCGCGGGGCCCCTGTTATGGCTTATGATGAAGGTTTCTCTGTATCAGCTGTCGATGCTCAGGCTGCTGGCGTTCAACTGGCCAGTGCCGCTATCGAAGCTGCCGCGGATCTCCACCTTGACGCCGAGCGCAGGGGCACTGCTGCCGAGGCTGGTGATGTCCACGGTGACGCCACCCACCACCAGGGTGGTGCCGCTTATGCCGACACTCTCCACGGTGCCATCCAGCTTGTCGCTGCCGCTGTCTTCCCGCTGCAGCTTGACGGCCATGAATTTGCCGGTGACGTCGTCCTTGTAGAAGCTGACCTCCAGGCGGTCGCCTGTGGCCAGGTCGTCGAGACCGAAGTAGCGCACGGCGTTGCTGCTGTCGTCCTTGAGCAGGGTGGTGGCATCGACGCTGATGGTCTGGCCCATGATGGTGATGGTGCCGGCCGGGGCATCCACGGCTTCGAGGGCTGCCCGGAGTTCGGTCTCGCTGGCCTCGTTGAAGCTGATGTCCTTGGCCACCAGTTCACCATTGCCGTTGAGGGTGCCTTCCACCTTCACCTGGACACCTTCGGCAATGGCGCTTACCGCACCATGCTCGAACTCGGTATTGCTGTCGATGACTACCGGCGTGCCGTTGAGCATGAAGCCGCTGACGGTGGGGTTGATGCCGATGGGGCCGGCCAGTTCGATCTCCTCGCCTTCATTGCCATCGATGCCGGCATCGCCATTGCTCTCCAGCTCGATCCTGCTGGCAATGAGATTGCCCGTTGCACTGTCAATGCCCTGGGTACTCTTCACTTCCACGAACAGGCCCTCGCTGAGGCCGCCTGCCGGGATACTGGAGACGGCGCTGTAATCCACCACTAGGCTGCCGATCTGGAAGGTGCTGGCAGTGAGATTGCCGATGGCGCCCTTGACCTCGATTTCGTCACCGCTGTGGGAGGCTTTCTTGACTTCCACCAGGGTGGCCTGGATGGTGTTGGCGTCGAGGCGATGGCCGCTCACTTCCACGATGTTGCCGGTCTGGATGGTGTCGAAGCCGGTGACCGAGGCGACCTTGCTCTCGAACACGGTGGCGCTGTCGATGCGCACCGTGAGCCCCATGACCTGCAGGGTGTTGTTGGTGGCGTAGTCGTTCTGCTGCACGATGCCCTGCAATTCGTCATTATACTCGATGCTCAGTGCATTGCCGCTGGCGCCATTGGCCGTGCCGCGCAGGTTCACCACCATGCCCACTTCCAGGACGCTTTCATCGGCAGGCACGCCGTTCACCAGGATGTCTGCGCCAGTGGTTTCATATTCGACGCCGTTGACGAATACGCTACCAAAACCGGTGATCACGCCCGAAGTGAGGCTGCCGGAGGACGTGCTGGAACTGCTGCCGCCACCGCCGCAGGCACTCAGACTCAGTGCGCCGATGACTGCGAGGCCGACGAGTGACTTGCGAAACTTTGAATTCTGCATGATTTTCTCCTTCACTGGGTAAGATCCTTAGGGTTGTCCTGGGTACGATAATTTCGATAATTTCTATTGCTTCTGTATTTGGGACTATTTTCCCAAATATTCAGGACAAGTCAAGAGCAGCCGCTTGTTTTCTTCCCTCTTTGTGAGGGCCGTCACAATGCTGCAAGTATCGGATAAGGAAATAAAAACTGGAGATAAGACGGGCTGCGGCACTTTACCTTAAGGTTGCTTTAAGCCTGGGAGGACGTCTTGGCTGGCTTTTCATCACCGCTTGCGGAAATGATGTACCATTTCATGGGCGGGTTTTATTTGTCTCTTTCTTTGCAAGGTGGGGGATATCATCGTGATCGAGAAAATCATTTCAGGCGGGCAAACCGGCGTGGACCGGGCAGCGCTGGACGTGGCAATGGAACTGGGATTGGCCTGCGGGGGCTGGTGTCCAGCCGAACGGGCGGCCGATGACGGCCCCATCCCTGCCAAGTATCCGCTGCAGGAAACCAGCAATATCGATCATACGGTGCGCACCGGCGCCAATGTGCGCGATTCCGACGCCACCCTGATGCTCAACCGCGGCGAGTTGCAGGGCGGCACGGCCTATGCCGTGGAGACCGCCAAGCATATGGACCGGCCCGTGATGGTGGTGGACCTGGACTCGCCTCCCGGGCTGGACATGATCGTCGCCTGGCTGGGGCAGCATGGGGTGCGCGTACTGCACATCGGCGGCCCCCGCGAGGGCTCGCGGCCTGGGATCTACCACCAGGCGGAGCAGTTCATCCGCGCCTTGCTGGAGCGGTGCCTCGCTGTTGGAAAGTGATGAGTGATGAGTGATGCGTGATGAGTGATGAGTGATGAGTGATGAGTGATGCGTGATGTGTGATGAGTGATGAGTGATGTGTGTGGAAGGTCCGCGGCATCGCTTGCCTCATCACCCATCACCCATTGCCCATCACTCATCACCCATAACCCATAACCCATAACCCATCACTATCCTGAGTAGCGATACTGCAATTGTTCTGACCCGATGCCCCATG
>CAYRLE010000014.1:11615-29844 GCA_964425105.1 uncultured Gammaproteobacteria bacterium | reverse complement strand
ACCCATCACTATCCTGAGTAGCGATACTGCAATTGTTCTGACCCGATGCCCCATGCCAGTAAATAAGTCCTCGCCACAACAGCATCCGCCCGCCATCTTCCTCATGGGGCCCACCGCCAGCGGCAAGACCGGCATCGCCGTGGAACTGGCGCAGCGTCTGCCCTGTGAGATCATCAGCGTGGATTCCGCCATGGTGTACCGGGGCATGGACATCGGGACCGCCAAGCCCGATGCTGAAACCCTGGCGGCTGCTCCCCATCGCCTCATCGATATCTGCGACCCCCAGGAATCTTATTCCGCAGCGCGTTTCCGTGAAGATGCCCTGCGCGAGATGGCGGCCATCGTCGCGGCAGGTCGCATCCCCCTGCTGGTGGGGGGCACCATGCTCTATTTCCGGGCCCTGGAGCAGGGCCTCTCGGCCTTGCCTGCCGCCGATGAGGCCATTCGCGCCCGCCTCGAGGCGGAGGCCGCAGAGAAGGGCTGGAACTGGATGCACCAGCGTCTGCAGGTGGTGGACCCGCTGGCGGCCGCACGCATCCATCCCAATGACCCGCAACGCATCCAGCGGGCCCTGGAGGTCTTCGAGGCCAGCGGGCGCACCCTCAGCGAATTGACGGCGGCAGGTGGCAGGGCGCCGTTTCCTTACCGTCTCATTAAGATGGGGCTGTTGTTCGAGGCGCGGGATGAACTTCATCGCCGTATTGCGGTCCGATTTGACGACATGCTGCGACAGGGCTTCCTGGCCGAAGTGGAGGCCCTGTTCCGGCGTGGCGATCTGCATCCGGCATTGCCCGCCATGCGGGCGGTGGGTTACCGCCAGTTGTGGTCATTCCTGGCGGGCGAGACGGATTATCAGGAGGCGCAGCGGCGCGCCGTCATCGCCACCCGCCAGTTGGCCAAGCGGCAAATGACCTGGCTGCGTTCGGAGCGTGACTGCCACTGGCTGGATGCCGCCGGCAGCCCCCTGGAGGGGGCATTGAAAACCGTGGCTGCCGCCACAATTAAGTAAACAACCTTGTCTGATGGTGATACAATCGGTGCCAAGCGGTATTGAAAAGGTCAGGCATCAGATAAGTTGTTGTTGTTAATAATAATTACAATGCCGGTCGATGTCGGCACAGAATCTAAGGAGAATTACAATGGCTAAAGGGCAGACCCTACAAGACCCTTTTCTGAACGCTTTACGTAAAGAACATGTCCCCGTTTCCATCTATCTGGTCAATGGCATCAAACTGCAAGGTCAGGTCGAGTCCTTTGACCAGTTCGTGGTATTGCTCAAGAACTCCGTCAGCCAGATGGTGTACAAGCACGCCATTTCCACCATTGTTCCTGCGCGTAACATCAAGACCAGCTTCGCGGATGATCCCCAGCCAGCCGGCAACGAGGTCTGAATGTCTCACCCCAGAGGGTACTGTTGTACTCCGTCAACAAGATGATATCGCCGTGTTCAGTGTTCCTGTGGTGTCCCGCGGCGGTGTTGCAGTGAGTACTAGCATTGTTTGACAGGCCTCAAAGCGGCACAAGGGCGATACTGGTCCATCTGGATTTTCCATCTGAGAATCAGAGCGAAGGTCTGGCGGAGTTCAGCGAGTTGGCAGCATCCGCTGGTGTGGAAGTGCTCGCCCTGGTACGCGGCAGCCGCAGGCTCCCCAATCCCCGTTTTTTCATTGGCACCGGCAAGGCAGAGGAATTGCGCGCCTTGGTGGAAGCGCATGAGGCTGAACTGGTGTTGGTGAATCATACTCTGTCTCCCATACAGGAGCGCAACCTGGAGCGTCTGCTGGGCTGCCGGGTGGTGGACCGCACCGGGCTGATCCTGGACATCTTCGCCCAGCGCGCCAGCACCTTCGAGGGCAAGCTGCAGGTGGAGCTTGCCCAACTGCAGCATCTGGCCACGCGCCTGGTGCGGGGCTGGACCCACCTGGAGCGCCAGAAGGGCGGTATCGGCCTGCGCGGCCCGGGTGAGACCCAGCTGGAGACCGACCGCCGTCTCATCGGTGGCCGTATCCGCCAACTCCACAAACGCCTGGACAAGGTGCGTCGTCAGCGTGAGTTGCAGCGCCGCTCGCGGCGCCGCGCCGCTGTGCAGACCATCTCCCTGGTGGGTTACACCAATACCGGCAAGTCCACGCTGTTCAACCGCCTCACGGGGGCGGGCATCTATGCCGCCGATCAGCTCTTCGCCACCCTCGATCCCACCCTGCGGCGCCTGCAGCTGCCGGGACTGGACCAGGTGGTACTGGCGGATACCGTGGGCTTCATTCGCGATCTGCCCCATAACCTGGTGGCGGCCTTCCGTGCCACCCTGGAGGAGACCGAGGCGGCGACGCTGCTGCTCCATGTCATCGATGCCCATGACGAGGCACGTCACGAGCGTATCAGCCAGGTCAACCAAGTACTGGAGGAGATTCATGCCCACGAGCTTCCCCAGATCGAGGTCTATAACAAGATCGACCTTCTCGAGGGGGGCGGGCCGCGCATCGACCGTGATGCCGATGGCCGTCCGCTGCGGGTCTGGCTGTCGGCGCGCAGCGGGGCCGGCATGGAACTGTTGCAGCAGGCGCTGGTGGAGCGCCTCGGCGCCCTGAGCGATGAGGGCCGGCACGGCCTGGTGCGCCGCACCCTGCGTCTCCTGCCCCAGGCCGCGCGTCTGCGCAACCGGCTCTTCCAATGGCAGGTGGTGCGCCGCGAGGCGATCACCGAGGAGGGGGAATGGCTGATGGACGTGGAAGTGGATCGTGGCGTCCTTGCATACCTGGAAAAGCAGCAGGGCTGTCAGCTGATTTCAGAGCAGGAGGGCGGCAAAGCTTGCGATGAGTGGGCGACCCACCTAAAATCAGCCTCCTGTTAACGAGTTACACAAATTCTCATAAATTTTTGGAGTGATCAATGGCCTGGAACGAACCGGGAGGACCCAAGGACAAAGACCCGTGGGGTGGACAAGGTGGTGAGCAGGGTCCCCCTGATCTCGATGAAATCGTCCGCAAGCTGCAGGATAAACTGAGCGGCCTCTTCGGCGGCGGCAAGCGTGGTGGTGGTTCATCGGGCCAGCGTGGCAGCGGCCGGGGCCCCCTCTTCGGCCTCGGTGCGATCATCATCCTTGCCTTGGTGGTATGGGGGGTGACCGGTTTCTATATCATCGACCAGGGTAACCGTGGTGTGGTGCTGCGCTTTGGTAAGTACCAGACCACTACCCAGGCCGGCTTGCATTGGCATATTCCCTATCCGGTGGAATCCGTCCAGGTGGTCAATGTCCAGGCGATTCGCAATGTCGAGATCGGCTACCGCTCCGGGGGTGGGGGGCAGAGCGTGAAGAAGGTGCCCCGCGAGGCCCTGATGCTCACCCAGGACGAAAACATCATCGATATCCAGGTGGCGGTGCAGTACAAGATCAAGGACGCCAAGGCCTATCTGTTCAATCTGCGCGATCCCGACCTGACACTCCACGAGGCCAGCGAGAGCGCCATCCGCGAGGTGATCGGCAAGAGCAGCATGGACTTCGTGCTCACCGAGGGGCGCAGCGAGATCGTGGCGCGCACCCAGCAGCTTACCCAGGAGATCCTCGACCGCTATCAGTCGGGGCTGCTCATCACCAGCGTCAACATGCAGGATGCCCAGCCGCCGGAAGAGGTGCAGGATGCCTTCAACGATGCCATCAAGGCCCGGGAAGACGAGCAGCGTCTGAAGAACGAGGCCGAGGCCTATGCCAACGATGTGCTGCCCAAGGCGCGCGGTAAGGCGGCGCGCATGCTGGAGGAGGCCAATGGCTATAAATCCAAGGTGGTCTCCCAGGCCGAAGGTGAGGCGAGCCGCTTTACCCAGCTGCTGACGGAGTACGAGAAGGCGCCGGGGGTGACCCGCGAGCGTCTCTATCTGGATGCCATCGAGGAAGTGCTGAACCGGTCCAGCAAGGTGTTGCTGGATGTGAAGGGCGGCAACAACCTGCTCTACTTGCCCCTCGACCGCTTGATGCGACCCGCCAACGCCAGCTTCCCGGTACGGCCACCGCTGTTGCGCAACGGTGATACAGAGCGCCGTGTCAACACTTCGCAATCAACGCAGCAGCAGCGTTCCCGCAGAGCGCTGCGCAACCGGGAGGTCCGCTGATGAGTCACAATAAACCACTGTTGATCATCGTCCTGGTGGCTGCCCTGCTGCTGGGCTGGTCATCGCTGTTTACCGTCAAGGAATGGGAACGGGCCGTGCTCTTCAAGTTTGGTGAGATCGTGCGCACCGATTATAAGCCCGGTCTGCACGTCAAGCTGCCCATCGTCAACAATGTGAAGAAATTCGACGCCCGCATCCAGACCCTGGATGCAGAGCCGGAGCGTTACCTCACTGCCGAGAAGAAGAATGTCATCGTAGACTCCTTCGTCAAATGGCGCATCGATGACGTGGCCGCCTATTACACCTCCATGGGTGGGGACAGGTTGCGCGCCAACCTGCGCCTGTCGCAGATCATCAAGGACGGTCTGCGCAGCGAGTTCGGCAAGCGCACCATCCGCGACGTGGTGTCCGGCGAGCGTGAGGAGATCATGAAGATCCTCAGCGTCAACACTGACCGGCAGGCCGAGCAGTTTGGCATCAAGGTGGTGGATGTGCGCATCAAGCGCATCGACCTGCCCAAGGAGATCAGCGTGTCGGTCTACCGGCGCATGGAGGCAGAGCGCGCCCGGGTGGCGAAGGACCTGCGCTCCAAGGGTGCCGAGGCCGCGGAGCGGATCCGCGCCGATGCCGATCGCCAGCGTACCATCACCATCGCCAACGCCTTCCGCGACGCGGAGCAACTGCGTGGTGAGGGCGATGCCAAGGCGGCGGATATCTATGCCCGCGCCTATACCAAGGATGCCGAGTTCTATTCCTTCTACCGCAGTCTGAATGCCTATCGGGCCACCTTCAACAACGAGAACGACATCCTCGTGCTCGAGCCAGACTCGGAGTTTTTCAAGTACTTCAAGGATGCCAAGGGCGGGCGGAAATAAGCAGGGCTTCCCCTCCGGACTGGGCGTGACAGACGAGAACGGATCGGGAATAGTGCATGTGGCAGGAACTGGGGGCCGCCATCGCCTTGTTGCTGGTGATCGAGGGCATCGTGCCCTTCATCAGTCCTGCCACCCTGCGCCGGGCGCTGGTCAGCATGCTGGAAATGGATGACCAGGCGCTGCGCCTTGCCGGCCTCAGCAGCATGGTGCTCGGCATCCTGTTGCTATACTTGGTCAAATGAGGTGCCAGCTGGCCCCAGTCTTTCTTTGCAATTTCCTCGACGATGAGCGATATCCCTCTGCATATTGAAAACCGTTGGCTGCTGCCCGAAGGTGTGGACGAGTACCTGCCACCCGAGGCCGCGCGCCTGGAGCAACTGCGCCGTGACTTGCTGGATGTCTTCTTCAGCTGGGGTTACGAGCTGGTGATACCACCGCTGATCGAATACCTGGAGTCGCTGCTGGTGGGGGCCGGCAACGATCTCGATCTGGAGACCTTCAAGCTGATCGACCAGTACACCGGGCGCATGATGGGGGTGCGCGCCGACATGACGCCTCAGGTGGCGCGCATCGATGCCCACCGCCTGAAACGGGAGGTCCCGGCACGGCTCTGCTACGTGGATGCGGTGCTGCATACCCGGCGCCATGGTTTTGCGCTTTCCCGCAATCCCCTGCAGATCGGCGCCGAACTCTACGGTCACAGCGGCATCGAGAGCGATATCGAGATGCTGCGCCTCATGGTGCGCATCCTGCGGGTGGCCGGACTGGATCACTTTCATATCGATCTCGGCCACGTGGGCATTTTTCGCACCCTGGCCAGGGATGCCGGACTGAGCCAGGAACAGGAGGCGACCCTGTTCGACGCCCTGCAGCGCAAGGCGAAACCGGAAATCGCAGCGCTCCTCTCGGCCTGGCCCCTGGAGGAGCGGCAGCGCGGCATGCTCAGCGCGCTGGTGGACCTGAACGGCGGCATGGAGGTCCTGCAGGAGGCCCGTAGGGTGCTGGCTGCGGCCAGCAGCGACGTCCACATCGCACTGGACAATCTGCAGCAGATGGCGGAGGCGGCCCAGTGTCAACTGGCCACCATTCAGCTGCATTACGATCTGGCGGAACTGCGCGGTTACCGCTACCAGTCCGGCGTGGTGTTCGCGGCCTTTGCCCCCGGACATAGCATGGAGATCGCCCGCGGCGGGCGTTATGACGAGATCGGCAGGCTGTTCGGACGCACCCGTCCGGCCACCGGTTTCAGTTCCGATCTCAAGACCCTGCTGGCCCTGAATCCACTGCCCGCCCCACAGGCCAGCGGCATCCTGGCACCTCCCTGGTCCGATGACGACGCGTTGCGCGATCTGATCCGGCGCCTGCGCAGCGAGGGGGAGAGGGTGCTCTTCTTTCTGCCGGGGCAGGAGGACGATCCAGCCGCCATGGGTTGCGACCGCCGTATCGAGGTGCGTGACGGACAGTGGGTGGTGGTGCCGCTGGCGGGAAAGTGATGAGTGCGGAGTAGGGGCACCACGAACACACAGAGGACAGACAACAAGTCATGGGCAAGAATATCGTAGTCATCGGCACCCAGTGGGGTGATGAGGGCAAGGGCAAGATCGTGGATCTGATCACCGACCGCATGGGGGCGGTGGTGCGCTTTCAGGGGGGGCACAATGCCGGTCATACGCTGGTGATCGATGGTGAGAAGACGGTGCTGCACCTGATTCCTTCCGGGATCCTGCGCGAGGGTGTGCGCTGCATCATCGGCAACGGCGTGGTGATTTCGCCTGCCGCCCTGATCGAAGAGATGGATATGCTGGAGGGGCGCGGCGTTCCGGTGGTGGAGCGGCTGCGCATCAGCGCCGCCTGCGCCTTGATTCTGCCCTGTCACATCGCCATGGACCAGGCTCGGGAGGCTGCCCGCGGCAGCGCTGCCATCGGTACCACCGGGCGCGGCATCGGGCCCGCCTATGAGGACAAGGTGGCGCGTCGTGGCCTGCGCCTCAGCGACCTGTTCCGCCGTGAACTGTTCGCCGCCAAGCTTGGCGAGGTGCTGGACTACCACAACTTCACCCTCAAGCATTATTACAAGGCAGATACAGTGGATTTCCAGCAGGTCCTGGACGAGGCCATGGTGCTGGCCGAACGCCTGGAGCCCCTGGTGGTGGACGTGCCGGAGTTGCTCTATCAATACCGCAGGCAAGGCATCAATACCCTGTTCGAGGGCGCCCAGGGCACCCTGCTGGACATCGACCACGGCACCTATCCCTATGTCACCTCATCCAATACCGTGGCGGGCGGCGCCTCCACCGGCAGTGGCATGGGCCTGTTGGACTTCGACTATGTGCTGGGCATCACCAAATCCTATACCACGCGGGTGGGTTCGGGCCCCTTTCCCACCGAACTGGGGGGGGCGACCGGCATGCATCTCGCGAAGCGCGGCCATGAATTCGGTTCCACCACCGGGCGCCCGCGGCGCTGTGGCTGGTTCGATGCGGCGGCACTACGCCGCGCCGCACGCCTCAACAGCCTGTCCGGCCTGTGCATCACCAAGCTGGATGTGCTGGACGGCCTGGACACCATCCGCATCTGCACCGGCTACCGCTGTCACGGGGAGGTGCATGCGATCAGCCCTGCCGGCGCCGAACTGCTGGCGGATTGCGAGCCGCTGTATGAAGAGGTGCCGGGCTGGCAGGACTCCACCGTGGGCGTGACCGCCTATGACCAGCTACCGGAGAATGCCCAGCGCTATCTGCAGCGCATCGAGGAACTGGTGGATACTCCCGTGCACATGATTTCCACCGGCCCCGATCGCGACGAGATCATCGTCCTGCGCCATCCCTGCGACTGAAAAATCTCATCTGCCCCCTGCAGGGGGCAGCTCACCTATCGGTCTCAGGCCTTGTGTTGCGCAGGCTTCCCAGCTTCGGGCTGCACGCCTGCCTTCTTGCCGCCACCCAGCAGTTCGCCGAAGCGGGTGACGCTGCTGTGGGCCAGTTTGATCAGATCCATGCCCACGGCAAGATAGGTTTCCACCAGGCGCGGCATTTTGGCGATGTAGTAGCAGATTCCCAGCAGGATGGCGAGGGCGAGAATGGCGGACAGGAAGTCGCCGAAGATATGGCCGAGCATCGCCGTCAGATTGAGCCACAGGGAGAGGCCAATCATCAGAATGGACCCGTAGTAGAGAAATACCGCGAAAGTGAAGAACATCAGCAGCAGGAACTGAAATGCCCTGATGACGACTGCATCGATTTTTTTCATGACTGACCTTCCTTGCAAACTGGGAATTATTTGGGAATTATTATTTATTATAGAAACTAGTAATCATTGCTCAGAGCCAGAGACCACAGCAATGGTGGCATAATCAGGGGAAGAGGCGCAAGAGCGCATGCGCTTGTCGTGGATTCTTGCCTCCATGGCGGCAAGAATCCTGTAAGATCAATGGCCTTATTCAGAATTGCAGTGCAGCGATCAGCAAGAGGGGAGATGATATGACCAAGACAAGCCATCACAAGATCGTCATCATCGGTGGCGGGACGGGAGGCATCGCGGTGGCCGCCCAGCTGCGCAAGGAGCTGCCGGATCTGGACGTGGCCGTCATCGAGCCTGCGGATACCCACTATTATCAGCCTGGCTGGACCTTCGTGGGCGGCGGCATCATCAAGGCGGAAAAAACCGCCCGCCCCATGGCGGACGTGATGCCTAAGGGCGTGCACTGGATCCGCGACAGCGTCCAAACCATCGAGCCCGACGCCAATGCCGTCACCACGGCAGGAGAGCAGCGCATCGGCTACGATTTTCTGGTGCTTGCCGCAGGCATCCACATCGACTGGGACGCCATACCCGGCTTGCAGGAGAGCCTGGGGCGCAATGGGGTGGTGAGCAACTATGACTATCAAAGCGCCACCGCCACCTGGGAGGCCATCAAGTCGTTTACGGGCGGCACGGCCCTCTTTACCCAGCCCAAACCGCCTTTCAAGTGTCCCGGCGCCGCCCAGAAGATCATGTACCTGGCGGACGATACCTTTCGCAAGAACAAGGTGCGTGAGGCCTCGCAGCTGATTTTCTGCTCCGCCGCCCCCGGCATCTTTCCGGTGAAGAAGTATGCGGCGACGCTCAACCAGGTGATCGCCCGCAAGGGCCTGGATGTGCGTTATCAGACCAACCTCGTCGAGTTGCGTCCTGAACAGAAGGAGGCGGTATTCGAGAAGCTGGCCGGTGGCGGCCAGGAGGTCATCAAGTACGACATGATCCATGTCACGCCGCCCATGAGCGCGCCCGGTTTCATCAAGGCCAGTCCGCTGTGCGATGACGGCGGTTGGGTGGATGTCCATCTCCACACCCTGCGCCACAGCCGCTATGCCAATGTCTTCGGCCTCGGAGACTGTACCAATACGCCCAATTCCAAGACCGCCGCGGCCATTCGCAGCCAGGCGCCGGTGCTGGTGAGTAATCTGGTGACGGCCCTCAACGGTCAGCAAGGCAAGGCCGCCTATGACGGCTATGCCTCCTGTCCCCTGGTGACCGGCTATGGCAAATTGGTACTGGCGGAGTTCGACTACAACCTGCTGCCCAAGGAAACCTTTCCCTTCGACCAGGGCAAGGAGCGGCGCAGTATGTATTATCTCAAAAAATACCTGTTGCCCAGGTTCTACTGGGACGTGCTGCTCAAGGGAGGGGATCTGAATATCGGCGGTGATTGAATGATCGGCGCTTGCCGCGCTGCGTCCTTCCCCGCTCAGGGGAGGGGGAAGGAGCGACCACGGACCATGGCTTGAGTGAAGGGCGGGGTGACCCTCCGCCCTTCACTGCTGCGCCATGTCCGGGAAAGGCTGCTCAGGCATCGATATAGGCGCCGTCGAACTCGTCCAGGTATTTGCGGATCGCCAGGAAGAACAGGGCATTGTCCTGACGATTGCTCATGTCGAACTCGACGCCCATGGCAAAAGAGCCGCTGTCTTCGGCGGTGCACCACATCACGGTGCCGTTGATGCTCAACTGGAAATCGCCGGAGTCATAGGCCAGGGCCACCTGCTCACCCTCGCTGAATTCGTGCTGCGCCTCCAGGCCCACACCGGAGATGGAGACGTCCCTGACCTTGCTGATGGCGAAGGTCTCACCATTCTGTACCAGCATAAACTGGGTTTCCTGGTCCTCCATCACCAAGCCACTGCGGGCATTCTTTCTCTTTTCCAGGGGGGCTTGTTCCGGCACGGTTTGGGTTTTGTTTTCAGACAGCATGTTTTTTCTCCTGAACGATGTACGGGCCATGTAGGCCGGCAGCGGGCCGGCTTACAGCCTCGATATGCAAATCTCATGCTCAAATTTTCCCGGCTACCGTCACTGGCCTCTTGCAGCGTCGCGTGTGCCGGACCCGTCGGGATGGACTGGGGGAATACACTGGCCTTTGGCCTAAGGTATATATCGTGATTTCCGATGAAAACTTGAGGGGGTACTGCGTTGCCGTGTGCCCCCGTTTGCATTCAAGATATATAACAGGAAATCGATATAACACAATGTATTTATTTGTTTTTCATTATTGTATCAATGGGCGCTCGGCGCTGTGGGGGAAGTGCCGTGAATGATCTCCTGGAGAGCATGCGCCGCTTCGGGGTGGTGCAGTTGTCCCTCCTGAAAACGGCAGATATCGTGGACAATACCGCCACCCTGGTGGCAGCCTGCGCCTTTTTTTCCGGCGCCTGGCAAGTCTTGTCCGAGGAGCAGGGGAAGACAGTTTGCTGACGCTGGCGGCGGAGGAGGTGGCGGGTTCGGCCGCCAATGGCGGGGGAGGTGCCGCTTCCAGGCAGGGTGTCCGCCGCCGTCGGCGCCTGGCCTGGGTCATGGCCATGCTGTTGCTGCTGTTGGCCGCCCTGGCCTGGCGCTATTGGCCGCTGGCCGCGGTTGAAATGCCCTGGTGAGTCCTTCATTATTGCGCCATGAGTAGAACCTACCCCACCATCGAGGCCTTCGTGGGCAATACCCCGCTGGTCAGGCTGCAGCGGCTGGCGGTGGCCAACGACAATGTGGTGCTGGTCAAGCTGGAGGGCAACAACCCCGCCGGCTCGGTCAAGGACCGGCCCGCCATCAGCATGATCCGCCGCGCCGAGGAGCGAGGCGACATCCGCCCCGGCGACACCCTCATCGAACCCACCAGCGGCAACACCGGCATCGCCCTGGCCATGGCCGCCGCCATCCGTGGCTACCGCATGATCCTCGTCATGCCCGAGAACATGAGCGTGGAACGGCGCGCCATCATGCAGGCCTACGGCGCCGAGATCATGCTGACACCCGCCGAGGGCAGCATGGAGGCGGCCATCGACTTGGCGCGGCAGATGGTAGGGGAAGGGAAGGGCGTGATGCTGGACCAGTTTTCCAATCCCGACAATCCCCTGTCCCATTACGAGGGCACCGGCCCGGAGATCTGGCGCGACACCGGTGGCGAGTTGACCCATTTCGTCAGTTCCATGGGCACCACGGGCACCATCATGGGAGTCTCCCGCTATCTCAAGGAACAGCGCCCGTCGGTCCAGGTCATCGGAGTGCAGCCCGGCGAGGGGGCCTGCATTCCCGGCATCCGGCGCTGGCCCCGGGAATACCTGCCGCGCATCTACGACCCGGCGCGGGTGGACCGCATCATGGATGTCGGCCAGGCCGAGGCGGAGGACACCACCCGCGCCCTGGCGGCCCGCGAGGGCATCTTCGTGGGCATCTCCTCCGGCGGCGCGGTGGCCGCGGCCCTGAAACTGAGCCAGGAAGTGCAGGGGGCCACCATTGTCACCATCGCCTGTGACCGCGGCGACCGCTATCTGTCCACGCCGGTCTTCGGCACCGCCTGAGCCAACTCATGACCGTCTTCGTCTTCGATATCGAAACCGTACCCGACGTGGAGGCCGGCCGCCGCCTCTATGGCCTGGAAGGGCTGCCGGACAAGGAAGTGGCCAACGTCATGTTCCACAAGCGCCGCCAGGCCACCGGGGAGAGCGAATTCCTGCCCCTGCATCTGCATCGCGTGGTGGCCATTTCTGCAGTGCTCGCCAAGCCCGGCAACATCAAGGTGTGGTCCCTGGGGGAGGAGGATGCCGGGGAGGCGGAGATCATCCACCGTTTCTACGACGGCATCGAGCGCTTCACGCCGGTGCTGGTGTCCTGGAACGGCGGCGGCTTCGATCTGCCGGTGCTGCATTACCGCTCCCTGGTGCACGGCATCGCCGCGCCGCGCTACTGGGAGACCGGCGACGAGGACAACAGCTTCCGCTGGAACAACTACATCAGCCGCTACCATGCCCGCCACACCGACCTCATGGATGTGCTCTCTGGCTACCAGCCGCGCGCCACGGCGCGCCTCGACGAGGTGGCGGTGATGCTCGGCCTGCCAGGTAAGATGGGCATGAGCGGAGCCAAGGTGTGGGACAGTTTCCAGGCCGGGGACCTGGCGGGGATCCGCAACTACTGCGAGACCGACGTGCTCAACACCTACCTCATCTATCTGCGCTTCGAGATGATTCGCGGCCGTCTCCTGGCGCCGCAATACGAGGAGCGCTGCCAGCAGCTGCGCGACTATCTGGAGCAGTCGGGCAAGTCCCACCTGCAAGCGTTCGCCGCCGCCTGGCGCGCCGGCAACGGCGGATGAATCATGGCCCGTGAGATCGAGCGCAAGTTTCTGGTCAAGGACGACAGCTGGCGCGCCCAAGTGGTGAAGACGGCCCGTTACCGCCAGGCTTATCTGACCGAGGGCGGCGCCTGTTCCATCCGCGTGCGCATCGATGGCGAGCGCGCCTTCCTCAACATCAAGAGCGCCACCCTGGGCATCATGCGCAGCGAATATGAGTATCCCATCCCCTTGCTGGATGCCGAGGAGATGCTGGAGCATTTCACCATCGGCCTGCAGATCGAGAAGACCCGCCACTTCGTGGATCACGCTGGCCACCGCTGGGAGATCGACGTCTTCGAGGGCGCCAACGAGGGACTGGTGGTGGCAGAGATCGAACTGCAGGCCGAGGACGAGTCCTTCGCGCTGCCGCCCTGGGCGGGGGAGGAGGTCTCCGACGATCCCCGCTATTACAATGTCTGTCTGGCGCACCATCCCTATACGGAATGGCAAAGCTGAGGCATGCTGAACACCGGCGGCGCCGTTTTTCCCTCTTTCTCCATTCCGTTCCGCCTTATTCCGGCATTGCTGTGCTGGGCCTTGCTGACGCTGCTGACGGCCTGTGGGCGCGCCGCGCCGGAGGATACCTTGGCCCTGCGCTTCGCCTTGTCGTCCATGCCGGTGACCCTGGATCCCCGCTATGCCACCGACGCCGCCTCGGCGCGCATCAACCGCCTGCTCTACCAGCGCCTGGTGGAATTCGACCAGGACGAACTGCCGGTTCCCGGCCTCGCCCACTGGCGGCAGCTGAGTCCTGTTCACTACCGTTTCCGGCTCGACGCACAGGCCCGTTTCAGCGATGGCGCTGCGCTGACCGCTGCCGACGTGGCGGCCACCTACCGCTATATCCTGGATTCCAGCCACGCCTCGCCGCACCGCATCTCCTTGTCCAACATCGAACGCCTGGAAGTGGTCGACGAGCGGACCGTGGATTTTCATCTCAGCAAGGCCGATGCCCTGTTTCCCGGCCGCCTGGGTATCGGCATCCTGCCGCGCCGCCTCATGGCGGCGGATCATCCCTTCAACCGCCAGCCCCTGGGCAGCGGGCCCTTCGAGTTCGTGGACTGGTCGCAGGAAAACCGTCTGCGCCTGCGCCGCCGCCGCGACGGCGCCATGCTGGAATTCATCGCGGTGCGCGACCCCACGGTGCGGGTACTGAAGCTGCTGCGCGGCGAGGTGGACATGCTGCAGAACGACATCCCGCCGGAACTGGTGACCATGCTGCGCCAGCGCGAGGACATTCAGGTGAGCACGGCGCCGGGTTCCAACTTCGCCTATCTGGGCTTCAACATGGAGGATCCGGCTACCGGCCGTCTGGCGGTGCGCCGCGCCGTGGCCCTGGCCATCGACCGCGATGCCATCATCCACTACGTGCTGGGCGGCGCGGCGCGGCCCGCCATCGGCCTGTTGCCGCCGGATCACTGGTCCAGCGATCCCGACCTGCCGCCCATCCCCTATGACCCCGCAGCCGCGCGCCGTCTGCTGCAGGAGGCAGGCTATGGCGAGGAGCGTCATTTGCAGCTGGTGTACAAGACCTCCAGCGATCCCTTCCGCCTGCGCCTGGCCACCATCATCCAGCAGCAGCTGGCGCAGGTGGGCATCGAGGTGGAGTTGAGAAGCTACGATTGGGGTACCTTCTACGGCGACATCAAGGCAGGCCGTTTTCAGATGTACAGCCTGATGTGGGTGGGCATCAAGATGCCGGACATCTACCGCTACGTGTTCCACAGCAGCGCCCTGCCGCCGGCAGGCGCCAACCGCGGGCGCTTCGTCAGTGCCGTTGCCGACCGCCTCATCGAGGCGGCCGAGGCGGCCCCCACCCTGGAGCAACAAGCCCCCTACTACCGCCAACTCCAGGCCTATCTGCTGAAGATGATGCCCTATGTGCCCCTCTGGTATGAAGACCACGTGTTTGCGGCGCGGAGGGATATCCGGGGCTATCGCATTGCGCGCGATGGGAACTATGATGGTTTGGTGGAGGTGGAGCGATTGCAGTGATGGGTGATGGGTGGGGGGTGAAATAAGTGGTTGTAGACTCCTCAGCCATTACGCATTACTCATCACTCATTACTCCTCACTCCTCACTCCTCACCCACATCAGGTATCATCCACACTATGAAAGAACACTCGCAGTCCGTAGTCACCGTGGACCTGTCCAGCCAGCACCTGCAGCTGGTGCGGGGCGGGGAGTTGCTGTTCGAGGCGCCGGTGTCCACGGCGGTAAAGGGGGCCGGCGAACTGCAGGGCAGCGAGTGCACGCCGCGTGGCTGGCATGTGATCCGGGCCTGTATCGGCGTCGCTTGTGCACCCAACACGGTGTTCGTGGGACGCCGCCCCAGCGGCGAAATCTATTCGCCCGACCTGGCGGCCAGTAATCCGCAGCGCGACTGGGTCTTGACCCGCATCCTCTGGCTCAGCGGCTTGGAGGCGGGGCGCAACCGCGGCGGGCGGGTGGATACCATGCGCCGTTACATCTATATTCATGGCTGTCCCGAGGGCACCCCCATGGGGGTGCCCGGCTCCCATGGCTGTGTGCGCATGCGCAACGACGATATCATCGCCTTGTTCCAGCTGGTGGGGGCGGGCACACGGGTGCTGATCAGAGAGTGAGGGGTCAGGCATGAGGAGAGGCGGAATCATACCGGAAAGAGGCGGGGTGGCTCGGTGATGCATTTCCTCGCCTCGCGTCTGTTCAGCGCCTTCGTGGTGGTGCTGGGGGTTTCCTGTCTGGTGTTCCTGCTGATCCATCTGGTGCCCGGCGACCCGGTAGAGGTGATGCTGGGGGAGAGCAGCCAGCCGGCGGACCGTGAGGCCCTGCGTCAGGCCCTGGGCTTGAATCTGCCCTTGCACCTGCAGTTGTGGAACTATTTGAACGGCCTGCTGCACCTGGACCTGGGCACCTCCCTGCATTCCCGGCAACCCATCGCGGAAATCCTCCTGCGGCGCATTCCCGCCACTTTGGAGTTGGCCGCAGCGGGGCTGGCGGTGGCACTGCTCATTGCCTTTCCCCTGGGGATCCTGGCGGCCCTGCGCAAGGACACGGCCTGGGACGGCGGGGCCATGTTCTTCGCCATGCTGGGGATCTCCGTTCCCAATTTCTGGATGGGACCGCTGCTGATCCTGGTGTTTTCCCTGTGGCTGGGCTGGCTGCCGGTGAGCGGCCGCGAGGGATTCTCTTCATTGATACTCCCGGCCCTGACCCTGGGCACGGCCATGGCGGCCATCCTCTCGCGCATGGTGCGCATGACCCTGCTGGAGGTGCTGGGCGAGGATTACATCCGCACCGCCCGCGCCAAGGGTCTGCCCTGGGGGCAGGTGGTGCTGCACCATGCCTTGCGCAATGCCATGCTGCCCATCATCACCCTGCTGGGCTTGCAGTTGGGAGCGCTGCTGGCCGGGGCGGTGATCACCGAAATCGTGTTTTCCTGGCCCGGCGTCGGCCAATTGGTGATCGAGTCCATTCAGCGCCGCGACTATCCCGTGGTGCAGGCCTGCGTGCTGCTCATCAGTCTGACCTACGTGCTGGTGAATACCCTCACAGATTTTTGCTATGCGTGGCTGGATCCGCGCATCCGTTTGACAGGCTGAGGCGCGGCGGCCGGTGCGTCTGAAATTCTCTTTCTTCGTCCTGGGCTGCTGGCTGCTGCTGGCCATCGCCGGCGCCTGGCTGCCCCTGGACCCCTATCACATCGAGCTGGAACGTATTCTCGTCCCGCCCGGGGCGGACGCCTGGCTGGGCTACGACGACCTGGGTCGTCCCCTCTGGGATCGCCTGGTGGTGGGGGCGCGCTACTCCCTGCTGATCGCCGTGCTGGTGGTGGGCATCTCCCTGCTGATGGGCACCTTTATCGGCGCCATGAGCGCCTATCTGGGAGGCTGGCTGGACCATGTGACGGTGCGCATCATCGACATCTTTCTCGCCTTTCCCGGCATCCTGCTGGCCATCGCCCTGGCCGGGCTCATGGGTCCTGGCCTGGACAACGTGGTGATCGCCCTGAGCATCGTCGGCTGGGTGGGCTTCGCACGCTTGGCGCGCGCCCAGGTGCTGACCCTCAAGGGTCGGGAGCATGTTCAGGCAGCCGTCAGCCTGGGCGCGGGGCGCCTGCGCATCGTATTGCGCCATCTCCTGCCCCTGATCACTGCACCCTTGATCGTGGAGGCCACCTTCGCCATCGCCGGCATCGTCATCGCCGAGGCCGGGCTCTCCTTTCTGGGCCTGGGCATCCAGCCCCCCGAGCCCTCCTGGGGCAGCATGATCCGCGAAGGGACTCGTTATATGCTGGTGTCCGCCCACATGGTGCTGGTGCCGGGGCTGGCTTTGATGCTGGTGGTGCTTGCCGTTAATATGTTGGGCGACCGCCTGCGGGACTGGCTGGATGTGAGGGATAAGAAGTGAGGGGTGAGGGGGTGAGGAGATGAATGGTGGAGAATAGGGTGAAAGAGGCAGGGACAGAAGACGCTTTGACAGCGGCGCATGCCGTGGTTTTTTGTCACCCCTCACCCCTCACGCCTCGCCCCTCACCCAGGACATAACCATGTCCCTGGGACCGGTCATGGTGGGCATCGAAGGCACGACGCTGGCCGCAGAGGAGCGTGAGATTCTGGCGCATCCCCTGGTGGGCGGGGTGCTGCTGTTCAGCCGCAACTATGAATCACCGGGGCAGCTGGCGGCACTGTGCGCTGCCATCCACGAACTGCGCCAGCCACCGCTGCTCATCGCAGTGGACCACGAAGGCGGCCGGGTGCAGCGTTTCCACCACGGTTTCACCCTGTTGCCCGCGGTGGCGGTGCTGGGCCGCATCCACGACCGCGAACCGCGTCGCGCCCTGCAGCTGGCGCAACTCACGGGCTGGCTGATGGCCGTGGAGTTGCGCAGCGTGGGGGTGGACCTGAGTTTTGCACCGGTGCTGGACCTGGACCGCGGACTGAGCCAGGTGATCGGGGAGCGGGCCTTTCACCGCAACCCGGAAGTGGTGGCCGAACTGGCCCATCGTTATATGATGGGCATGAGGGAGGCGGGCATGGCCGCCACCGGCAAACACTTCCCCGGTCACGGTGCGGTGCGCGAGGATTCCCACCGCGCGCTGCCGGTGGACGAGCGGCGAGCGGAGGACATCCTGGTGGAGGATCTGCTGCCCTTCGAGCGCATGATCCACTATGGCATGGAGGCCCTGATGACGGCCCATGTCCGCTATGTCCAGGCCGACAGCCACATTGCCAGCTTCTCTCCCTACTGGATCCAGGAGGTGCTGCGCCAACGCCTGGAGTTTCAGGGCGTGGTGTTCAGCGACGATCTGGCCATGACTGCAGCCGCCGCTGAGGATGCCGACATGGCGCAGCGGGCGCACACGGCCCTGGCGGCGGGTTGCGACATGATCCTGGTCTGCCAGGAGCGGGCGGATGCCGTGGCTGTACTGGATGGCGTGGGCGAATGGCGCAATCCCGTGGCACAGCTGCGACTGGCCCGCATGCATGGCCAGCATTCCGTGACCCGGGAGGAGTTGGCGCGCAATGCGCGCTGGCGGGAGGCGGTGGCGCTGGTGGCGGACTATGACGAGCCCCATACCCTGGAGTTGATTTGAGTGAGCAAGAGCAAGAGCAAGAGCAAGAG
>CAYRLE010000014.1:0-11515 GCA_964425105.1 uncultured Gammaproteobacteria bacterium | reverse complement strand
AGCCCCATACCCTGGAGTTGATTTGAGTGAGCAAGAGCAAGAGCAAGAGCAAGAGCAAGAGCAAGAGGTGAGGCCCTGATGGACTGGCAGAACTATCTCAATGAACTGAATGTCTTCCGCGATGCGGGGGGCTGGATCAGCCAGGTCTTCATCGTGGTGCTGGTGACCCTGTTGCTGAATTTCATCCAGAAGCGGGTCCTGCGCCGCATCTTGAAACGCCTGGAGCAGACCCGCAATCTGTGGGACGACGCCCTGGTGGATGCTCTGCGCCGTCCCCTGAGCGCGCTGATCTGGATCGTCGGCATGGCCTTTGCCGCCGACATCGTACGCCAGGAAACCGAGGCCGCCATCTTTTCCGCCGTGGCCCCGCTGCGCGATGTGGGGGTGATCATAACCATCACTTGGTTCCTCATCCGCCTGGTGCAGCGCGCCGAGGAGAACATCCTCAGCGGCCTGGCGGCGGGAGGGGAGGCCATCGACCGTGCCACTGCCGATGCCATTACCAAACTGCTGCGGGTCTCTATCATCATCACCGCGGCGCTGGTGGCGCTGCAGACCCTGGGTTTCAGCATTTCCGGCGTACTGGCCTTCGGCGGCATCGGCGGCATTGCGGTGGGTTTCGCCGCCAAGGATCTGCTGTCGAATTTCTTCGGCGGCCTGATGCTCTATCTGGACCGTCCTTTCGTGGTGGGCGAATGGATTCGTTCCCCGGATCGCGAGATCGAGGGAACAGTGGAGGATATCGGCTGGCGCCTGACCTGTATCCGCACCTTCGACAAGCGTCTGCTCTATGTGCCCAATGCCACCTTTGCCTCCATCACCGTGGAGAACCCGTCGCGCATGAGCCACCGCCGTATCTATGAGACCATCGGCCTGCGTTACGACGACGCCCCCCGCGTGGTGCCCATTCTCGAAGCCATCCGTGGCATGCTGCGCGACCATCCCGACATCGACCAGAGCCAGACACTGATGGTGAACCTCAACGCCTTCGGCCCTTCCTCACTGGATTTCTTTGTCTACACCTTCACCCGCACCACGGTGTGGACCGAATACCACGAGGTGAAGGAGCGTATCCTGATGCGCATTCAGGAGATCATCACCGACCACGGCGCCGAAATCGCCTTTCCCACCCGCACCCTTCATGTGCCGGATCAGCTGGTGGTGGCCCAGGCGCCACCGACCGCCCATTCATGACACCATTACAGTGACCACGAGGAAGAGGAGGTCCCCACAGATGTTTCGCTCGTTGTGCTGCATCGCACTGTTGATTGCCGCCGCCACCGTCCAGGCCATCGAGCCTTTCCAGCCGTTACCGCCGCAGCCGCCGCAACCCGCCGACAATCCCGTCAGCGATGCCAAGCGGGACCTGGGCAGGCTGTTGTATTTCGATCCCCGCCTGTCCTTCACCGGGCTGATGTCCTGCAACAGCTGCCACAATGTCTTCGAGGGCGGCGATGATGGAAAGTCCCGTTCCACGGGCGCTTTGGGCCTCAAAGGCAAACGCTCGGCACCCACCCTGTGGAACGTGGCCTACCAGACCGTCTATTTCTGGGACGGGCGCGCGCCTTCCCTGGAGACAGCCATCAAGGAGCAGTTGTTGAGCCGTACGGAAATGGGCATGCCCAACGAAACCACCCTGGTGGCCAGGGTGCGCGCCATTGGCGCCTACCGCGAGCGCTTCGCCGAGGCCTTCGCCGGCGGTGCAGTCAGCTATGACAACATCGCCCGGGCCCTGGCCAGCTATATCCGCACCCTGGTGACGCCGAACGGTCCCTTCGACCGTTATCTCAAGGGCGACAGCCAAGCGATCTCTGCGGCGGCGCAGCGGGGTTTCCGAGAATACGTGGAGACGGGCTGTGCCTCCTGCCACTTCTGGGTCAACTTCTCCGGTCCCGTGCCGGGACTCGCCTTTCAGATGGGGGAGGGCTTCTATGAACTGTTCCCCAACTACGTGGGCACGGAGTACGACGAGAAATACCGCCTTCTGGAGGATCTGGGGCGCTTCCTGGTGACCGGCGATCCTGGACACACCTACATGTGGCGGGTCCCCAGCCTGCGCAACATCGCCGAGACGGCGCCCTATTTTCACAACGGCTCGGTGGCGACCCTGGAGGAGGCGGTGCGGGTGATGGCCAAGACCCAGCTCAACAAGGAACTGGACGTGAGTCAACTGGCCGATATCGTGGCCTTTCTCAAGACCCTGTCGGGGGAGTTTCCGGAACAGACGGTGCCCGTGCTGCCTTGATGGTGCGGTGATGTGTGCTGGGCAGGGCGCGCAGCGCCCCCTTGTATCTTTACTCTTGTATCTTTGCCCTGTTTATTACTGCACGATCTCGATCTTGCTCTGCTTGCGCAATGCCTCGATGTGCCTGGCAAGCATCTCGTTCTGCAGCAGGCTGCGAACTTTCTCCTTGGCAGCTTCGAAAGGCGGCGGCGGCACTTCGCGGGTGGCCTCCAGGAAGATGACGTGCCAGCCGAACTTTGTCTGCACCGGCGTTTTGGTGTAGCTGCCCGGTTTGAGGGCCGCGACGGCTTTGCGGTAAGGGGGGATCAGTTCCTGGCTGGAGAACCAGTCCAGGCTGCCGCCCTGTTTGGCGGATGAGTCGATGGAGCGGGCCTTGGCGAGCTGGGCAAAATCCGCGCCCTGATCCAGTTGTCTGATGATGTCGCGCGCCTCGTCCTCGCTGTTTAGCAGGATATGGCGGGTCTTGTATTCCAGGGTGGGATGGGCGAGGTATTTCTCGTAGGCCTGGCGCAGTTCTTCATCGGAGAGGGGGCGCTTGATGATCTGCTGGGCACTGAAACTGGCGAGGATGTTGCGGCGGTGATTGTCGATGACGGTGGCCACTTCGGGGATCTTGTCGTAGCCCTTTTTCAGGGCCTCCTGATAGATGAGCTCGCGGTTGATATATTCCGCCAGCAGGATCTGAAGCTGTTCCTGGCTGAGGCCGCCTTTTTGCAGGCGGTTGCCGGTGCGAATGTTGACGAAGGTGCGGAAATCGTTTTTTGTCAGGGGCTTGCCATTGATGACGGCGATGACATCGCTCTGCGCGGGGGGGGCCGCCAGGGCCAGCTGGGTATTGGCGGCCAGCATGGTGATGAGCAGCAGTGTGCCGAGTCCATAGGATTTGACTATCGATAACATGCGTGTTTCCTTGTCTATGATTTCGGTGAATATCCGGTTTACTAAAATATGACCCTAAAAGAGGGGCGGATGTTCAATGGGGAAAGCAAAATTTTTCCTCAGGGCAATGTCTTGATGAATGGTTTAACGGTCACCTGGCGATAAACTCCAGCCTTGTGGTAGGGGTCGTCCTCGGCCCAACAGCGGGCCTCATCCAGGGAGGGGAACGCCGCGACGATCAGGCTGCCGCTGAAACCGGCGGGTCCTGGGTCGGGGTTGTCGATGGCGGGGTGGGGGCCTGCGAGCAACAATCTGCCGTCTTCGCGCAGGGCCTGCAGTCGTTGCAGGTGGGCCGGGCGATTCGCCTGCCGCGCATTGAGACTGCCGTCTGCGTCTTCGGCAATGATGGCATAGTACATATCCAGTGTTTTCAGTGTTCTTCCTCGGTGCTGTCGGGCTTCACGTGACGTGCGATATAGAAGGTCTGGCCGATGATGAAGGCGAGGGTCAGACCGATAATGCCAAACAATTTGAAATTGACCCAGGTGTCAGTGTCGAAATTATACACCACCAGCAGATTGATGCCTCCCACGGCGAAGAAGAACAGCGTCCAGCCCAGATTGAGACGCTGCCAGACGGCAAGCGGCAGTTCGACGGCATTGGACATCATGCGCTGTACAAGGGGCCGTTTTCCGATAAAATGACTGCCCAGAAACGCCACGCCGAACAGCCAGTTCAGGACGGTTGGTTTCCATTTGATGAACATCTCATCGCGCAGCAGCAGCGTTGCGCCGCCGAAGACGAGGATCAGTGCCAGGGTCACCAGATGCATATTCTCCACGCGGCGCTGCTTCATCCAGTAGATTCCCACCTGGAGGAGGGAGGCGGCGATCGCCACCGCGGTGGCGGCATAGATGTCGTATGCCTTGTAGGCGAGAAAGAACAGCAGAATGGGGAAGAGATCGAAGAGTGCCTTCATGCTTTTTTCAGGGCGCTATGGGGTGCAGCGCTTTGCTTGTGTCATAATCAACCGGATTTCTCAGTGAATTATACAACACCAGGCGGCAAACGATATTGAAATACGATCTTCACAGCCATTCCACCGCTTCTGATGGCGAATTGCCGCCCGCAGAACTGGTGCGCCGCGCCCATGACATGGGAGTGGATGTGCTGGCGCTGACTGATCACGATGTCCTGGATGGCATTCCCGAGGCGCGTCTGGCGGCCACCCGCCTGGGCCTGATTCTGGTGGCGGGGGTGGAGATCTCGGTAAGTTGGGAGGGGCGCCTGATCCATGTCGTGGGGCTGGGGGTCGATATCGCGGAGGAGCGGCTCAAGGCCGGTCTGGAAGGCTTGCGGGCGCAGCGCCGGGAGCGCGCGCTGGAGATCGCCCGGCGCCTGGAGAAGCTGGGCATCGGCGGTGCCTATGAGGGCACCCTGGCCCTGGCCCAGGGCCAGGTGGTGAGCCGCTCGCATTTCGCCCGCTACTTGGTGGCGCAGGGCCATGGCCGCGACGTGCGGGCGACCTTCAAGCATTATCTGGGACGCGGCAAGGCCGCCTATGTGCCCTGCCAGTGGGCCACCCTGGAAGAGGCCCTGGGCTGGATACATGCCGCCGGCGGGCAGGCGGTAGTGGCCCATCCGGCCCGCTATCAGATGGGGCGGCGCCTGTTCGAGGCCTTCCTGGAGGATTTCGTGGCGGCCGGGGGCTGCGGTCTCGAAGTGGTGTCCAGCAGCCACACTCCCAAGGAGTGCCGCGCCATGGCGGCCTGGGCCGAGCGCTTCGGCCTCTATGCCTCTGCAGGCTCCGATTTTCATGGTGCGGCCGCCGGCTGGGCAGAACTGGGGAAGATTCCGCCCCTGCCCAGGGGGTGCGTCCCCATCTGGCAGGACTGGCGCCTGGTGAGGCAGGTAGCAGAGGCCTGAGGGATGCAGTATCTGGTCATACATCCCGACAATCCCCAGCCGCGCCTCATCAGTCAGGCGGTGGCGGTGCTGCGCCATGGCGGGATCGTGGTCTATCCCACGGATTCCTGCTATGCCCTGGGCTGCCACCTGGGGGACAAGGCTGCCCTGGAGCGAATCCGGCGCATCCGCCAGCTGGACGAGCAGCACAATTTCACGCTCATGTGCCAGGACCTCTCGGAACTGGCCACTTACGCCCGGGTGGGCAACCAGGCCTTCCGCCTCCTCAAGGCCCTGACCCCCGGTCCCTATACCTTCATTCTCACCGCCAGCCGCGAGGTGCCGCGCCGCCTCCAGCATCCGCGCCGCAAGACCATCGGGCTGCGGGTCCCCGATCACCCCATCGCCCAGGCCCTGCTGGAAACCCTCGGGGAACCCATGCTCAGCGTCACCCTGATCCTGCCTGGCGAGGAACTGCCGCTCACCGATCCAGAGGAGATCCGCGAACACCTGGAAAAACAGGTGGATGTCATCATCGATGGCGGTTATTGCGGTCACGAACCCACCACGGTGATCGATCTTTCCGGGGAGACGCCCCTAGTGGTGCGCCAGGGCAAGGGCGACATCTCCTTTCTCTCTGAATAGCGGGCTGGTGATGGGGGTATAATGTATTGATGGATAATATCAACCTGGTGCAAAGGATTGTGATCTGGGCATTGCCCGTGCTGTTCGCCATCACCGTTCACGAGGTCGCCCACGGCTGGATGGCCCTCAAGCTGGGGGACCGCACCGCCATGATGCTGGGCCGCCTGACACTCAATCCCATCAAGCATATCGACCCGGTGGGCACGCTGCTGGTGCCGGCGCTGATGCTGCTGGTGGGCGGCTTCGTGTTCGGCTGGGCGAAGCCGGTGCCGGTGACCTGGGAAAACCTCAGGCACCCCAAGCGCGACATGGCCCTGGTGGCCCTGGCCGGGCCCTTGGCCAATCTCATGATGATCATCCTCTGGGTGGGCGCCATCAAGCTGGGCCTGGCGCTGCATCCCAGCATGGCCTGGCTGGCCCGGCCCATGGTCTACATGGGCGTGGCCGGCGTCTTCATCAATGCCGTGCTCATGGTGCTCAATCTCTTGCCCCTGCCGCCGCTGGACGGGGGCCGCGTGGTCGCCGGTCTGTTGCCCGACCGCCTGTCCTGGCAATACAGCCGCATCGAGCCCTACGGTTTCATGATTCTGTTGCTGTTGTTTTTCACCAATATCCTGGGCAAGATCATGTGGCCGGTAATCTCCGTGGTGATTGCCGGCGTGTTTACTGTGGGCATGGTGCCGCCTGGGCTGTTCCAGACCGTACTCCAAACCATCATCTGAATCTTGGGGAGAATCCATCCTTGATATCCGTGTCGTCTCAAAACCAGCGTGTCTTGTCGGGCATGCGTCCCACCGGTCAGCTGCACCTGGGGCATTATCATGGTGTGCTCAAGAACTGGATCAAACTGCAGCACGAATACGAGTGTTTCTTTTTTGTCGCCGACTGGCATGCCCTGACCACCGAGTACGACAACAAGGAGGTGATCAGCGGCAGCGTCTGGGAAATGGTCATCGACTGGCTGGCGGCGGGGGTCAATCCCTCCGCCGCCAAACTGTTTATCCAGTCGCGGGTGCCGGAGCATGCCGAACTGCATCTGCTGCTGTCCATGATCACGCCACTGGGCTGGCTGGAGCGGGTGCCCAGTTACAAGGACCAGCAGGAGAAGTTGCGCGAAAAGGATCTGGATACCTATGGCTTCCTGGGCTACCCCCTGCTGCAGAGCGCCGACATCCTCATCTACAAGGCTGGCATAGTGCCGGTGGGGGAGGACCAGGTGGCCCATATCGAACTGACCCGCGAGGTGGCGCGGCGTTTCAACCACCTCTATGGCAGGGAGGCGGGTTTCGTGGAGCGCGCCGAGGCGGCCATCAAGAAGATGGGCAAGAAAAACGCTAAGATTTACCAGGAGTTGCGGAAGCAATATCAGGAGCAAGGTGATCATGAGGCGCTGGCCAAGGCGCGCGCCCTGCTGGAAGCCCAGCAGAACATCACCCTCGGCGACCGGGAGCGCCTGTTCGGCTATCTGGAGGGGGAGGGCAAGATGATCCTGCCCGAGCCCCAGTCCCTGCTGACCCCCACCTCCAAGATGCCCGGGCTGGACGGCCAGAAGATGTCCAAGTCCTACGGCAACACCATCAGCCTGCGGGAGGACCCGGCGGTGGTGGAGAAGAAGTTGCGCACCATGCCCACGGACCCCGCCCGGGTACGGCGCAGCGACCCCGGTGACCCGGAAAAGTGTCCCGTTTGGGAGTTCCATCAGATATACTCTAGCGAGGCCACCCGCGACTGGGTTCAGGAGGGCTGCCGCAGCGCCGGCATCGGCTGTCTGGACTGCAAGCAGCCGGTGATCGAGGCAGTGCTGGCGGAACAGGCACCCATCAGGGAGCGGGCCCAGGAATATATCGACAACCCCAATGTGGTGCGCAACATCGTCAACGAGGGCTGCGAGGCGGCCCGGGAAGTGGCGCGCGAAACCATGGAGGAAGTGCGTGAGGCAGTGGGGCTGGTTTATAACCTGTGAGGAGTGAGGCGTAAGGTGTGAGGAGCAAGCTTGGGGGCGATGTCTCCTCACGCCTAACACCTAACGCCTCACGAAGCAAAACCTATGACAGAACAGCCAGACATTCCGCAGCAGACGCCTCAGCAGCAGGAGATGCCCTTTGCCCTGGTGATGGGCAAGGCCATCTCAGAGCCGCCGCGCGATCTCTACATCCCGCCTGACGCCCTGGAGGTCTTTCTCGAGGCCTTCGAGGGCCCCCTGGACCTGCTGCTCTACCTCATCAAGCGCCAGAACCTGGACATCCTGGAGATCCCCATCGCGGAAATCACCCGCCAGTACATGCGCTACATCGAACTCATGAAGGAGATGCGCCTGGAGTTGGCGGCGGAGTACCTGGTGATGGCCGCCATGCTGGCTGAGATCAAGTCGCGCATGCTGCTGCCCCGTCCGGTGAGCGAGGAGGAGGAAGAGGATCCGCGCGCTGAGCTGATCCGGCGCCTGCAGGAATACGAGCAATTCAAGAAGGCCGCCGAGGACCTCGATGCCCTGCCGCGCCTGGAACGTGATGTATTCCCCGTGGTGGCGGCGCGCCCCGAACAGAAGGTGGTGAAGCTGGAGCCCAAGGTGGAGCTGCAGGATATCCTGCTCTCCTTCCAGGAGGTGATGAGCCGCGCCGCCATGTTCTCTCACCATCATATCCGCATGGAGCCGCTCTCGGTGCGGGAGCGCATGAGCAATATTCTCGAAGGCCTGGATAGCGAGAATTTCACCGAATTCGCGACCCTGTTCACGCCGGAGGAGGGGCGCCTGGGGGTGGTGGTCACTCTGCTGGCCATCCTCGAGCTGGTGAAGGAATCCCTCATCGAAATCATCCAGACCGAGACCTATGGACCCATCTATGTAAAGGCACCGCAACATGTCCATGAATCCACAGCAACTTAAAGACATCGTCGAGGCCGCCCTCTTCGCTGCCGCCCGGCCCCTGAACATCAGTCAACTGCTGAAGCTGTTCGAAGAGGGCGATGAGCAACCGGAGCGCGAGGAACTGCAGGCCACCCTGGAGACCCTGGCCGGGGAATGGAGCGAGCGCGGCATCGAGCTCAGGCAGGTCAATAGCGGTTACCGTTTCCAGGTGAAGCAGGAACTGGCGCCCTGGATCTCGCGTCTTTCCGAGGAGCGCCCGCCGCGCTATTCCCGCGCCCTGCTGGAGACCCTGGCCCTGATCGTCTATCGCCAGCCCATCACCCGTGCCGGCATCGAGGAGATCCGCGGCGTGGCGGTCAGTTCCTCCATCATGAAGACCCTCCTGGAGCGGGAGTGGGTCCGTGTGGTGGGGCACCGCGACGTGCCCGGCAAGCCGGCCCTCTACGGCACTACCAGGAAGTTTCTCGATTACTTCAATCTCAAGAGCCTCTCCGAACTGCCGCCACTGGCGGAGATCAAGCCGATGGATCATCTGCAGAAGGAGCTGGAACTGAGCGCTGCCAACGATGCTGCCGCAGAACCGGAGGCTCCGGCCTTGGGCGGGGTGGTTGCCCTGCCGTCCGCGGATACCGCCAGCGAGCACCAGGATGCAACTGCTGAAGAGGCAACGGATGAAACCGCACCATCCGCCCCCAGGAAAGAGGAAGACATTGTCGCCGAGGCGTAAGTCCTCTCCCCGGACCAAACGTGCAACGTCCCCGAGCCGGCCCGAACGGCTCCAGAAGGTCCTTGCCCGCCACGGTTATGGTTCGCGGCGTGAAATCGAACAATGGATCGAGGCGGGGCGCATCCGTATCAATGGCGTTGCGGCCCGTCTGGGGGATTGCATCGGCGAGTCGGAGGTGGTCCAGCTGGACGGCAAGCGCCTGCGCCTGGAGTTTGCCCATGCGCCGGCCACCCGTGTGCTGGCCTATCACAAGCCGGTGGGCGAGGTGTGCAGCCGCGCCGATCCCCAGGGTCGGCAAACGGTGTTCAGCCGCCTGCCCTCGCTGCGGGGAGGACGCTGGATCACGGTGGGGCGCCTGGATGTCAATACCAGCGGCCTGCTGCTCTTCACCAACGACGGTGAACTGGCCAACCGTCTGATGCATCCCTCCAGCGGGGTGGAGCGGGAGTATGCCGTGCGGGTGCGTGGCGAAGTGGAGCGGGAGATGCTGGAGCGGCTCCGCACCGGGGTGGCGCTGGAAGACGGCATGGCGTCCTTCGAGCGCATCGTGGACGCCGGCGGCCAGGGCAGCAATCACTGGTACCACGTGGTGCTGCGCGAAGGCCGCAACCGCGAGGTGCGCCGTCTCTGGGAATCCCAGGGCCTGCAGGTCAGCCGCCTGATCCGGGTACGCTATGGGCCGGTGGTGCTGCCCCGGGGGCTGCGTCCCGGCCGCTGGCGGGAACTGAGTGAGGAGGAGGTGAAGGGGCTGATAGGGTAATGGGTGATGAGTAATGAGTAATGGGTGATGTGTAATGCGCGGGGCAAGCCTCCAATGATCAGCACGCATCACTCATCACCCATCACTCATTACTGTACCAATGAAATTCCTCACCATCTACCGACGCCTCCACGCCTGCTACGGTCCCCAGCACTGGTGGCCGGGGGACGGCCCCTTCGAGGTCATGGTGGGCGCCGTACTGACCCAGAACACGGCCTGGACCAACGTGGAAAAGGCCATCGCCAATCTCAAGGCCGCTGGCGTTCTGGATGCCAAGTCCATTGCGCACTTGCCTCAGCAAGACCTGGCTCGTCTGCTGACACCGGCGGGCTATTTCAACATCAAGGCGCGGCGCCTGCAGAATTTCTGCCGCTGGTATCTGGAGCAGGGCGGCTATGAGGCGCTGCGGCGCTGGTCCACGCAACGATTGCGCCGGGGTCTGCTGTCCGTCAACGGTGTGGGCCATGAGACCGCCGACGACATGCTGCTGTATGCCTTTCAGCGTCCGTTATTCGTCATCGATGCCTACACGCGGCGCATCTTCTCCCGTCTCGGCATGGTGGATCATGACCTTTCCTATGAGGCGCTGCGCCACCTTTTCGAGAGCGCCCTGCAGCGTGAGTTGCGCGGCAGCGCGGGACGGCGCCGCCTGGTGTCACTGTACAATGAATACCATGCCCTCATCGTGATTCATGGCAAGGATGTGTGCCGCAAGCGTCCCCGTTGCGGCGGCTGTTGTCTGCGGCGCTGGTGCCCGGGCCGTGAGGATTGACGGCGTCGCGTTCCTTGAATTTTTCCTTTGCTGGACCTACCTACTCGATAACAAGGCCCTATTATGCCCGGGCAACGGGCATGCCGGGCCTGTCTCCAAGTACTGACTTCCACAGCCCAAGAGGAGGGCCAGACGATGAGAGACGGAATCTTCTCTATGCACGCTGGCGTCGCGGTCGTGGTCGTGATGCTGGCGGCGCTCGTGTTCTCTGCGGTGTATTCGGGACAGGCGCGCGCAGAATACGGGGATGTGGTCATCAACAATTACGCCGATGCCGCGGGCATGCGGCCGGTGGTCTTTCCACATTGGTTTCACCGCATCCGCTTTCGCTGCAAGGTCTGCCACGCGGACCTGGGATTCAAGTTCAAGGCGGGCGGCAACAAGATCACTATGGCCAAGATCATTGAGGGCCGCTATTGCGGTGCCTGTCACAACGGCGAGGTGGCTTGGTCGGTGGAGAACTGCGCCATGTGTCACTCGGGCAAGCCGGGTCTACCCACGCAGATTCACGGCAGCACCTTGCAGCGCCTGGTGGCGCCCGCCTACCGGCCGCTGAGCAAGCGCAAGCCCGGTAGCGGCTGATCCCCGCACCACGGATACCCTGCGCAAGGCTGCCCGGCACTGCGAAGGGTGCACGCGGCTTTGTGATGGGTCGCCCGAGTGTGCTTTAATGCTGCCTTATGTTCAGACCACTGCCCTTATTCATCGGCCTGCGT
>CAYRLE010000013.1:0-43458 GCA_964425105.1 uncultured Gammaproteobacteria bacterium | reverse complement strand
TCGCCACCGCCATGGGCCTGTTCGCCGCCATTCCCGCGGTGATCGCCTACAACCGCTATATCACCAATGTGGAACGGTTGGTGAACCGTTACGACAACTTCCTGGAGGAGTTCTCCGCCATTCTCCAGCGTCAGTCGCGGGAAGCGTGAAGCAGGGGAGGATTGAGTCATGCTGAGGCGCAGCCATCGACGACCGGTGTCCGAGATCAACGTCGTGCCCTATATCGACGTCATGCTGGTGTTGCTGGTGATCTTCATGATCACCGCCCCATTACTCACCCAGGGGGTCAAGGTGGAACTGCCCAAGGTGGCCTCCGAGACCATCGACAGCCAGCAGAAGGAGCCGCTGGTGGCCACCGTGGATGCCAGCGGGAATTTCTATCTCAACGTGGGCGAGAACCCCGACCAGCCGGTGAATGCCGATACCCTGGTGCAGCGGGTGGCCGCCGTGCTGCGCCACCAGCCGGGCACGCCGGTGCTGGTGCGTGGCGACAGCCAGGCGCAGTACGGCGCCGTGGTGACAGTGATGGCCCTGCTGCAGAAGGCCGGCGCCCCCAGTGTGGGGCTGGTGACCGAAACCCCGCAAAGCCGGTCGGACGGGCGCTAGACTGCATGGAGAATCAAGCCCGGGTGCCTGGAAAGAAAACAGGATTGCTGGCACAGCTGCACAGCCTGGTGGGCCGGCCGCGCTATCTCGTCTATGCGGTGCTGGTCCATGTGGCCTTCTTCGCCGTGCTGGTGCTCAGCCTGGACTGGAGCGTGACGCCGCCGCCGGCGCCGCCGCCCGTCAACATCGTGGAGGCGGTGGTGGTGGACGAGGCCAAGGTGCAGGCCGAAATGGAAAAATTGCGCCGCGCCGAGGAACTCAAGCAGCGCAAGGTCCGCGAGGCGGAGCACAAGCGGCGCCAGGAGGAGCGGCGCCTCGCCGAACTGAAGAAGAAGCGCAAGGCGGAACAGCGCCGCCTCAAGGAACAGGAGAAGAAACGCAAGGCAGAGGCGCGGCGCGTCGCCGAATTGAAGAAGAAACGCGAGGCGGAACAGCGCCGCCTCAAGGAACAGGAGAAAAAACGTCAGGAGGCCGAGCGTCGCGCCCGGGCGGAGGAAAAGAAAAAGGAGGAGCAGGCGCGGCTCGCGGCCCTGAAACGCGAGCAAGAGGAACTGCAGCGTCGGCGCAAGGCGGAGGAGGCGCGCCGTCGCCAGGCCGCCCAGCGTGAGCTGCAGGAGAAGCTGGCCGCCGAACAGCGCCAACTGGAGGCCGAGCGTGAGCGCAAGATCCAATCCATCGTCGGCCAGTATGTGGACCTCATCAAGCAGAAAGTGGAGCGCTACTGGCTGCGTCCGCCCAACAGCAAGAAGGGCTTGTCCTGCCAAGTGCGGGTGCGCCTGCTCCCCGGCGGCGGGGTGGCCAGCGTGGAGATCATCAAGGGCAGCGGCGACGCGGCATTTGACGACTCGGTGAAAAAAGCGGTATTAAGGGCCGACCCTTTGCCCTTGCCGAGTGATCCGGCATTGTTCGAGCGTTTTCGTGAACTGAAATTCATATTCAAGCCAGAGGAATGATGGTGAAAGGATTACTGAAGTTGACCGTCCTGCTGGGCGCCCTGTCGTGGGGTGCTGCACAGGCGGCATTGACCATCGAGATCACCCAGGGCGTGGAGGGTGCCCTGCCCATTGCCGTGGTGCCCTTCAGCTGGGAAGGGCCGGGTGCGCGGCCGCCGCTGGATGTGGGCGGAGTGATCGCCGCAGACCTCTATCGCAGTGGCCGCTTTTCCCCGCTGCCGGTGGAGGACATGCTGTCCCGCCCCCATGAAGGCAGCCGCATCAATTTCGCCGACTGGCGCCTGCTGGGGGTGGACAACATCGTGGTGGGGCGTCTGCGCGCCCTGGAGACCGGTTTCGAGGTGCGTTTCCAACTCTACGACGTGTTCCGCGGCAGCCAGCTGACGGGCTACAGTATCCGCACCACGGCCAAGCGCCTGCGCTTCACCGCCCATCAGATCAGCGACATCATCTATGAGACCCTGCTGGGCGAGCCGGGGGCCTTCGCCACCCGTATCGCCTATGTAACTGAGGTCAAGCAGCGTGACGGCAGCCGCCGTTATTCCCTGCAGGTGGCCGACGCCGATGGCTACAACCCGCGGCCCATTCTCAGTTCCCGCCAGCCTCTGATGTCGCCATCCTGGTCGCCGGATGGCAAGCGCCTGGCCTATGTCTCCTTCGAGACCGGTCAGCCTACTATCTATATTCAGGACGTGGGTACCGGCAAACGCCAGCTGATCTCCTATTATCCCGGTCTCAACGGCGCGCCGGCCTGGTCGCCGGACGGCAGCCGCCTGGCTATGGTGCTGTCCAAGTCCGGCAGTCCCGACATCTGGATACTCGATCTGGACAGCGGCAGGCTGACCCGCATCACGCGCAGCTTCGCCATCGATACCGAGCCGGTTTGGTCTCCGGACGGGAGTGCGATAGTATTTACCTCGGATCGGGGGGGGAAACCGCAACTCTATCGGATCACTCTGCGCAGCGGCAAGGTGGAGCGGCTCACTTTCGAGGGCAGTTACAATGCCCGTGCCGCCTGGTCGCCTG
Organism: uncultured Gammaproteobacteria bacterium; assembly: GCA_964425105.1. Lineage (GTDB taxonomy): Bacteria > Pseudomonadota > Gammaproteobacteria > SZUA-140 > SZUA-140 > S012-109. Next base: position 40,873 of record CAYRLE010000013.1, on the reverse strand, counting down.
ACGGCAAATATCTGGCGATGGTCCATGGAGAAAAAGGACAGTACCATATTGCGGTGCTGGAACTGGCCAGCGGAGCGCTGCGTGTCCTTACGGATACTCCGCTCGATGAGTCCCCCAGCTTCGCGCCCAATGGCAGCATGATCATCTATGCCACCGAGGTGGGTAGAAAAGGCGTATTATCAGCGGTTTCTGTGGATGGACGGGTGCATCAGCGGCTCAAGCTGGAAGAAGGCGACGCCCGCGAGCCGGCATGGTCTCCATACCTGCAGTGACCGTGAACCCAGTCAACACAACAAGGAGAAACTTAAATGAATGTTCTCGCTAGATTATTGATCACGATTGTTCCTGTCGCCCTGATGGCGGGCTGCGCCACGACGGGAGAATCGACCGCTGGAGCGGGAGCCGGCGGCGCTGCCACGACGCCTGCGCCGGCAGCGGAAACCCGCCCGGCACCCTCAGGCGGTGCGGGCGCCGGCATGGAGATGGGTGGGGCGGAGTCCATGGCTGCGCCGGCGGAGACTGGCTTTGCAGGCGATCCCCTGTCCGATCCCCACAGCATCCTCGCCAAGCGGGTGATCTATTTCGATTTCGATAGCACTGAGATCAAGCCCGAGTTTCAGGCCATTATCGAGGCCCACGGCCGTTATCTCGCCGAGCATCCTGATGTGACGGTTACTCTGGAAGGTCACGCCGACGAGCGTGGCACCCGCGAGTACAACATGGCGTTGGGCGAGCGCCGCGCCAAGGCCGTGCGCCGTTTCCTGGCAGCCCAGGGGGCATCCTTTTCCCAGATGAAGGTGGTGAGCTACGGCGAAGAACGGCCGGTGGCCTTTGGTCATGACGAAGAGTCCTGGCGTCTCAACCGCCGGGTGGAAATCGTCTATCCCGGGCGCTGATCTGCTATGAAGCGCAGGGATATGGCGCGGCGTCTGACAGCGGCCGCCTTGCTGGGTGTCGCGGCGTCCGCCGCCAGTGCGGCTGGCTTGCCGCCCATCGTGGAATCGACACCCCTGGAGGACAGCGCTGTGGCATTGCCCCCGCCCGCCCAAGCACCCGCCCCCGCGCGCCCGGCGCCGGCCCCGGCGGCCAGGTCGGCCCTGCCGCTGGAAGCCAGGGTGGCACGTCTGGAACGGGTGGTGGAGAGCCAGGCCCTGGTGGAGATTCTCATGCGCCTGGATCAGCTGCAGCGCGACATCCAGGAGTTGCGCGGTGCCAGCGAGGAGCAGGGCCATGCACTGGAAGGGATCAAGCAGCGCCAGCGGGAACTGTACCTGGACGTGGACCGCCGCCTGCGGGAACTGGAACTGAAGCTCAGCAAAGCACAGCAGACCCCGGTTCCGGTGCAGGGCGCGACAGGTTCGGCCTCTGCCGCTGTTGCACCACCGCTGACTGCCGCCGAGGCGGCGCCGGCTGCCGGCGCTGGGGCAACGGCGGCGGCCACTGCCGCGGCAACGGCGGTGAACGTCGATCCTCTGGAGGAACAGGCTGCCTATCAACAGGCCTTCAACGTGCTCAAGGATGGCCGCTATGAAGAGGCCATTGCGGCCTTCGAGAAATTCCTGGTGCGCTATCCCAAGGGACAATTTGCCGACAACGCCCAGTACTGGCTGGCCGAGGCCAATTACGTGATGCGCCGTTTCCCCACCGCCATCGAGGAATTCAACAAGGTGCTGGTCAGCTTTCCCGACAGCCAGAAGATTCCCGATGCCATGCTCAAGATCGGTTATTGTTATTATGAGTTGAAAAAGTGGGATCAGGCCCGCAAAATCCTCCAGGAGTTGACGCAGCGCTTTCCCGACACCACAGCTGCCCAGCTGGCCAAGAACCGCCTGCACCGCATGAAGCTGGAAGGTCGCTAGTTCCCCCGCGGCACCTGCATGCTGCGGCAGTGCTGCAGCAATTTCGTATCCAAACTATGAACACTGATGCACCGGCAACCCGCCTGCGGGTTACCGAGATTTTCCATTCCCTACAGGGTGAGGCCCGTTTCACCGGCTTGCCGACAGTCTTCGTGCGCCTCACCGGCTGTCCGTTGCGTTGCCAGTACTGTGATACCGCCTATGCCTTCAGCGGCGGTGAGTCCCTCAGTCTGGATGTCGTCATGGCGCGGGTGCGCCAGTGGCCGGTGCGCCATGTCACGGTCACCGGCGGCGAACCCCTGGCCCAGAAGGGGTGCCTGGATCTGCTGTGCCGTTTGTGCGATGCCGGCTACACGGTCTCCCTGGAGACCAGCGGCGCCCTGGATATCGCCGCGGTGGACTCCCGCGTCATCAAGGTCATGGACCTCAAGACCCCGGCCTCCGGCGAGGAGGGCCGCAATCGCTATGCCAATCTCGACCATCTGTCGTCGCAGGACCAACTCAAGTTCGTGATCTGCAACGAGGGCGACTATCGCTGGATGAAGGAGATGCTGCAGCGTCACCGGCTCACGGAACGCTGTGAGGTGCTGGCCATGCCCAGCCATGGCCAGTTGCCGGCGGTGCGCCTCGCCGAGTGGGTCCTCGCCGACGGTCTGGCGGTGCGTCTGCAGATCCAGCTGCACAAATACCTGTGGGGGGAGGCGCCGGGCAGATGAGCCGGAGCAAAGCTGAAGTGCGCCGCGCCGTGGTGCTGCTCTCCGGGGGGTTGGATTCAGCCACCACCCTCGCCATTGCCCGTTCCCAGGCTTATCACTGTCATGCCCTGAGCTTCGACTACGGCCAGCGCCACCGCGGCGAACTGGCGGCGGCGCGCCGCGTGGCCCAGGCCCTGGGGGCCGTGGAGCACCGCGTGATGCACATCGGCCTCGGTGACATCGGCGGTTCCGCCCTCACCGATGAGGGCATCGCCGTCCCCGAGGAGGGCGGCGCGGGTATTCCGGTGACCTATGTGCCGGCGCGCAATACGGTCTTTCTCTCCCTGGCCCTGGCCTGGGCGGAGGTCCTGGATGCCCGCGACATCTTCATCGGCGTCAATGCCGTGGATTATTCCGGCTATCCCGACTGTCGGCCCGAGTACATCGCGGCCTTCACCACCATGGCCAATCTCGCCACCCGCGCCGCCGTGGAGGGGGTGCCGGTGACCATCCGCACGCCTCTCATCCAGATGAGCAAGGCGGAGATCATCCGCACGGGGATGGCGTTGGGGGTGGACTTTGCCGGCACCGTATCCTGTTATGCCGCCGATAACGAGGGCCGGGCCTGCGGGCACTGCGATGCTTGCCGCCTGCGGGCCGCGGGTTTTGCCGCCGCTGGGTTGGTCGATCCCACTCTCTATCGGCGGCAAAAAGATTTGTAGAACGGCGGCGATGCGGCTAGAATAACGCGCGCATCGTTCTTGCCATTCGCGTCGCAGGAACGGGCAGCGGCTGACGGTCCTCCAGGCGACGCACCGGTACCGGGTTCAAACCCGTCCTGCCGGCATCCTGCATGGGGTGCCTCGTCAGCAGACTTTAAATCGGGCCGTTAGCTCAGTTGGTAGAGCACCGGACTTTTAATCCGTTGGTCGATGGTTCGAGCCCATCACGGCCCACCACTGTTTTTTCGTGAGGTGTGAGGTGCGGAATTTCTGTGCCTCCTCACACCTTACGCCTCACTCCTCACTTCGCTAAATCAGGAACCCCCATGTTTCAGTTGTACTACGACCATGCCGCCCGGGCCAAGGATGACATCCTTTCTGGTTTGACCGTCGCCCTGGCCCTGGTGCCGGAAGCTGTAGCCTTCGCCTTTGTCGCCGGTGTGCATCCCCTGGTGGGCTTGTACGCAGCCTTCATGGTGGGGCTGATCACTTCCCTGGTGGGCGGGCGCCCCGGCATGATTTCCGGCGCCACCGGCGCCCTGGCCGTGGTGATGGTCAGTCTGGTGGCCGAACATGGCGTGGAATATCTCTTTGCCACGGTGGTGTTGATGGGGGTGCTGCAGATCGTCTTCGGTCTGCTGAAGCTGGGAAAATTCATCCGCATGGTGCCCTATCCGGTGCTGCTGGGTTTCGTGAATGGCCTAGCCATCGTGATCTTTCTTGCCCAACTTCATCAGTTTCAGGTCACAGATAGTGGCGGTGCCACGCTGTGGATGAGCGGTGCACCGCTCTATACCATGCTGGGCCTGGTGCTGCTGACCATGCTGATCATGCATTTTCTGCCGCGCTTCACGCGCGCCCTGCCCGCCGGCCTGGCGGCCATCGTGGTGGTGACGCTGATCGCCATCTTCGGCGGTCTGGATACCAAGGCGGTGGGTGACATCGCCAGCATCGGTGGCGGGTTCCCGCCCTTCCATGTGCCAGCGGTGCCCTTCAATCTGGAGACTCTGCAGATCATCTTTCCCTATGCTGTGATCCTGGCGGCCATCGGCCTCATCGAGTCGCTGTTGACCATGAGCGTGATCGATGAGATCACCGACAGCCGTGGCAAGGGCAACCGGGTCTCCATCGGTCAAGGTACCGCCAACGTGGTCACCGGGTTCTTTGGCGGTATGGGCGGCTGTGCCATGATCGGCCAGAGCATGATCAATATTTCATCCGGCGGCCTGCGCAATCTTTCCGGTATCGCCGCTGCCCTGTTTCTGCTCAGTTTCATCCTCTTCGCCTCGCCGCTGATCGAGATGATCCCGGTGGCGGCGCTGGTGGGCATCATGTTTATGGTGGTGATCGGCACCTTCGAGTGGGGCAGTTTCAACCTGCTGAAGAAGATCCCCCGCGAAGACTCCTTTGTCGGCATCCTCGTTGCCCTGGTCACGGTGGTCAGCGATCTGGCCGTTGCCGTTGTGGTTGGAGTGATCGCCACGGCCCTGGTCTTTGCCTGGAAACAGGCCCGCCATATCTATGCCATCGAGCATATCGACGAAGACGGCGCCAAGGTCTATGTCGTCCATGGCCCACTGTTCTTTGCCTCGGTGCATCGTTTTGGCGATCTCTTCGATGCGAAGAATGACCCCCATGAGGTGATCATCGATTTTGCCCATTCCCGCGTGGCCGATCATTCGGCCATCGAGGCCATCGATAACCTGGCGGAGAGATACACCCGGGCGGGAAAGAATCTGCACCTGCGGCACCTCTCGCCGGAATGCCGGCAGCTGCTGGAAAAGGCCGGCGACCTGGTGGAGGTCAACATCAAAGAGGATCCCCGTTATTACGTTGCCGACGACAAGCTGGCATGAGTCGCTGGGGGTGAGCGCTGTGGCGCTCTCCTCGTTAATCGCTAACGCCTTGTTTCATAATATTTTCTCCGATGATTTTCATGCCGTTTTCTATGTCTTGGCACCGCGGCCTGCGGCCCTGCTGACAACACCTCAAGAATGCATCTGCTTTCCTTGGTGGCGGTGGTTGAATTGTGAGGGCGGTGTGGCTACTCTAGCGCCTTGGAGGAGGGGAGCGGGCCACGGTCCTGCCTGTGGCATGGGGGCAGAAGCCTGTTACTTTACGGATTTGGGGACAGCACATTTCAACTGACAAAAGCGATCATTCGACGATGCCCGGCGCACCTGCTGCAGCGCGTTGCTTGTCAGGGCATGAATGGCGTCATCTTTTGTTCTCTCCGCAGCCCACGTTTTGCGTAGCTGGCTTGTTATTGATGGTTGCCTGATGTCTTTCCGGCTGAAAATCGTTCTCGGTATCATACTTATTCAGGTATTGCTGCTGACTTTTGTGGTGTGGAGCAATTTTCATTTTCTCCGCGCATCCAATGAAGTCGAACTCAACAAGCATGCCTCCACTACCGCCGCGGTGCTTGCTGCCACCATCAAACAGCAGATGGCAGGTGCCGAGCGCAAGGTGCTGGAGCGCATGGCCCATGAAGTGTTCGCCCAGCCCGCCATCGAATATGTAAGGATCAGGGGCAAAAAACACCAGGTGCTCGTTGCGGTAGGCGATCCTGCGGTGCTGGCACGGCCGTTCAGGGAGGATTTCCTGGTGGAGGACGTGCAGGACGGGGTGTTCGATGTCTCGGCCGAGGTCAGGGACGATGGCGAAATCCTGGGCTATGTGGAACTGGGTTATTCCCTGACGGAACTCGATAATGTGATGATGGCGGCGCGCCGGCAGACGGCAACCATCTCCATGATCGGAATGGGCATCGGCCTGCTTATCGCCCTCATGCTGGGCAATTATTTCGCCCGCCAATTGAAGGTGCTGCGCGATGCTTCGCGGCGTATTGCTTCAGGTGACATCGGTTATCAGCTGCCGGTGGCGGGCAACGATGAGTTGGCCCAGACAGCACGTTCCTTCAACACCATGTCCCGGCGCCTGGCCATCCTCTATTCCGAGAAGCAGTCCGCTCTCAACGAGGCCAAGAGCACCGCTGCCGAACTGTTGGAAAGCAAACGCCGAGTCCAGGCCGTATTGAACAATGCCCTGGACGGCATCATCACCATCGATGAGCAGGGCATCATCGAATCGTTCAATCCGGCCGCCGAGAAGATCTTCGGTTACCGTGCCGAGGAGGTGGTGGGCGAGAACGTCAAGATCCTCATGCCGGAACCCTATCATTCGGAGCACGACGGCTATCTGCGGGAATATCTCGAAACCGGCGTCAAGAAGATCATTGGTTCCGGACGCGAAGTGGTGGGCTTGCGCAAGGATGGTACAGTCTTTCCCATGGAAGTGGAGATCAGCGAGGTGCAGATCGAGGGCCGCTATCTGTTCATTGGCATTACCCGCGATATCACCGAGCGCAAACGCCACGAGATGGAACTGCAACAAGCCAGGGATGCAGTGATGGAGTCATCGCGTCACAAGTTCGAGTTCATTGCCAATGTCAGCCACGAACTGCGCACCCCCCTGCAAGAAATATTGAGCATGAGCAGTCTGTTGCACGATTCGCCCCTGGACAGTGGGCGGCGGGAGCATGTCGACAGGATCCAGGAGGCCGGCAAGTCCCTGGTCACGATCATCAATGATGTCCTGGACTTCTCCAAGATCGAAGCCGGGAAGCTGGCGCTGGAGAACATTCCCTTCAATATCCATCGCACGGTATATGAAGTGATTCACGTCCTGCGCGACGTGGCGCATGGCAAGGGCCTCGCTCTGTTCTATCTCTTCCCTCCCGGCATCCCGGGCACTTTGCGCGGCGATCCGGCTCGGCTGCGGCAGATCCTGCTCAACCTGGTGGATAATGCGGTCAAGTTTACCAGCCGCGGTGAAGTGGTCATCCGGGTGTCGGCGCTGGAGGAGACGGAAGACAGCCTGACCTTGCGTTTCGAGGTCAGCGATACCGGGATCGGGCTGTCGGCCAAGGAGCAGCAGCGCATCTTTGAGACCTTCTCCCAGCCGGCTGGAGTGTTGACGCGGCACTATGGGGGGAGCGGCCTGGGTCTGGCTATCAGCAAAAAGTTGGTGGAAATGATGCAGGGCGATATCGCCGTGGAGAGCGCCCAGGGTAAGGGCAGTACCTTCTGGTTCACCGCACGGCTCCAGAAGGTGGCGCACTTGGCAGATGAGGGTGTTGCTGAGTACAGCGAGTTGCGGGAGCTCCTCGCCCTGGTGGTGGATGACAATGAAGTCAGGCGTGAGCGACTGATTGCTCAGATGGCTGCTGTCGGGATGACGGTGCGCGGCGTGGTGGACGGTTCCCATGCCCTGGATGAATTGTGTAGCGCAGTGGCCAATGGCAAAGCCTATGACATGGTGATATTCAATATGACCCTGCCGGGGATGAATGGCCTGCAGCTGGCGCGTGCCATCAGCAGTGACAGCCGTATTGCCGGTGTGCGTATGATTATGGTCACCAGTACCGGTTACCGGGGGGACAGTGAAGAGGTGCGGCGCAGTGGCATCAGCGGCTATTTGACGACCCCTTTCGATGAGGAGATGTTGCTGAACTGTATCGTGGCGGTGCTGGAACTTGGCAAGGATGACAGAGAGACCTTGATCACCCGACACAATCTGATGATCGCCCCCCATTACCACCAGGGCAGCGTGCTGCTCATAGAACCCGATGCCGAGGAGCAGAAGCGGCATGCTGCCTTGTTGGAAGAACTGGATTTCAGTGTGACGGTGGCCAGCAATGGCGAGGAGGGGATTTCGGCCCTGGAGGCGCGTAGCTATGACTATATCCTGGTCAGTGCCACTGTGGCTGAAGAGGAGGCCGCACGTCTTGTCAGCCTGGCGCACGGCGCGCGCGCGTCACAGAAAGAAAAACGCCGCTGCTGCGTCATCCTCGTTGCGCCGGCCAGTGAAGCGGAGCAGGCGATCCAGCGGTGCGAGACACTGGGTTTCGATGATTACCTGCTGCAACCTCTGGATGAGCAGATTCTGAAGAGCAAGCTGGCTGATTCCCCTTCTTAGGCAACGCTGCCGTGCTTCAATGGTGGATTGCGCTGCACCCGCCCTTCCTACGGGACTATTTTTGTTCCTGTTCCAGGAGAAACAACTCTTTCAGTTTCTTGAGGCGCACCTCGATCTGTGCTGTGCGCGCGCTGCCCTTGTCGCGGGCCGTGCGCAGGGCAATTCTGAGCTGGTTGATGGCGCTGCTAGTTTCTCCGTTCAGATAATAGAATTCAGCCAGCGCCTGGTGTGCGGATATCACATGGCCGGCATTGTTCTCGGCTTGGGCCAGCAGGCTGTAGAGCAGGGGCGAGGCCTGTCGTTGATGGAGGTATTCGTTGAGCAGATTGGCTGCCCGCTGTGCTTCTCCGCTCTGCACCAGGGCCTTGGCATAGAGCAGGGTCAGGGCCTGGTTGAGGGGGTTGAGGCTGAGTTGGTTCTGATAGCGACGCAGGGCCTGTTGCCTGTCGCCGCCGGCCAACTCTGTCTGCGCCAGCAGGATCTGAAAGGCAATCTTGTCAGGGTGCTCGGCGACGAGTTTTTCCGCCGTCGCCCGCGCCGCTTCATGATCGCCGCTGCGCAGCAGGGCCAAGGCATAGCCGTAGCGCTGGGCGAGTGAGGGAGCCTGCGCTTTATTGCGCAGACGGGCGGCAAACGACTCCACGCTGTGCTGGGGGTCCTTGGCGGTGAACACCTCCAGCTTGGCCTTGATCAATTCATAGTTGAGGCTCTCTGCCGCCGGGGTGGCCGGGAATTGCTCGGCACGGTTGCGGGTGTCGGCGATGCGCGAGGTGGTGACCGGGTGGGTGCGGAGGAATTCGAACTGGGGGTTTTCCGCGGCGCCGCTGGCCTTCTGCATACGGGCGAAGAACAGCGGCATGCTGCGGGGATCGAAGCCCGCGGCGGCGAGGATGTGCACGCCGATGCGGTCGGCCTCCTTTTCGTTGCTGCGGGTGAAATTGATCTGTTTCTGGATGTTGCCTGCCGTGGCTGCGGCCAGGGCCGCAGTGCCCAGTTTGGCGTCCTGCCTGCCCAGGACGATGGCGGTGATGAGGGCCGCAGCCATGGGCAGGTTCATCTTGGCGGTGGCTTCCACCGCGCGCGCAATATGGCGCTGGGTGACATGGGCGATTTCATGGGCCATGACCGAGGCCAGTTCCGCCTCCGACTGGGTGATGAGGATCAGTCCGCTGTGGATGCCGATATGTCCCCCGGGGCCGGCAAAGGCATTGATCACGGGCGACTTCACCACGAAGAAGGTGAATTTCTGACCGCTGAAGTCGCTGTTGGCCAGCAGCCGGTATCCCAGGTTCTGGATATAGTCATCCACTTCGGGGTCGGTGACCAGGGGGAGGGTGTTACGGATGCTGCGCATGAAGGCCTCGCCCAGGCGCCGCTCCTGTTCACTGGACAGGTAGGCCTGGGCCGTGGCGCCGATGTCCGGCAGCTTGACGGCATCCTCGGCCAGCGCTCCCTGCCAGGGCAGCAGGCACAGTAGGAGCAGGCCGCAGCAGCGCCTGAGATTAGCAATGGAACAAGCGATGATTTTGTTGCCTCTATGCCGTAGGTGGGTGGATATTACAATAATGGAGCGGCAGATTCTCAAGCGCCCCGCGCCAGGCGCTGCCCGGCCATATTGGACGTCGCCAGCACCGCTTTGAGAAAGTGGCCGGTATGGGAGTGCTGGCAGGCGGCGACGGCCTCCGGCGTCCCGCAGGTGATGATCTCACCGCCTTTGTCGCCGCCCTCCGGCCCCAGGTCGATAATCCAGTCCGCGGTCTTGATGACATCCAGGTTGTGCTCGATGATGACGATGGTATTGCCATGGTCCCGTAGGCGCTGCAGCACCTGCAGCAGCTGCTGGATATCGTGGAAATGCAGGCCTGTAGTAGGTTCGTCCAGTATATATAAAGTGCGGCCGGTATCCCGTTTTGCAAGTTCTCGCGATAGTTTGACCCGCTGGGCCTCACCGCCGGAGAGCGTGGTGGCGTTCTGTCCCAGCTTGATGTAGGACAGCCCCACATCCATCAGAGTCTGCAGCTTGCGGCTGATCACCGGTACGGCGCTGAAGAATTCGCGCGCTTCCTCCACCGGCATCTCCAGCACTTGGTGGATGTTCCGCCCCTTGTAGCCGATCTCCAGGGTTTCCCGGTTGTAGCGGCGGCCCCGGCACACGTCGCAGGGTACATAGATGTCCGGCAGGAAGTGCATCTCCACCTTGATCACACCATCCCCCTTGCAGGCCTCGCAGCGCCCGCCTTTGACGTTGAAGCTGAAGCGCCCCGGCGTATAGCCGCGCATGCGCGCCTCGGGGGTGGCGGCGAACAGTTCGCGGATGGGGGTGAACAGGCCGGTATAGGTGGCGGGATTGGAGCGCGGGGTGCGGCCGATGGGGCTCTGGTCGATATTGACCACCTTGTCGAACAGGTCCATGCCCTGGATCTCGTCGCAGGGCGCGGGGTTCTCGCCGCTGTCGTAGAAGGTGCGCGCGGCATGGCGGTAGAGGGTGTCGTTGATGAGGGTGGACTTGCCCGAGCCCGAGACGCCGGTGACACAGGTCATGAGGCCCGCCGGGATTTCCGCGGTGACGCCCTTCAGATTGTTGCCGCGCGCGCCGACGATGCGGCACAGGCGCTGGGGATCGACGGGGACCCGCCGGCCGGGCAACTCGATGGCCAGGGCGCCGCTCAGGTAGCGCCCGGTGAGGGAGTCGCGATTGGCGGCGATTTCCGCGGGCGTGCCCTGGGCGATGATGCGGCCGCCATGGACGCCGGCGCCGGGGCCGATGTCCACCACATGGTCGGCGCTGCGGATCGCCTCCTCGTCATGTTCCACCACGATCACCGTATTGCCCAGATCGCGCAGATAGGTGAGGGTCTCCAGGAGGCGGGCATTGTCGCGCTGATGGAGGCCGATGGACGGTTCGTCGAGGATGTACATGACGCCCACCAGGCCGGCCCCGATCTGGCTGGCCAGCCGGATGCGCTGGGTCTCGCCGCCCGACAGGGTGTTGGCGGAGCGGTCCAGGGTCAGGTAGTCCAGTCCCACGTTCACCAGGAAGGCCAGGCGCTGGTCGATTTCCTTGACGATCTTGGCGGCGATCTGGCCGCGCTTGCCGCTCAGCGTCAGTTCCCGGAAGAAGGCCAGGGCCTGGCCCACCGGCAGTCCGGCCACTTCGGGCAGGGTCTTGTCGGCGATGAAGACATGGCGCGCCTCGCGCCGCAGGCGCGTGCCCTGGCAGTCGGGGCAGGGCTTGTGGCTGAGGAACTTGGCCAGTTCCTCGCGCACGATGTTGGATTCGGTCTCCCGGTAGCGGCGCTCCATGTTGGGGATGATCCCCTCGAAGGGGTGGCGGCGGGTGCGTTCCCGGCCGCCCTCGCCCTGATAGTGAAACTCGATGATGTCCTCGCCGCTGCCATAGAGGATGATCTGGCGGATCGCCTCAGGCAGTTCCTGGTAGGGGGTCTCCACATCGAAGCCGTAATGGGTGGCCAGGGCCGCAATGAGCCGGGAGTAGTAGCTGTTGCGCCGGTCCCAGCCGCGCACCGCGCCCGCCGCCAGGCTCAGTTCCGGATGCAGTACCACGCGCCCGGGGTCGAAGAACTGGATGGCGCCGATGCCGTCGCAGGTGGGACAGGCGCCGGCTGGATTGTTGAAGGAGAACAGGCGCGGCTCCAGTTCCGCCAGGCTGTAGCCGCACTGGGGGCAGGCGTACTTGGCCGAGAACAGCAACTCTCCCTGCTCGGGCTCATCCATGAAGGCGATGCGCACCATGCCCTCACTGAGTTGCAGGGCGGTCTCCAGGGATTCCGCCAAGCGCTGCTGGATGTCAGGACGCACCTTGAGGCGGTCGACGATGACCTCTATGGTGTGTTTTTTCTGCAGGTCCAGGGGCGGGACCTGGTCCAGATCCGTCACCTGGCCGTCGATGCGTGCCCGGATATAGCCCTGGCTGCGCAGATTGTCCAGCAATTGCAGATGCTCACCCTTGCGGGCGCTGACCACCGGCGCCAGCAGCAGCAGCTTGCTGTCCGCGGGGAGTTGCAGGATCTGGTCCACCATCTGGCTGACGGTCTGCGCCTCCAGGGGCGTATGGTGTTCCGGGCAGCGCGGGAGGCCGGCGCGGGCGAACAGCAGGCGCAGATAGTCGTAGATCTCGGTGACCGTGCCCACCGTGGAGCGCGGGTTGTGAGAGATGGTCTTCTGCTCGATGGAGATGGCCGGCGACAGGCCCTCGATATGGTCCACGTCCGGTTTCTCCATGATGGAGAGAAACTGGCGGGCGTAGCTGGACAGTGACTCCACATAGCGGCGCTGGCCCTCCGCATAGATGGTGTCGAAGGCCAGTGAGGATTTGCCGGAGCCGGACAGGCCGGTGATGACGATCAGCTTGCCGCGGGGCAGATCGAGATCGATGTTTTTCAGGTTGTGGGTGCGGGCACCCCGGATATGTATGGATTCCATGCGCGATTCCTACAGCAGAGGGACTAAGTCGAACGATAACAAAGTGTTGCGGGGCGCCCGCCCGGCGACTTGCCGGGGGTGGCTTTGTTATCGTTCGGCTTGGTAACCTGTTAATATAATCCTTTTCACTGCAGCAAGGCAAAATGATCGAAATATGAAAGAAGATGGCATGACACCCGAGGAGCGCCGCGCGGCGTTTTCCCTGGCGGGCATTTTTTCTTTGCGCATGATGGGCTTGTTCATGATCCTGCCCGTCTTTGCCCTCTATGCGGAGACCCTGGAAGAGGGGCCGGACCCGGTGCTCATCGGCCTGGCCATTGGCATCTATGGCCTGACCCAGGCCCTTCTGCAGATCCCCTTCGGGATGCTCTCCGACCGCATCGGCCGCAAGCCGGTCATCACCGGCGGGCTGCTGCTGTTCGCGGCGGGCAGCGTGGTGGCCGCCACCGCCGACAGCCTCAGCGGTATCATCATCGGCCGCGCCCTGCAGGGCAGCGGCGCCATTGCGGCGGCAGTGATGGCGCTGACTGCGGATCTGACCCGCGAGGAGCACCGCACCAAGGCTATGGCCGTAATCGGCATGAGCATCGGCCTGTCCTTCGCCCTGTCCCTGGCCCTGGGACCCATCCTCTACAGCTGGATCAGCGTGCCCGGCATCTTCTGGCTGACCGCGGTGCTGGCCCTGGGGGGGATTGCCCTGCTGCACTTCGGGGTGCCGCGGGTGGCGCACAGCAGTTTTCACCGCGATACCGAACCAGTGCCGGCCTATTTCAAGGCGGTACTCAGGAACCCCGACCTGCTGCGTCTGGACCTGGGCATCTTCACCCTCCATCTGATGCTGACTGCCAGTTTCGTGGCATTGCCCTTCGCCCTGCGCGACGAGGCGGGCATTGCCGCCAACAGCCATGGCTATGTCTATCTGCCCATTCTGCTGCTGTCCCTGGTGCTGATGGTGCCCCTGGTGATCGTTGCCGAGAAGCGGCGTCGCATCAAGCAGGTGTTCCTGCTGGCGGTGCTGCTTACTGCCGTGGCCCAGCTGGGCTTGATGCTGCTCCATCAGAGCCTCGCGGCGGTGGTCCTGTTTCTGCTGGTGTTTTTCATGGCTTTCAATGTGTTGGAGGCGCTGCTGCCATCGTTGATTGCCAAATTCGCGCCGGCGGACAAGAAGGGGACGGCCATGGGTGTATACTCAACCTCCCAGTTTCTCGGTGCCTTCGTGGGCGGGGTGCTGGGCGGCGTCCTCTATGGCCATTATGGTGTGGCCGGCGTGTTCGGTGCCTGTGCACTGGCGGCCCTGTTGTGGCTGCTGCTGGCCCGCTCCATGAGCGCCCCGCGTTATGTCAGCAGCCGCATGATCCGCTTCGGCCGGCTGGATCCGGCCCAAGCGGTGTTGCTGGAAAAACGCTTGCTGTCCATGGCAGGCGTGGTGGAGGCCAATTGCGCCGTGGATGAAGGCGTGGTCTATCTCAAGGTGGACAGCGAGGTGGTTGATGCGGCGGCCCTGGATGAGGTGGTGCAGGAGCCCGGGACAGATGGCTCTGTGGCCATGGTTGCGCAGGACGCCACGGCGGCCAACAATGGTGCCGACCCCCAAGCCGCCGGGATCAGTGACGGCGCCGTCGGCAAGCAGGACCGTGCCTGAGACCTCCAGGCATTCGATCTATCAACTTATACGAGGAGAGCAAGATGGCAAGAGGCGTAAACAAGGTGATCCTGATCGGCAATCTCGGCCGCGATCCGGAAGTGCGTTATATGCCCAGTGGCGGCGCGGTTGCCAACGTGACAGTGGCAACCTCCGAGTCCTGGAAGGACAAGCAGACCGGTGAGCGCCAGGAACGCACCGAGTGGCATACTGTGGTGTTTTATAATCGCCTGGCTGAAATTGTCGGGGAATATCTGAAGAAGGGTTCCAAGGTCTATATCGAGGGCAGCCTGCGCACGCGCAAGTGGCAGGACAAGAACACCGGCGCCGATCGCTATACCACGGAAATCATTGCCAGTGAGATGCAGATGCTGGACAGCCGTGGCGGAGGCGGTGCCGCTGCATTTGATCAGTCGCCGTCCCAGAGCGCTGCTCCGGCATCCCGGCAGCAGCAGCCAGCCACTGCCGGCAACTTCGACGATTTTGACGACGACATCCCGTTCTGAGCCGTCTTCTGCCGGCTGACCGGCGCCTCCCTGGCGCCGGTCGCAGGGGCTTTTGCAAGGGATTATGGCAAGCCGCTGATTGAAAAGTTGTTGTTCTGAGGCAAGGATGCTCACTCCTCTTTTGTTCAAGTATGCCTCCCCGCGTGTCGATATATTTTTGGGCGCCGCGGAGCCTGCCCCGGCCATCTTGAGCAAAAGGGACTGCATGACCTGCCTGGTGGGCCGCAAGGCCCGGACCTCACAAGCTGAACCATGATCTGTCACCAGTGCACAGGCACTGGATTCTTTTGACAGTGTGCCGTTGGCGGCGATATTATCGCCCGATTTTTGATCGGCACAGCAGGCGGTTGGGCAACAATAAAAAGACAAGACTGTCACCATGAAATATAAATCTGTCAGAGTGCTGTTGATCGAGAAGGATCCTGCCGATGCCCGTCAGGCGCGCCAGTTGCTCGCCGAGGCCGGCAACGGCAGGTTCCAGCTGGAGCATGTGGATTGCCTGGCCGAAGGCCTGCGCCGTCTGCGCGAGGATCATTTCGATACCGTGCTGCTGGATGTGTCGCCGGCCGCCGGCAGCGGTCTGGAGGCCATTGCCCCAATCATCGAGACGGCGCCCCATGCGGCCATCGTCGCCCTCAGCAAGATCATCGACGAAAACCTTGCCCTGCAGGTGGTGCAGGCCGGCGCTCAGGACTTTCTGGTGAAATGGCAGGGAGACGGTTTTCTGCTGGTCCGCTCCATCCGCTACGCCATCGAGCACAAGAGGGAAAAGGACCACCTGATGCAGCTCGCCTGTTATGACGAGCTCACCGGCCTGACCAACCGCACCCTGTTCCGGGAACTCCTCGACAAGGCGCTCTTCAGGGCCGGCCGCAATGGCCAGACCGTGGCCCTGATGTTCCTCGACCTGGACAACTTCAAGGTGATCAATGACACCCTTGGTCACGACGTGGGCGACAGCCTGTTGCGGCTGGTGGCCCAGCGCCTGCAGGGCTGCGTGCGCACCAGCGACGTCATCGCCCGTCTCGGCGGCGACGAATTCACCGTGATCCAGGAGCGGGTGGAGCGTATGGAGGATGTGGAGGCCGTGGCGCGCAAGATCATCCACGTCATGGGGCAGCCCTTCGTGCTCGACCACCATGAGTTGTTCGTGGGCACCAGTATCGGCATCGCCCTGTTTCCCGGCCATGGCCGCGATGCAGAGACCTTGCTAAAGAATGCCGATACCGCCATGTATCATGCCAAGGAACAGGGACGCAACAATTATCAGTTCTACCTCACCATTATGGGCGAGCGGGCCCGGCGCCGCCTGCAGATGGAGCGTAATCTGCACCATGCCCTGAAGCGCGACGAAATGGTGGTGTATTACCAGCCCCAGTTTCGCATCCAGAGTCAGGAAGTGGTCGCTGCCGAGGTGCTGCTGCGCTGGCGGCCGGGTAATGGCGAACGTCTCCTGGTGCCGCGCGATTTCATCTCCGTGGCAGAAGAGACGGGGCTCATCGTTCCCATCGGGGAGTGGCTCATCAGGAGCGTCTGCGCACAGCACCGGCAGTGGCGCGAGGCGGGTTTGCCCGCCGTGCGCCTGGGGGTCAACCTCTCCTCCCGGCAGTTGCGCCACCCGGATCTGCCGCGGGTGATTGGCGAGGCCCTGGCGGACAATGATATGGAGGCCAGATATCTGGAGGTGGAACTCAACGAGGGCCTGATGATGGAATCTGCGGAGTCCAATGGCGCTGCCCTCCACAAGCTGAAATCCATGGGGGTCTCCATCTCCATCGACAACTTCGGTTCCGGGGCCTTTTCCCTCAGTTGCTTGAAACATCTCCCTGTGGATGCCCTCAAGATCGACAAATCCTTCATCCACCACATAGACCGTGATCCCGCCAATGCAGCCATCACCACGGCCATCATCGCCATGGCCCGCAGCCTGCATCTGGGCGTCGTTGCCGAAGGCGTGGAAAATGGCCAGGAACTGAATGCCCTGCTGGAAAAGGGCTGTTTTCTCGCCCAGGGCAACTACTTCAGCCCCCCGGTGTCTGCCGCAAAATTCCTGGAGCTGGTGCGCGCCAGTCGCCTGCGCCTGGCGAACTGAAGGGGAAAGATACAAGGCGCAAGATAACAAGATACAAGGGGTTGAGGGGCGCTGCGCGCCCTGCCATGATTTGGTGGACAGTGCCTACCATGGTGGATTACGCACTGCGCACCTCATCCACCCTACATTAGGATCGTGGGCACCGCCCACCAGAATACATCGCCAGGTGGCATACTACGAAGAGTCGGGCCACACCCCTTCACCCCTCGCCTCCGGGTAGAGAAACCCCGCGCCGGATGTTATCGTTATCCGCCATGTATCCAGGAAGAGAAATCCCCGCGCCGTGACCACACGACTGCGCATCGTCATGGCCCAGCTTGATTTTATGGTGGGTGATATCGCCGGCAACGCCGAGCGTATCGTTGCGGCCGTGGGCCGGGCGCGCGACGAGTTGGGCGCCGACTGCATCGTCTTTCCGGAGTTGGCGCTGACCGGTTATCCGCCGGAGGATCTGCTGTTGCGCCCCGCCTTTGCGGAGCAGGCCCTGCAGACTCTGCAGGGCCTGTGTCGGCGCCTCAGCGGCATCGACGTGCTGCTCGGGCTGCCCTTCAAGGAGGGGCGCGCCATGTACAATGCCGCCTGTCTGCTCCGTGACGGCCGGCTGGCCGCCCGCTATGACAAACATCTGCTGCCCAACTACAGCGTATTCGACGAGAAGCGCTATTTCACGGCCGGCAGCGCCCCTCTGGTGGTGGACCTCAAGGGGGTGCCGGTGGGTATCACCATCTGCGAGGATGTCTGGCAGCCCGAGCCGGTGGCGGCGGCGGTGGCGGCCGGCGCCCGTCTGGTGATCAATCTCAACGCCTCGCCCTATCACATCGACAAGGGCCGCGAACGGGAGGAGGTGGTGTCCCAGCGGGTACGGGAATGCCGGGTGCCGCTGGCCTATGTCAATCTGGTGGGTGGTCAGGACGAACTGGTTTTCGATGGCGAGTCCTTTGTCATGGCCGCCGACGGCCGCCTTACCCAGCGCGCAGCGGCGCTGCGGGAAGAACTGATCCCGGTGGATTTCGACTATGATGCCGCGGTGGGCGTGACGCCCTGTGCCGCTGAGGTGGCCCAGCTGCCGCCGCTGGAGGCGGAGATCTACCAGACCATCGTCCTTGGGGTGCGCGACTATATCGAAAAGAACCGCTTTCCGGGTGTGGTGATCGGCCTTTCCGGCGGCATCGATTCGGCGCTGACCCTGGCCATTGCCGTGGATGCCATCGGTGCGCAACGGGTGGAGGCGGTGATGATGCCCTCCCGTTACACCGCCCAAATGAGCGTGGATGATGCCCGTGCCCAATGCGAGGCACTGGGGGTGGCACATCAGGTCATTTCCATCGAGCCGCCCTTTCAGGCCTTTCTCGGTGCCCTCGAGGAGGAGTTCGCCGGCGCGCCCTTCGACACCACCGAGGAAAATATCCAGGCCCGCTGCCGTGGTATCATCCTCATGGCCATCTCCAACAAGAAGCACAAAATGGTGCTGACCACTGGCAACAAGAGCGAACTGGCAGTGGGTTATGCGACGCTCTATGGCGACATGGCGGGCGGCTTTGCACCCATCAAGGATGTGCCCAAGACCATGGTGTACCGCCTGGCCCACTACCGCAACGGGATCGCTGCGGTCATTCCGCAACGGGTCCTGGAGCGGCCGCCCTCTGCGGAACTGGCGCCCGGTCAGAAGGATGAGGATTCCCTGCCGCCCTATGAAATCCTGGATCCGATCCTGGAAATGTATATCGAGCAGGACCGCAGTCCCACCGAAATCGTGGCGGCCGGTTACCCGCGGGAGACAGTGGGACGCGTGGTGGCCATGGTGAACCGCAACGAATACAAGCGCCGCCAGGCGCCGCCCGGGGTGCGTATCACCCGACGCGCCTTTGGCCGCGACCGGCGTTATCCCATCACTTCGGGGTGGCGAGATTGGATGGAGTGAGTGATGAGTGAAGATAGGAAGTTGTTTGCATCACTCATCACTCATTACTTATCGCTCCTCAACAGTGTGGCGTAGAAAAAGAACCAACGACCCAATGGAGAAACCAACGATGAAGAAAGTGGAAGCGGTGATCAAACCCTTCAAGCTGGATGACGTGCGCGAGGCGCTGTCGGAAATCGGCATTACCGGCATGACCGTGCTGGAGGTCAAGGGTTTCGGCAGGCAAAAGGGGCATACCGAACTCTATCGCGGCGCGGAGTACGTGGTGGATTTCCTGCCCAAGGTGAAGATCGAGGTGGCAATCCCTGAGGACAAGCTGGATGCCTGCGTCGAGGCCATTACCTCGGCGGCCCGCACCGGCAAGATCGGCGACGGCAAGATCTTCGTCACCGATGTGCAGCGTGTGGTGCGGATACGCACCGGCGAGGAGAATCGCGACGCCTTATGAGGTGTCAGGGCTTGACGGGGCTCAGTCTGGAAAGTGCCGGACCACCTCGTCCAGGCGCCGGCGCGGTGTCGGCACCGGCAGTTCGGCGGGATAGCCCACGCTGAGCAGGGCGATGGGCAGCAGGTCCTGCTCCAGATGCAGGAGCTCGCCCACCGCCGCCTCGTCGAATTCGCCCACCCAGGTGGAGGCCATGCCGGCGGCCACGATGGCCAGCTGGCTGTAGGCGGCGGCGATGGTGGCATCCTGGAGGGCATAGAGCCGTTCCCCGCGCAGGCCGAAGCGCGCGGCCGCGCGCTGGGTGTCGGCACAGTACACCAGACACACCGGCGCCTGTGAGATGAACTCCTGGTCCCCGGCCGCCTGGCGCAGCGCCGCCCGTGTGCTAGCCTCGTTGACCACGAAGATCCGGTAGGACTGCAGGTCACCGGCAGAGGGGGCGGCACAGGCCATTTCCAGGATGGCGTGCAGTTTGTCCGCCTCCACCGGCAGGTTGCTGCGGTAACTGCGGATGGAGTGGCGATGGCGCACCGTTTCGAAGAAGTCCCACATGGCTTATGTCCCCTTCTGCAGCTGATCGGGATAATTCAGTTCCAGTACCTGACGGGTTTCTGCCGCCAGCTGTTTCAGTCCCAGCTTGTCGTAGGCCTCGATCATGAGGCCCAGGGCCTGCGGCGTGGCCGTGGTCTGATAGTAGGTCTCCAGCACGTTTTTGGCGCGGTTGAGGGCGGCGACGTAGGCGCCGCGCAGCATATAGAATCTGGCCACATGCAGCTCGTGGCGCGCCAGGAAATTGCGCAGATAGATCATGCGCTGCATGGCATCCACGGCATAAGGACTGTCCGGGTAGCGTTCCACCAGTTCCGCGAAGTAGCGGAAGGCATCCCGCGCCGGGCGCGGGTCGCGGCGCGCCGGGTCCTCCTGCAGCAGTTTGTCGATGGAGTCCCTGCCCACGTCAAAATTGGCCAGACCGCGGATGTAATAGGCATAGTCTGCGTGGGGGTGGCGGGGATAGGTCCTGAGGAAACGTTCCGCTGCGGCTACGGCCGATGCCGGGTTGTCGGACTTGTAGTAGGCATAGGCCATGTCCAGCTGCGCCTGCTGGGCATATTCGCCGAAGGGGTAACGCGCCTCCAGTTGCTCGAATTTTTCGATGGCGGTTTCATAATAGCCACCCTCCAGCGCCACCTTGCCCTCCTGATAGAGGATGGCGGCGCTGCTCAAGTCTTCCTGGGTCTTGTCACGGGTGGCGCAGCCGCCCAGCAGAGTGCTCAGCAGCAAGAGAATGACAGGCAGTTTTGGCATGGCTCGGGGCGCTCGTGAAAAAGCGTCATTATAGACGATTTTGCCTCACTGCGGGCCTCCGTCAGGGGCGCGCTGCCGCCTGACGGGCAGCGCGGATGACAGCCTGGATACTGCCCAGGCTGCGTGTCCACGGATGCAGGGCGCGCAGCTTCTCGGCCAGCGCCGCGGCTGCGGCCTGCGCCGAGCGACGGTCCGGATAGATGCCGTAGACCAGGGTATACCAGGGACGGCCTTCACGTTCGGTGGAGAAATAGGCGGCCTGGTCCCGCAATGCGTGACGCTCGATGAATGCCAGCAGGGCCTGGCGCTTGCCGGTGCCCAGCAGTTGCAAGGTGAAGGCGTTGGCCTCCTGTGCCAGCAGCCAGTCTTCCCCATGGGGGCCGTCATCAGCGGTCTGCTGCCGTATGGCGACTTCCGCGGCGCGGGTCTCGGCCATGGGCGCCAGCGGTTTCTGCGGTGGCCTGCTGGTCCGGGCGGGCGGATGATCATCGCTCGGCGGGGGCGGGGTGTTGGCGCTGTCCGCAGCAGTGCTGTCCAGCAATGCGCCGGCCGCCGCCGCGGACGGCTGCAATGCCCGGCTGCTCATATCGGCCAGCGCCGCGGCTTGCCGGCTGTGGAGGGACTCGGGATATTTTTCCATTACTGCCCGGGCATGGAGGCTGGCACTGGCATAATCCCCTCGTGCCAGGGCGCGCTTTGCCCGTTGCACTTCGATGCGCGCAAGTCCGTCCTGCAGATGGGCCAGCCGTGAGCGGGCATCTGCGCTGTACTTGCTGGCGGGAAAACGCTCGATGAGGGTGTTGAAATACTGCAGCGTCAGCGCTGCCAGGGGGGGCGTCGCCGGTTCATCCTCCTGGGCCTGCTGTTCCAGAAAGGCAATGCTGTGTTCATAGGCGGCCAGTCCCCTCAGATAATAAAGGTAGTCGACAGTGGGGTGGTTCGGGTAATCGCGGATGAAGCGTTCCGCAGCGGCGATAGCGGACAGGGCGTCACCGAGCTTGTAGTAGCTGTAGGCCAGTTCCATGCGCGCCTGGGGAGTGAATGCAGTATCGGGATGCAATGCCACCAGGGTGCGGAAACGGTCGATGGCTTGCGGGTAGTCCCGTTCCAGGAGGGCCGCCCGGCCGGCATCGTACAGTTGCTTGCCGGGGTCGTCGCCAGCGGGCGGTGGAGATTGCCGGGATGTGGCGCAGGAGGCCAGCAGCAACAGGATCAAGGATGTTAAGATGACTGTTTTGATCGATGGAGTCATGTCTGCCGGCTCTCCTGGGCATCGTTGCTTGACCTGCCACGGCAGGGTTCCTCGTCATCCCAGGCAGTGCCGCAACCTTTAGCGCCATTATGAACAGATTCATTGCCAAAGACAAAATATGCCATGAGCGAACCTGAAGCACTGCCGCTGCAGCGGCTCAACGGACAGATTCCCGAGGCCCTGGCCGGGCAGCGGGTCGACAAGGCGCTCGCCTGCCTGTTTCCTGATTTCTCGCGGGCCCGCCTGCAACAGTGGATCCGCGAGGGACAGGTGCTCGTCGATGGCGAGAGGCCGCGGCCCCGCGACAAGGTGCGTGGCGGTGAAACAGTGGTGATCTGCGCCGAGTTGCAGGCGGAGACGAGTTCTCAGGCCGAGGCCATTCCCCTGGACATCGTCTACCAGGATGAGGTCCTGCTGGTCATCAACAAGCCAGCGGGACTGGTGGTGCATCCCGGCGCCGGCAACCGCGAGGGGACACTGCTCAACGCCCTGCTGCATCATGCCCCCGAGTTGGCGGCAGTGCCCCGCGCCGGCATCGTCCACCGTCTCGACAAGGACACCAGCGGGCTGCTGGTGGTGGCCCGCACCCTCAGCGCCCAGCACAGTCTCACGGCGCAGATCCAGGCGCGCAGTTTCCAGCGCGAATACCGGGCCGTGGTCAACGGCGTGATGACCGCCGGCGGCAGCATCACGGCGCCCATCGGCCGCCACCGGGTGCAGCGCACCCGGATGGCGGTGCGCGAGGACGGCCGCGAAGCGCTGACCCATTACCGGGTGCTGGAGCGTTTTCGTGCCCACACCTATATCAGGGTGATGCTGGAAACCGGCCGCACCCACCAGATCCGCGTGCACATGGCCCACATCCGTTCGCCCCTGGTGGGGGATCCCGTCTACGGCGGCCGCCTGCGCCTGCCGCCGGCCTGTCCCCCGCAGCTGGAGGCGGTGCTGCGCGGCTTCCGGCGCCAGGCGCTGCATGCCGCCAGCCTCAGCATCGAGCATCCCGGCAGTGGCGAGCGTCTCGCTTGGGAGGTGCCTGTGCCGGACGATATGACGCGGCTGCTGGCGGCGCTGCGCAGCGATGCGGAGCAGGGCGATGAACGCACATGAAGCACTGTCCTGCCTGACTCCTGCCTGGCCGGCGCCCTTCCGGGTGCGGGCCTTGAGCACTTGCCGCGGCGGCGGTTGCAGCCGCCCGCCCTATGATTCCCTCAATCTTGCCTGTCACGTGGGCGATGATCCGGCGGCAGTCGTCGTCAACCGCCAGCGGCTGCGCCATCTGGCTGGCCTGCCGGCGCAGCCCCTTTGGCTGCAACAGGTTCATGGCACGGTGCTGGTGGATGCTGCCCAAGCGGCGGCAGGCGTCAGCGCGGACGGCGCTTTTGCCCGTGACCCCGGCGTGGTGTGCGCCGTGCTGACGGCGGATTGCCTGCCGCTGCTGCTCTGTGACCGGCATGGCTACAGCGTGGCAGCCCTCCATTGCGGCTGGCGCGGGCTGGCGGCCGGGATCGTCGAGCAGGCCCTGGCGACACTGGCGGTGGCAGGGGATGAATTTCTTGCCTGGCTGGGACCGGCCATCGGCCCGGCGGCCTTTGTGGTGGGGGAGGAAGTGCGCCAGGCCTTCGTCGCTCATGATCCGGCGGCGGCCGCAGCCTTCGTCCCCGGGGTTGCGGGACGCTGGCATGCCGATCTCTATGCCCTGGCGCGCCAGCGCCTCGCTGCCTGCGGTGTGCATCGGGTCTACGGCGGTGGCCGCTGCACCTGGCACGAAGAGAGGGAGTTTTTTTCCTACCGCCGCGATGGCCCGACCGGCCGCATGGCGACCCTCATCTGGATGGAGGAAGAAGGGGCGTAATCATGTACAATTGCCCTTCCGCTGTTCCCTGGGCGCATCTCCCCCCCTTTTATCGCACAGGGAATCGCGACTATCACAGAGACAGATTGATCGGGGACGCCACCCTTTGAAAAAAGAGGGGGGGTTCCTTTGCAAGCAACGAGGATGAAGATGTACAGCTCAACCCGAATCGCCCTCAGCGGCCTGTTGATCCTGCTGCTGGGCGCCTGCAGTCAGCCGCCACTGGTGGTGGCGCTGGACCAGGGCGATGTGCAGCAGGCCCTGACGCTCATCGAGCAGGGCGCCGATGTCAATGCCCGCAACCGTGCCGATGATCCGGTGCTGGCGGTGGCGATCCGCAAGGGCTACCTGGAGGTGGCCGAACGCCTCCTGGAGAAGCAGGCCGATGTCAATGCCAAGGGCGACTTGGGCGTGACGCCGTTGATGCTGGCGGTCTCGGGCAGCTATCCCGAGTTGACCCGCGCCTTGCTGGAACGGGGGGCCGATGTCAATGACGTGGACCGCATGGGCAATACGGCCTTGACCATCATGCCCATGGAGGACGATCCCGGCCTCATTCAGCTGTTGCTGGATCGGGGGGCCGATGTCAACGGCCAAAACAGAAACGGCCTCAGTCCTCTCATGGTCGCCGCCTACCTGGGGCACCGCGGCATTGTGGAGTTGCTCCTGGAGCGCGGCGCCGATGTCAATCATCAGGCCCGTGATGGCCACACCGCGCTGATGCGCGCCGCCCGCCAGGGGCGTCTGGCGGTGGTGGAACTGCTGCTGGCCAGCGGCGCCGATGTCAATGCCCGCAACAAGGACGGGGAGACCGCCATGAGCTGGGCGCGCAAGTACGGGCATCAGGATGTGATGGCAGTGCTGCAACGGGCCATCGACCACCCATTGTGAACCTGCTGGGCTGGATCATCCTGTTCTGCCTCCTGGGGGGTGTCCTCAGTGTCATGGCCGCTGCAGTGTTTCTCGTGCTGCCCCTTGCCTGGCGGGAGCGGCTGCTGCCTCATTTCATCAGTTTCGCCATCGGCGCCCTGCTGGGGACCGCCTTTCTGGCCCTGTTGCCCCATGCCATCACCGACGACACCGTCAGCGATGTCCACGATGTGACGTTCACCGTGCTGCTGGGGGTGCTGGGTTTCTTCCTGCTGGAGAAGACCGTGCTGTGGCGCCATTGCCATGCCACGGAATGCGAGGCCCATCTCCCCGAGACGGCGGATAGCGCCGCAGGCGCGGGGGCGAACAAGGCCGCCGGGATGCTGATTCTGCTGGGTGACGGCCTGCACAATTTCGTGGACGGCATACTGATCGCCGCCGCCTTTCTCACCGACATCCACCTCGGCATCGTCACCGCGCTGGCCGTGGCGGCCCATGAGATTCCCCAGGAAGTGGGCGATTTCGCAGTGCTGCTCTACAGCGGTTTCAGCCGCGCTCGCGCCCTGGCCTACAACCTGCTCTCCAGCCTGGCCACCATCGTCGGCGGTGTGCTGGCCTATTACAGTCTGGGTGACGCCCGCCAGGCCCTGCCCTATATTCTCGCCGTGGCCGCCGCCAGCTTCATCTATATCGCTGTGGCAGATCTCATTCCCGGCCTCCACAAACGCCTTGAGCCTGCAGCCACCGCCCAGCAGCTGGCACTGATTGCAGCGGGCGTAGTGGTGATATACATTGCTCATTCGACTTTGCATTGAAGACAAGGTGGCACTTGAGGAAGTACGAGAAATGGGGTGTTATGGCTGACATGAACGAGAGGTAATGCGTGATGAGTCATGCGTAATGGAAAGAACCGCGTTCCTTCATTGCCTCGTTATTCACTACTCATACTCATCACCCATCACCCATCACCCATCACTCATCACCCGCCAAAGGGAGAGCCATTCATGACGAAACAAGGCAAGCAGCACTGGTACATGCTGACCGTGGTGGGCAAGGACCGTCCGGGCATCGTGGCCCACCTCAGCCATGCCCTCTATGAGGGTGGCTGCAACCTGGGAGAGGCATCCATGATGCGCCTCGGCGGCAATTTCACCATCATGCTCATGGTGCAGTTCCAGGGCACGGCCAAGGCGCTGCGGGAAGTGGTGGAGCCAGTGTGCGATTCCCTGGGGCTGCATCTGCATATCGACCGCATCGAGGGTGGCCTGCACCAGCATGTGGAGCCGGATGTGCGTATCACGGTGGCGGGTGCCGACCGCGCCGGCATCGTGGCCCAGGTCACTGGTGCCCTGGCCGAGGCGGGCCTCAACATCCTCAATCTCGAATCCGACGTGGCGGGTAGCGAGGAACAGCCCCTCTATATCATGCATATCGAGGGACAGGCCCGGGAAGGCATCGAGGCCTTGCGCTCGGCCCTGGAAGTCGTCGCCAGAGACGGCATCGAGGCCAGCCTCTCGCCAATCGATACCCTCATTGGCTGAGCAGGCCATGGCGGTACTGGACATCCTCACCTGGCCGGATCCACGCCTTAAGGCGCAGGCGCAGCCAGTGGAGCACATCGATGAGGCGCTGCTTCGTTTCATCGCCGACCTGGAGCAGACCATGCGCGCTGGACCGGCGGCGGTGGGTATTGCCGCCCCCCAGGTGGGCCGCGCCCAGCGCATCGTCATCGTCGATGCCTCGGCGCGCAAAAATATCATGCACCATGGGCGCCTGGTGCTCATCAATCCCGAGATCAGCGCGTGGGAGGGCTACGCCGTGGGGCGTGAAGGTTGCCTCTCGGTGCCGGATTACACCGGCAACGTGATCCGCGCCGAGCGGGTGACGGTGGAGGCGTTGGATGAGTGTGGCCAGGCACAGCGTTATCACATGGAGGGCTTCGAGGCCCGTGTGGCGCAGCATGAAATCGACCATCTCGATGGCCTGCTGTTTCTCGACCGTCTGGTGAGCCGCCGCAACGACCTGTTCCGGCGCCAAGGCACGCCTCCCGGCGCCAGGCAATGAGGCCATAGTTGTGTTTCCCGCGTAAAGCTGAGTCAGGAGTTCTCCATGTTCAACACCTATGCCATCATCATCGGACTGTTCATCGTCTCCGGGTTGATCGCCACCCTCTGGGGGTGGCTGCTTATTGCCCGGGCGCGCAAGAAAATGCGCTGGCCCGCCGTGACGGGGCGCATCGAAGTCTCCGCGCCCGCCTCGGTCGAAGACGATCTGCTGCCGCATATCGAATACAGCTACACCGTGCAGGACGTTGCCTACCGCAAAATCCTGGACTTCCCCGCTGGCACCACGCCGACCCCGGAATTTGCCGCCAGTTATGTGGAGAAGTACCCGCTTGGCGCTGAGGTCCAGGTTTACTACGACCCGCAGCAGCCAGAGCACGCCACCCTGGAACGGGGCATCCAGGGTGGCGACTGGCTGGTGTTCATCTTTGGCCTGGTGACGGTCGTCATGGGGCTGGCCATGTTGTTGTGAAGGGTGCGCCTGCGCCAATAGAACCCAGGCCTGGCCCAGCATGTTGCGTGCTGTGGCCAGACCGCTCTTTGTAATGCGTTCTGCGACCTCTGAATGAGGCTTTGTTATCGATTGTCTTAGTCTGTTCTGGCTTGTCCATCATTGGCCCCTGTCCACTTTTCCCCAGGCGCCATGCAGCTGGATCCCTGGGAAAGAGGTGCGGTATGCTTTGCCAAAGCGCTGCGCCCCTGGCGCCCACAGTCGAACCCCAGCGTAGGATGATATGCAACTCCTTTTCCGCTTTTCCAGGCTCTCTGCCCTTGTTGTGCTGCTCTCGGGGTTGCTGCTGCCGGCCGCGGCGTGGGGGCAAGAAAGCCCGGCTGGGGAGTTGGATGTCGCACAGGCCAGCAAGCTGCTCAATAAGCTGGAAAAGGGGCTGAAGAAATTTCACGGCAGCGATGTCGGGACGCTGAATGACTGGCTGAAGCAGGTTGCCCCCATCCGCGCCGCTGCTCGCCAATGTATTGACATGGCAGAGGCTGGAGAAGCTAAGATCGACAAGGATCTCGCCAGTCTCGGCGAACCCCAGCAGACAGAACCTCCCGAGGTGGTTCGCAAGCGCAAGTCACTGGCCAGAGAAAAGAATCTCTTCGAGAAACGCCTGTCCAGCTGCAAGCTGCTGTTGCTGCGCAGCCAGGACCTGATCGACAGTATCGAAGCCGTCAAGGGCCATCTCCTCGCCCAGCAACTCATGTCCCGGGGCCCCGATGCCCTGGATGTCATTCGCGCCAGCCTGCAGCAGCCGGCGGTCTTGTATCATTCCACCATCGATTTCATCGCCCGCCACAGTGGCCTGAAAGTGTTGAACCTCAAGATGGTGGCCATGCTGCTGGCTGGCCTCCTGCTGGGGCTGGCTTCCAGCATGGCCTTGCGCCGCTATCTGGCAGTCTTCCTGCAACGCCATAGCTGGCAGGACAGCCTCTCCAGCCACTTCCTGCAGGCACTGATCGCCACCACCCGGCGCTATGCGCCGCACATCCTGCTGACCTCGATCCTTGCCCTGATCATGTTGCAGCGTACCCATGGCAGCGAAACCATCCCCTTTGTTGCCGTAGTCGCCTATGGACTGCCCCTGTATTTCATCCTCATCTATGTCATTCACCTGTTTCTTGCGCCCAGCAAGCCCGCAGCTGTCTATCTGGCCATCCCGGAGCAGATCGCCCGGCGCCTGGCCAACCGCCTGAAGATGCTGGTCCTGCTTACCTACATCGGCTATCTGCTGTTCTCTACCTTGCTCCATCAGAGTCTGCCGGAGCACATTGTCTTGCTGGTGCGGCTGGTGTTTGCAGTATTCTTTCTGCTCAACCTGAGTTGGGCCATCTGGCTGATTGGGAGCCTGCCGCGCCTCAGGGGCACCCGTTTCATACGTCTGATCCTGCTGGCCGTTCTGCTGTTGTCCCTGGTGGCAGAACTCATGGGTTACCGGAATCTGTCCCTGTTCATGGTGCGCGCCACCTTGGGCACCCTGTTGGTATTCGGCCTCACTCTGCTATTCAACCTCATGTTCATCGAGCTACTGGACAGCCTCGATCAGGGGCGGGGCAGCTGGCAACACCGGCTCCGCGCCCGTCTGGATCTCAAACCCGGCCAGCGTGTCCCCGGACTGATATGGCTGCGCCTGACCCTCAGTATCATGCTCTGGGCCTTGTCGGCCTTTTTCATCCTCAAGGTATGGAACATCTCCGATGCCGTCATGCAGCAGATCTATCTTTATGTGACGGAGGGCTTCACGGTCGGCAGCCTGCATGTCGTTCCTACCAAGATCCTGTTCGCCATCCTGTTGTTCATCGCCCTGCTGTATCTGAGCAACTGGATGAAACAGCGCTTCGACAGAAACTGGCTGAGCAGGACCGGCATGGAGCGCGGCGCCCGCGAGGCCATGACTACCATGCTGGGCTATCTGGGGACAGCCGTCGCCCTGCTCATAGCCCTCAGTGTCGGCGGTCTCGACCTGAGCAATCTGGCCATCATCGCCGGGGCGCTCTCGGTTGGCATCGGGTTTGGGCTGCAGAACATCGTCAACAACTTCGTTTCCGGCCTGATCCTGCTGTTCGAACGCCCCATCCGCACCGGCGACTGGATCGTGGTGGGCCAGACCGAGGGCTATGTGCAGCGCATCAGTATCCGCTCCACCACCATCAAGACCTTCGACCGCGCCGATGTGATCGTCCCCAATTCCGACCTGATTGCCGGCCAGGTCACCAACTGGATGCTGCGCGAGCAGAGTGGCCGGCTGCGGGTGCCGGTAAGCGTGGCTTATGGCAGCGACACCGCACAGGTTAAGCAGCTGCTGCTGGATATCGCCGACCAGCATGGCGATGTGATTACCAATGGCTGGCAGCCGGAGCCCTATGTCCTGTTCATCGCCTTCGGCGAAAGCTCACTGGACTTCGAACTGCGCTGCTTCATTACCAATATCGACCGCCGCCTGAGAGTCATCAGCGATCTCAATTTCGCCATCGATGCCGCCTTCCGTGAGCACCAGATCGAGATTCCCTTTCCCCAGCGCGATGTGCATGTGCGCGATCTGCCCGCGCCGCCAGCCGGCGCCTCCCCCGGCAGCGGTGACGCTACGTCTTGAAGCCTGCTTGCTGACATCGGTCGCTTCATTTCTACTTTCTTAGGCTCAGCGCTCGATGGTGAACAGAATATCGCCACCGACGGCCTCGCTGCTGCTTTGCGCCTCCACTGTGAAATGGTCGCTGAGTTGGTAGCGGATCAAGAAGGTGTTGAGTTGCTGCACCAGCCCCCATCCATAGCTGACATAAAGGCGTGGTGACAGATAAGTCCCCAGTTTGAGCCTGGTTTCACCGCTGTCCTGTTCTGTTTCCAGCGCCATTTCCTCGATGCCCAGGCTTTCCCCCAGGTTTTTGCCCAGCAGCAAGGCGCCGCGCAGCCCCAGGGAGGCGGCGGCGGCCGATAATGCCTGTTCATCACTGTTGCCGCCGCCGGGGGGGCGGCCCAGCAGCAGATAGGAAAGGGCGTCGCTCTCGCTCATGGCCGGCGTGGAAAATATGCGGATTTGGGGCCGGGAGACGCTGCCGCCGATGAGCAGGCCCGCGGTGACTTGCTGGACTTCGCGGGTGGCACGGATATCGAGGCCCGGGTCGTCGATGGGGCCGCCCACGAAGATCAGTCGTCCTCTTTCGATGGTGAGATCCTGCCCATAGGCGCGGTAGCTGCCGTCTTCCACCCGCAGTTCGCCGGCGGCGGTGGTGAGTTGGCCGGGGTAGTCCATGATCACCACATCGCCGGTGATGCGGCCTTTCAGGCCGTAGCCATCGAAGCGTACCCGCTTGCCCAGTTCCAGGCGCACGATGCTGGTGATGGTGAAGCGCTCCTCCTGGGGCGCTGTTTTTTTCGTGACGATGACCACGTCGCCGGACGGCCGGATGGCGCCGCCGAGGTCCTTGGGCCGCAGCCTGCCTTCGGGCACCGCCACCACGCCGGTGATATAGGCCGCGTCTGGTGTCAGTTGCAGATTCAGGTCGGGGGAGACCAGGAGCCGGTATTGCGGGGTATCGATGACCTTGAAACGTTCCCCCTCCAGTTTGCCCTCCAGGCGCCAGGGCTGTCCCCGGGCAGGTCGGAACAGCCCGCTGAGGGTCACCTTCCCCGGTCCGGAGAGGGCCTGCCCGCGGTAGTGCAGGGCCCCTCCCCGGGAGCGGGCGTGAATGCTGATGTCGTGGGGCTGGATGCCCAGGGTCGGCAGCGCGAGACTGCCATCCAGGAGGTCCAGGGCCAGCTGGATCTGTGGCTGCGCCGAGGTGCCGGCGGCCTGCAGGCGGATCCGGAGTTCACCTTCGGCCTGCGTCACTTCGGGAAACAACAGGCTGATCATGCGCAGTTCCCGGAGTGTTGCCTCGAGATGGCCGGCCAGTTGATCATCGGCAGGATGCAGGGCGGGGATAGGGAGGGTGAACTCGCCTGCCAGGGCGCCCTGTTGGCCCAGGTCGGCACGGGTCTCCAGGCGGGCGACGCCGCGTTCGATGCGGCCGCGCAGGAGCAGTTTGCGGAATTGCAGGCTGACCCGTTCGTCACGGCCGATCTTGAAATCCCAGCTGCCGCGCGGGCTGCGGATTTCTGCGCTGCCGCTGAGTCTGCCGCCGGCCGGCTGCTGGAGGTCGGCCGCCAAGGAGGCGCGGGCCTGGAGGGAGACATCCGGCGGCAGCCAGTGATTCAACAGCTGCAGGGGCAGTTGCTCGCCCGTTATGGCGGCATGCCAGCCCGCTGCCTGCTGCCAGGCGCCTTCCAGGCAGAGGCGGCCGTCCGCGCCGTGCAGGCACCAGCGGGGCAGGCTCAGGGACTGCCCGCTGATGACCAGTTGCGTCGCCGGTGCCGCCTGCCACACCTCCTCGTCCGGCAGGGTAACGCGCAACAGGGGGATGTTGCCGCGCCAGCTGTGGTCGCGGTAGGCGCCACGCAGTTGCAACAGGGCCTTGAGGGAGCCGCCATCCAGCCACAGGTTGAGTTCGTGGGCGGCGGCCTGTCCGCCACCCTGGAGGGCGATTTGCTGCAGACGCTGGCCTGCGGCATTCACTTCCACGGCGTTGAGCAGGATGCGCGAGGGGCGGCGGTCGTCGGCATGCCACAGCACTTGGGCGCTCAATTGGGCAGCGCTGTACGCCTGGTATTGGAGCCCTGTGCCCTGCAGCTCCAGGGCGACGGCGGGGCGGCGGCGTGCGCCGCCCAGGTTGCCGCGTACCGTCAGCGTGCCGGCGGCGGCCGGCAACAGGCGGCCAAGATCGGGGGCATCGAGATACCAACTCATGGCCCACTGGGCGCCGATCTTGCCGGACAGCGCCAGGCGGGCGTTTCCCGCCCTCAGCACCAGCGGCGTGATGCTGAGCTCCGCGCCCTTTAGATTCAACAGCCCATGGCCGGCCAGGGGCTGCCCGCGCAGTTCACCGCCGATTTGCCGCAGTTCGATGCGCGCCACGCCCTGGGCGCCCGGCAATCCCTCGCCGGCGCCGCGCAGGGCGAGACGCAGCCGCCCCGGCCAGTCCGGCCACTGCCGCCCGGGATCGAGTTCCGCACCCTCCATTGCGAATTCCCAGTTCAGGGTGGGCGCCCATTGTACCCGGCCTTGCCCGGCCAGGCTGCCGTCCAGCAGCTGGGCGGAGACGTGTTCCAGTTTCAGTTCGCGTTCCGTTCCCTGCCCGCTGATTTCGAGGCGCGCGGCATTGACGATGTTGCTGCCCACCTCGCCGGCCACCTGGAAACGGTAGTGGCGGCTGCCGCCATCGAAATGAAAAGTGCCCGCCCTGGACCACAGCTGCGCCGCCTCCGTCAGCGGCCAGCGTAGCCCCTGCCAACGTCCCTGCAGCCGGATCCTGGGGGTTTTTCCGCGGTAGTCCAGTTCACCACTGGCGCGCAGCGAGGCGCCGCGTTGTGGCAGGGCCATCAGCAGTTCGCTGATGGCGAACTGGCGTCCGCGGTTGATGGCCTGCAGATTGCTGTGCAGTTTTTCTCCCCGCCAGGTGCTGTCCAGCTGCGCTTCCAGAGTGAAGGATTTCCTGCTTCCCCGGCTCAGGATGCGGCCGCTGATTTGCGCTGTTTCCCAGTCCTGGCGCAGCTCGCTGGTGATCAGGCGCGCGATGTCGAGGCGTGCATCCCAGTGGGCCTGGCCCAGGGGCTGTGTCAGTGTGAGGTCGAGACTGCTGCGCAGGGGCGCGTCCAGGGATTGCCTGATGCGCAGCACTTGTAAGTCGCCATCAAGGTCCAGCTTGCCCGTCAGCCTCGCCAGCTGGGGTGGGGAAAGGGAAAAGCGGCTGGAGAACTGCAGGGGATAGGCAGCGGTGGTACGGAGCGTACCCCTGCCCTCGAAGGTGAAGCGGGATGCGTTGATGCTCAGCGTCGTGATTTGCAAAGTCTGTTGACGGTAGGTGGCAGCAGCCTGGAGGTGGTCGATGAGTTGGGGTGCGGTCCCTTCCGCACCATGGAGCCGCACGCGCTGGATCAGCAGCTGCGCCAGCTGCACTTCCACGGGCAGGGACAGGGGCGGCGGCAGTTCCGCCCCGCCGGGGGAGGACGCTTCAGCGGGATGGTGCGTGACATCGACGCCCCGCAGCGCCAGCAGGGAGATATCCAGGGCCCCCGCCAGCAGGCGGCGGGGGCGCCACTCCAGGCGCACTTCGTCGATCATCACTACGCTTGTATCATTCCGGTACTGCAGTCCGCTGAGTTTCAGAGGGCCGGCGAGACGGCCCTGGATGGCGCCAATGACCAGTTCGCCGGGCACTTGCCTGGCGGCCGCGGTCAGCAGCCATTGCAGGGCCTGCTGGCTGTAGAGCAACCAGCCCCCTGCAGCAGCCAGCAACAGGCTCAGGGCGGCGCTCAACAGGGCCAGGCGGCGCAGCAGTTTCATAGTTCGGGCCCGAACACGATATGGAGCCGGAAGTTTCGTCCCGGCTGGCTGATGGCTTCGGCCAGGTCGATGCGCAGGGGGCCCACCGGCGAGATCCAGCGGATGCCGATGCCGGCGCCCTGTTCCAGGTCGAAGTCATCCCATTTGTCGAAGGCATTGCCGGTGTCCAGAAAGGCGGCAATGCTCCATTTGGGCCGAAAGCGGTAATCATATTCGATGCTGCCCACCAGTTTCTGGCGCCCGCCGATGCGCTCCCCGGCGTCGTTTCGGGGGCTCAGGCTCTGGTAGCCGTAGCCGCGCACGCTGTTGTCGCCGCCGGCGTAGTAACGCAGGGAGGGCGGCAGTTCGGTGAAGCCTTCGATGAGGGTGGCGGCGACCTCGCCGCGCAGTATCAGGCGGCCCTTTTTCAGGAGCGCCGGGACGATGAATTTGGCTGTCAACTGAGGTTGCAGGAGGGTGACGCTGGAGAGCAGGCTGCGATGGCCGCCGTGCAGGTTCAGGGTGAGGCGGGAGCCCCAGGGAATCTGCTGAGCGTCCTGCCGCCTGCGCACCCGCTCCAGGTTCAACCCTGGTAGCAGCAGGCGCGTATCATCGCGCTTCGAGCCGACCCTGAAGGAATCCCGGCGATAGTTGAGATAGAGGCTTTCCAGCCAGTATTTGCCGTGTGCGATGGTGCGGCTGGCCCCCAGGATATAGCTGTCCTCTTTTCTGTCCTCATCCGGCTGATCATTGATCAGGGAGGCGGAAAACTCCCACTTGTCGCGGCGCGGGTTGCGGAAGGGTACGATGTAACTGGCCGTCAGGCTTTTCTGCAGCTGCGAGAAGCGCAGGGTGCTGCGCAGCCGGTGGCCGCGGCGGTTGAGTCGGCGGTTGGTATAGCCCAGGCTGCCACGCAGTCCGGTATCGGTGCCATAACCCAGGCCGGCGCTGTAGCGGTGGCGCTTGCTGGGTTTCAGGTCCACGTGAATGGGCACCTGGTGGTCCACCACGGCCTCCAGCTGCGGTGTGATTTCCACGCGCGAGAAATAATCGGTGCTGAACAGGGTGTTTTGCAACTCTACCAGACGGGCGGCAGAATAGGGCTCCCCCGCCCGGATATCGGAATAGCGGGCCAGTAGGCGGGGGTCGATGACCGTGTCACTGAAGATGACCTTGCCGAAGCGGAAGCGGATGCCGCTGTCCAGCACCAGGCGGATGTCGGCGGCATTTTCCTCGGGGAAGACGCGGATCTCGTGGGTGGTGAAACGGGCCTTGATATAACCCCTGTTCAGGGCCCGCTGCAGCAGGTGCTTCTTGCCCGCCTCATAGCGGGCGTGCAATAGCACGTCACCCACTTGCAGGGGGAAGTGCTTCACAAGCCGTTGCAGGCCCGGATCATTGGCACCCTCGCCCACGATGTCGAGTTGCAGGCGCCGGATGCGTAGCGGCTCGCCGGGATCGATACGGTAGCGCGCCTGCCAGGCGGTCCCCTGCCAGTTCAGTGTCGCCTCGATATGGGGGCGGTAGTATCCGAAGGGCTGCAGGGCGCGACGGATTTCCTCGCGGGCCTTGTGGTGGAGCCGCTGCAGGCGCGCCCTGCTGAGGTGCGGGTTGTCCCTTTCCTGTTCGATGCTGAGAAAGGCGCGCACATTGGCCGCCAGCTTGCCGCCGATGCCATCGATGATTACCTTGCCGCGCAGGCCGTCTCCCTGGGCGGCGGACAATGCCGTCAGCCACAGCGCCAGCAGCCAGGCGGCATGGCGCCAGCGGCAGTTAGCGCAGCGATGTCTTAGTGGTGGCAGCATGCCATCTGCTGCAGGGAAAGGGACGACACGCGGGGTCGCCATTGAATGGGGGGGTGAACAGTGATCGCCGCCTAGCCATGCTGTTAGATTAGCACGGCAGAGAAGCGCCCCGGAACAGTCAGATACGGTGGGCAAGGCACAACCGCTTGCAGTTGCAGGTGCTTCCCCGTTTAATGGAAGAAAGGCGGAGAGATGGGGGGCTTTCAGATGGCGGCCGCGTGTTATAGACGATATGGAGGCTGAAGATGTCAGCGACAGCAAGAATGTTTCTGGTCATGGGGGCCTTGCTCGCCGCCCTGGCGGTGGTCTGCGGCGCCTTCGGCGCCCATGCCCTGCGCGGGGTGCTAACGCCCGAGCACCAGGCGGTCTATCAGACTGCCGTTCAGTACCATTTTCTGCACGCCCTGGGGCTGCTGGCTGTGGCCCTGACCCTGGAGCGTCTGCCCGGACAGCGCCTGCTGCGCTGGGCAGGCTGGAGCATGATTGCCGGGGTGGTGCTGTTTTCCGGCTCGCTCTATCTTCTCAGTCTCAGCGGCATCGGCTGGCTGGGCGCGGTGACCCCGCTGGGCGGCCTGGCCTTCATCGCCGCCTGGCTGTTGCTGGCAGCGGGGGTGCTGCGTGGCTGAGGATGGCCTGGCGGGACTCGTAAGATGATCTGCGAGCAATGAGCCGTCGTTTTCGTCAGCGCCTGTTCTGTTACCGCACGCTGCTGGCACCGCAGGCCATGGCGCAGGTGGCGGGACACTCAGTCATGAGCCATGGCATCACGAAGCCTTTGCCCACGACGGGCTGGAACGCCTGCGCATTGCCACAGGGCGCCGTCATGAGCATTGCATGGGAGACATAGGACATGAAGCAGCTGGAAGAGATCCGGGCGCGCCTGTTGCGCCGTAAAGAAGAACTGTTGAGCCGCCTGCAGGCCATTAGCGAAGATGCCGGGCATGCTGGCAGGCCGTTGGAGAAGGATTTCGAGGAACAGGCCATCGAACTGGAAAACAGCGAGGTGCTCGATGTCCTGGACAAGGCGGCCCGCGAGGAACTGGACCAGATCGAGGAGGCGCTGGCGCGCATGGCGAGAAATGAATATGACATCTGTTCCCAGTGTGGAGCCGCCATCTCCGTAGAGCGCCTGGCAGCGATGCCTTATACGGACCGCTGTCTCGCCTGTGCCGAGGGGGACTCGCGTCTTCAGTGAGCGCCTGAAGACGGCAGTTGCCCTTCCTCTGTTTCCGCCAGGATCATGCCAGGCGGGGTGACGGGCGGTAGCTGCTCGTGAAGGGGGCGCGGCCGTTGGCCCAGGCGCTGTTGGTAGATGGCGGTGAACAGCAGCACATTGCGCACGTAGTTGCGGGTTTCGGCGACGGGAATGGTTTCCAGCCAGATGTCCGCCGCTGTGATATGGTCGCGGCGGATCCATTTGTCCACCCGGTACTGACCGGCATTGTAGGCTGCCGCGGCCAGCATGGGGTGGCCGTTGAAGCGCCGCATCACCTGTCCCAAATAGGCCATTCCCAATTGCAGGTTGGTATCTATGTCGAGCAGTTCTCTGCGCTGGGCAAAAGGGATGCCCAGGCGGGTGGCGATGTGCCGTGCGGTACGGGGCAGGATCTGCATCAGCCCCAGGGCGCCGGCCGGGGAACGGGCATCAGGGGTGAAGGCGCTTTCCTGACGGATGATGGCGAAGGCATAGGCGGCTTCGATGCCATTGGCGGCGGCCTGGGCCATGATCTGTTGGCGATGCGCCAGGGGGAAGCGCAGGGCCAGGTCGTCGCGATGGCGGGTGCGCGCCATGGTGGTGATGGCGCGGTCGTGCCAGCCCCATTCATGGGCCAGGCGGGCGGCATCTTGCAGCTGCCACTCTGCCATGTCCCGGGTGGCGTAATACCATTCGCGGCGGGCGGCGACGATCCTGCCCAGGGCCAGCAATTCCCGGGCGCGCACGATGCCGGGGTATTCCTCCATGCTTGCGTTGTCACGGCGTTTTGTTTGCAACGGCTGCTCGCCGAGACGGTAAGGTAGGTCGAGGCGGTCGGCTGCCAGCAGTCCGTAATAGCTGCGCCGTCCGGCCAGAGACAGATAGATGTCCTCGGCTTGGCGGCGCTGCTGGAGGGCTTCCAGGGCGCGGCCCTGCCAG
The DNA here is from genome assembly GCA_964425105.1 of uncultured Gammaproteobacteria bacterium. Classification (GTDB taxonomy): domain Bacteria; phylum Pseudomonadota; class Gammaproteobacteria; order SZUA-140; family SZUA-140; genus S012-109. The sequence goes on along the minus strand of CAYRLE010000013.1, from coordinate 3,430 downwards.
TACTGCCAGCGCGTACTCTGCTGCTGCTTTTCATCCAGCTGATAAATCCAGGCCAGCACGGCGTACCAGTTGCGCTGGCTCAGCGCCGCGCGGATGCGCCATTCCCGGAGGGAGCGATCCGTATCCTGTTCATCGATTTCGGCCAGCCGCGCCAGCGCCTCGGGATAGCCGCGCACTGCCAGCGCCATGGCCAGGCGGCGTTCCGTTGTGGCAGTTTCCCGCTCTGTGAAGGGGTAGTAGGGTTTGATGTCCTGCTCCCAGATCTTCAGGGCGCGTTGCGGATCCTTGTCCGCCATGCGTTTGATGCCGTGCAGCAGGATGGTGTTGCGCAGGGGGTGGTAGCGGGAGAAGCGCGCCGCCACCTCGATGAGGCCGGGCTGGCGATGGACACTGATCCACAGATCTGCCCAGGGGCGCTCGCTAGCGGGCAGAAAACGCCTCAGGTAGCGGGCCAGGCGCAGCTGATTGTTGGCCATTGCCAGGGTGAATCGCTGCCAGGCCAGTTGGCTGTTGATGGCGCCGCTTTCGTGCCAGGCGGCAAACAGCGGGTCACAGGCGCGGGGCTGGGAATGGCCGCTCAGCCAGAGTTGTTGCAGATCCGCCAGGGCCGCCTGGCGGGCGCCGCTTTCATAGAGGGCGCGGCGATAATGGCACTGCAGTGCGACGTCCCGGGTGGGGCGATAGGCGGCGATCAGTGCCTGCCAGCGCTGCGATCTGGCCAGGGCCCGTATCCAGGCCTGTCGCAGGCGGGTCGCCAGAGGGGAGGCGTTGTAGCGTTCCAGAAAGGCCTCGATCTCGGTGGGCGAGGCCTGTGTCAGCCGTCGGCGCAGCTGCTGGTATTCCAGGTAAGGGATGAGCGGATAGTCACCCAGTTTCTCACGCAGCTGGCGATAGCGTTTGAGGGCGCCCTCGTGGAGGGCCTGTTCGGCGGCCAGGAAATTCTGTTGCCGGGAGGTGAGGCGGGAGTTGTCTGCCGCCTCCGCCAGCGTTGTACAGGAAAACAGTAATAGAAATAGCGGCAGGAAATTCATGTCAGAAGTCTATGAAAGTTCCATGCCAGTTGCCTGAGAGATGGCAGGTGACAGAGATCAGCGGGGCATTGCCATCTCCGGGGACTGAGGGGGAGGGAAGAAAAGGCAGCGGTGTACATCTCACACCGCTGCCGGGCAGCGGCCTCAGACCATGTCTTTCAGACCCTTGAGGGCCTGGATCTTAACGACATTGCGGGCGGGCTTCGCCTTGAAGACCATTTCTTCTCCGGTGAAGGGATTGATACCCTTGCGTGCCCGGGTGGCGGGCTTGCGCTGAACTTTGATCTTGAGCAGGCCGTGGAGGTTGAATACCTGTGCGGCGCCATTCTTGAGATGCCCTTCGATGACGTTCTTGAGTTCATCAAAGACAGCATTCACCTGTTTCTTGGTGAGGCCGGTGCTTTCGGAAAGGTGGGTGAGAAGCGCGGAGCGGGTCATGGGTTCCTTGATTGCCCTGATGCGCTTGGTGGGTTTGGTGGCAGCCTTTTTGGCGGTTCTTTTTGCACTGCTCTTTTTTGCGGTGGTTCTTTTGGCAGTGGTTTTTTTTGCGGCGGTTTTTTTCTTCACTGTTTTCTTAACTGTCTTCTTTTTGGCGGCAGCTTTCTTTTTAACAGCCATGTGTTTCTCCTCGCTATTGAACTTTGGTATGGGTGAAAAACCGTTATATATAGCTTGGTTCGACGGTCAAGGCAGGATATCAGTGTCATTCGTAAAGCGCAAACAATTTGTTATGGTATGAAACATGCTGAAAAAAGTCTTTATACGCAGGGGAAACAGAAAAAGGAGCAGCAATGAGCAAGGGTAAAACGCCGCATTATCGGCAGCCATTTTACCGTCGCCAAGTACTGCATTTCGAATGCACGGCATGCGGCGCCTGTTGCCATGGAGGGGATGATTATCATGTCTTTCTGGAAGCCGAGGAGGCGCAACGTATCTGCAAGCATCTGGGGCTGAGTTGGCGCTGGTTCCGCCGTCGTTATCTGCTGCTGTTGCCTGAGGATGGCTTGGTCCTGCAGTCGGATGAAAACGACGCTTGTGTCTTTCTCGACGATGAAGGAGCCTGTCGTATCTATCCGGTACGTCCGGCGCAGTGCGCAAGCTATCCCTTCTGGCCGGAGGTGGTTGCCAGTTCCAAGGGCTGGCGCCGTGAGGCGCGTCGTTGCGAAGGGATCGGCAGGGGGGCAGTGGTGCCACTGGCGGTGATCGAAAAAATACTCGGCTGCGGCAAGTGATCGCTGCGTCGCTTTTTTGTATGATGGGCGGATCATGCCACCTCTTGCGACGGACATCGTTTTCTCCCTCAATATCAGCAGCGAGCAGTATCTGCGCTACTACCGGGGATCGGCGCGTTTCATCGTGGCCAGGAGCAGCGACGGCAGAACGGTGAAATTCCCCGCCGGCATCCTGCAGCCGTTTCTCACTCATGATGGCATCCAGGGTGTTTTCGTCTTGCGCTATGACGAAAACAACCGCTTTCTTGCCATCGAGCGGCAAGCAGGAAAGGGTTGAACCATGGATCCATTACAGCGCCTGTTGAATATCATGACCATGTTGCGTGACCCAGAGCGTGGTTGTCCCTGGGACCGGGAGCAGACCCTGGAGAGTCTGCTCCCCCATACCCTGGAAGAGGCCTACGAGGTGGTGGATGCCGTAGAACGGGGCGAGCGGCAGGACATCTGCGATGAATTGGGTGATCTGCTGTTTCAGGTGGTGTTCTACAGCCAGATCGCCAGCGAGCAGGGCTGGGCCGATTTTCCCGCCGTGGCAACGGCCATTGCTGACAAACTGGTGCGGCGTCATCCCCATGTCTTTGGCGAAGAGCGCATCGATTCGGCCGCGGCCCAGACCCGTGCCTGGGAGATGCACAAGCAATCCGAGCGTCAGGCCCGCGCCGCCGGTATGGCAACGGGGGCTCTGGCCGGCGTGCCTCTGGCGCTTCCTGCCCTGAGTCGCGCCGTCAAGCTGCAGCGCCGCGCGGCGCGAATCGGCTTCGACTGGCGCGAGCTTTCTCAGGTGCTGGCGAAGGTGGAGGAGGAGTTGGAGGAGGTGCGTGCAGAGTTGGGCGGCGATGGGACGCCCCAACGCCTGGAACACGAAATCGGCGACCTGCTGCTGGCGGTGAGCAACCTCGCCCGCCACAGCGGGATCGACCCGGAAAGCGCCCTGCGCCGTGCCAACCAGCGTTTCGAGAGCCGTTTCCGCTATATGGAGCAGCAACTGGCGGCCGGGGGCCAGGCCATGGAGCAGTGTCCTCCCGAGCAGCTGGAGCTTTTGTGGGAGGAGGCGAAAGGGGCGGAGAAAAAAATAAGAGAAAAGAGTAAGAAAAGATAAAAGATACAAGATACAAGATACAAGATACAAGAGAAAAGGGGGTGAGGGCATCCGCACCCATCACCCAT
>CAYRLE010000012.1:37190-45015 GCA_964425105.1 uncultured Gammaproteobacteria bacterium | reverse complement strand
CCGTCATCACCAATGCCCTCATCCTGGACCACTGGGGTATCGTCAAGGCCGACGTGGGCATCAAAAACGCCCGCATCTGCGGTATCGGCAAGGCGGGCAACCCGGACACCCAGGACCAAGTGGATATTATTATCGGCCCCGGCACCGAAATCATCGCCGGCGAAGGGCAGATCCTCACCGCCGGCGCCATCGACGCCCATATTCACTTCATCTGCCCCCAGCAGGTGGAAGAGGCACTGATGTCCGGCGTCACCACCATGATCGGTGGTGGCACCGGCCCTGCGGCGGGCACCAACGCCACCACCTGCACACCTGGTCCCTGGCATATCCAGCGCATGTATCAGGCGGTAGAGGAACTGCCCATGAACTTCGGCTTCCTGGGCAAGGGCAATGCCAGTCTGCCCGCAGCCTTGGAGGAGCAGCTGGTGGCTGGCGCCATGGGACTCAAACTCCACGAAGACTGGGGCACCACACCGGCGGCCATCGACAACTGCCTGGCGGTGGCCGAGGCATTCGACGTGCAGGTGGCCATCCATACCGACACCCTCAACGAATCGGGCTGTGTCGAGGATACCCTGGCGGCCTTCAAGGGCCGCGCCATTCACACCTATCACACCGAGGGCGCAGGTGGCGGCCATGCCCCGGACATTATCAAGGCCTGTGGCGAGGCCAACGTTCTGCCCTCCAGTACCAACCCAACTCGTCCCTATACCGTCAATACCGTGGACGAACACCTGGACATGCTCATGGTGTGCCATCACCTGGATCCAGCCATCGCCGAGGACGTGGCCTTCGCCGAATCGCGCATCCGCCGTGAGACCATCGCGGCCGAAGACATCCTCCACGATCTCGGCGCATTTTCCATGATTGCCTCGGACTCTCAGGCCATGGGGCGGGTCGGCGAAGTGATCTGCCGTACTTGGCAGACCGCTCACAAGATGAAGTTGCAGCGCGGCGCCCTGCCCCAGGACACGGCACGCCATGACAATTTCCGCGTCCGGCGCTATATCGCCAAATACACCATCAACCCCGCCATCACTCATGGCATCGCCAATGAAGTCGGATCGGTGGAAAAGGGGAAACTGGCGGACCTGGTGCTGTGGAAACCGGCCTTTTTCGGCATCAAGCCTTCGCTGATCCTCAAAGGCGGCATGATCGCCGCGGCCCCCATGGGAGACCCCAACGCTTCCATCCCCACGCCCCAGCCCGTGCATTACCGCCCCATGTTCGGCGCCCTGGGCGGGGCGTGCGCAGCGACTTGCCTCAGCTTCGTCTCTCAGGCCGCCCTCAATAGTGGCCTCGCCGAGCGTTTGGGGCTGAAGCGCCGCCTGGTGGCGGTCAATGCCTGCCGCGAGATACGCAAGGCGGATCTCATCCACAACGACTATCAACCGCACATGGAAGTGGACCCGCAGACCTATGAAGTCCGTGCCGATGGCGAACTGCTGACTTGCGAGCCCCTGAGTGAACTGCCGCTGGCCCAGCGTTATTTTCTGTTCTGAGATGTTGATCTTCAGACGCCTGGCGCCCCCCGGAAGAGACATCAGTACAGTGGAAACCACACTGACCCTAACCTATGAACAGCGCAGCCGTAGCCGTCAACGGGCGCAATTGGCGGATGGCAGGCTGGCCGGTCTGCAATTGCCACACGGTACCCTGCTGCATCACGGCGACCGGCTGCTGTCCGATGATGGCCTGATGATCGCCATCACCGCCGCGTCCGAAGACTTGTCCACGGTGCGCTGCGCCGATGCGCTCCTGCTGGCCCGGGCTTGCTACCACCTGGGCAACCGTCATGTGCCCCTACAAATCGGCCCCGGCCAGCTGAGCTATCTGAGCGACCCGGTGCTGGACGAATTACTGCGCGGCCTGGGCCTCACGGTACGCCACGAACGCATCCCCTTCCATCCTGAGCCCGGCGCCTATCGACAGGCCGGCGCCCACCCATGACTGACCGCATAAGTCCCGCCTTGCTGCGCCTGTTGCAGCTCACCAGTCCCACTCTGCCGGTGGGGGCCTATGCCTACTCGGGCGGCCTGGAACATGCGGTCAACGCCGGCTGGATAAGGCATGAGCAGGCATGCCAGGCATGGATCATCGGCGTCATGGAACACAGCCTGGCGGGACTCGACCTGCCCCTGCTCCATCGCTTGCACCAAGCCTGGACCAGGGACGATACAGAGGCTGTGCACTATTGGAGCAAGTTTCTCAAGGCCTGCCGGGAAAGCGCCGAACAAGGCGCGGAGGATCATCAGTTGGGCACCGCCATGGCGCGCCTGCTGGCTGACCTGGGCATCGAGGAGGCCCGAGCATGGATCGCCGCCGCCCACTGCAATTGGGCTGCCATGTTCAGCCTCGCGGCACTGCGGTGGGATATCGCGGAACAACACATGCTGCAGGGCTACCTGTGGAGTTGGTGCGAAAACCAAGTGGCGGCCGCAATCAAGCTGCTACCCCTGGGACAAACGGCGGGTCAGCGCATCCTGCTGACCTGTGGCGAGCACATCCCGGCCTGCGCCCAAGGCGCCACGGCCCTGACGGATGAAGAACTGGGTTATGGCGCACCCGCTCTGGCCATCGGCAGCGCCCTGCACGAGGAGCAATACAGCCGCCTCTTCCGGTCTTAAGCACGGAAATGTCAGAACAAAGGGAGGACATAGCGATGAACGACAAACAGGCACTGCGCCTGGGTATCGGCGGACCCGTAGGCTCGGGAAAAACCGCCCTGGTGCAACAACTTTGCCTGCGCTTGCGCGAGCACTATCAGATTGCCGTGGTCACCAATGATATCTATACCCGGGAAGACGCCGATTTTCTGGTGGCTCAGGCGGCGTTGCCGGCGGAGCGCATCATCGGCGTGGAAACCGGCGGCTGCCCACACACCGCCATCCGCGAAGACGCCTCCATGAACCTCAATGCCATTGCCGAACTGCAGCGCCGTCTCCCCGCCCTCGACCTGATCATGGTGGAAAGTGGTGGCGACAACCTCAGCGCCACCTTCAGCCCCGAGTTGTCTGACCTGACCCTCTATGTCATCGACGTATCCGCCGGTGACAAGATCCCCCGTAAGGGAGGCCCCGGCATCACCCGCTCCAACCTCTTGGTCATCAACAAAACCGACCTCGCACCACAGGTGGGCGCATCGCTGGAGGTGATGGCACGGGATGCGCGGCGCATGCGCGGCACGCAACCCTTCGTGTTCACCAACCTCAAGACGGGCCAGGGATTGGACGAGATCATCGCCTTCATTGAACGGGAAGGCATGTTGTCCGCCACGACCGCCCCCTCATAGGGCGGCCGCCAAAGCGGTCACACTTTTGCACCATGCGCAAACAGCAAAGGCTGAGGTGCGCACAACCATAGTGCGAGAATTCCAGCAATGAACCCCCAAGATCCAGAGAGATAGAAGCATATTCAATGAGTTAACGCGCACACGAAGAATGGCATAGCAATTGCAATTCAGTGAGGCGCAACCTCGGGATGGTTCAGGATGGATCAGAGCGGATTCAGGGCGGATACCCTGAGGCATATAAACCAGAAAAAATAGCTTGAGGAGGAGTCATTCATGTCATCCAAGATACGCCCCATTGCCCTGGGCCTCGCCCTGGCAAGCGCACCACTGCTAAGCACAGCGGTACACGCCGGCGCCACCATCAAAATCGACGACACAAAATGGGTCAGCGTAGGCGCTGGCCTGCGCACCAGCTTCACCTCTGTGGAAGATGGCGCACCCAATGGCAACGACCGCTCCAAAGATTTCCAGATCGAAAACATGCGTCTCTATATCAATGGCCAAATTCATCAGAATATCAAACTGGAATTCAACAGCGAGCGTTCCACAGACTCGGCCGGTGACGAGAACATCCGCGTGCTGGACGCGGTCGCCAAGTTTGAATTCTCGGATTTGGTGAACATCTGGATGGGCCGCTTTCTGCCACCCAGCGACCGCTCCAACCTGGACGGCCCCTACTATCTGAACACCTGGAGCTTTCCAATGCCCCAGGCCTATCCCGCCATTTTCGCCGGCCGCGACAACGGCGTAGCCTTCTGGGGCCGGGTCAACGGCGGCCAGTTCAAGTACCAAGTGGGTGCCTTCGAGGGAAAAGGCACCAGCGGCAGCACTCCGCCTAACCAGGAAGACAAGCTGCTCTATGCGGCCCGCGCCACCTACAACTTCTGGAACCCGGAACCCGGCTACTACAACAACAGCACCTACTACGGCGCCATGGATGTCTTGGCCATAGGCCTGGCATATCAGACCCAGAGCGATGCCGCCGGCACCAGCGCCAACCCCACGGACTTCACCGGCTGGAGCATTGACGGCCTGCTGGAAAAAAAGCTGGGTAATGGCGCGGTAGTCAACGTGGAGGGCACTTATTACGACTACGAAGGCAACCCGGTATTATCCGGCAGCGACGCCACCGGCTATTTTGCCGTCGCCTCCTACCTGCTGTCCGCCAAGAGCGGCATCGGTCGTTTTCAGCCTATTACCCGCTATCAGAACCTGGATGTAGACGGTGGCGATGAGACCACCACCTGGGAAGTCGGCGTGAACTATGTCATCGACGATCACAACGCCCGTGTCTCGCTGGTCTACAGCAACACGGATATCAACGTCAACAGCGGACCGGACAGTGACTTCGACCAGTATTTGCTGGGTCTGCAGCTGCAGATCTGATGCGCTGCATTACAAAACCAAATATATGAGGAAAGACCATCATGAAAACCTTACCTAGACGATTCTTGGGCGCCGCAGCTGCGGCCACCCTGGGCCTCGCGGCCCTCGCCGCCCAAGCGGCGGACACCATCAAGGTCGGTGTACTGCACTCCCTGTCGGGCACCATGGCCATCAGTGAGACAACCCTCAAAGATACGGTATTGATGCTGGTGGATGAACAAAACAAGAAAGGCGGCCTGCTGGGCAAGAAACTGGAGGCCGTCGTGGTAGACCCCGCATCCAACTGGCCCCTGTTCGCCGAGAAGGCCCGCGAACTGCTCCAGAAACACAAAGTGGACGTGGTGTTCGGCTGCTGGACTTCGGTCTCCCGCAAGTCCGTGCTGCCGGTCTTCGAGGAACTCAACGGACTGCTGTTCTATCCCGTACAGTACGAAGGCGAAGAATCCTCGCGCAATGTGTTCTACACCGGCGCGGCCCCCAACCAGCAGGCCATTCCCGCCGTAGACTACCTGATGAACGAGTTGGGCGTAAAACGCTGGGTACTGGCTGGCACGGACTATGTCTACCCGCGCACCACCAACAAGATTCTGGAGGCCTATCTGAAATCCAAGGGGGTCAAGAGCAAGGACATCATGATCAACTACACGCCCTTCGGTCACTCCGATTGGCAGAGCATCGTTGCCGAAATCAAGAAGTTCGGTTCCGCCGGCAAGAAGACTGCCGTGGTCTCCACCATCAATGGAGACGCCAACGTGCCTTTCTACAAGGAACTGGGTAACCAGGGCATCTCAGCCGAAGACATTCCCGTGGTTGCCTTCTCGGTGGGGGAGGAAGAGTTGTCTGGCATCGACACCAAACCCCTGGTGGGGCATCTCGCCGCCTGGAACTATTTCATGAGCGTGGATACCGAGGAAAACGATGACTTCATCGAGAAATGGCATGCCTTCATCAAGGATGAAAAACGGGTCACCAATGATCCCATGGAGGCCCACGTCATTGGCTTCAACATGTGGGTCAAGGCAGTGGAGAAGGCCGGCAGCACCGACACGGATGCCGTGGTAGATGCCATGATCGGTGTCACCGTGCCCAACCTCAGCGGCGGCTATGCCACCATGATGCCCAACCATCACCTCACCAAGCCGGTACTGATCGGAGAAATCCAGGACGATGGTCAGTTCGAGGTGGTCTGGCAGACGCCGGGCACGGTGGTGGGCGATGCCTGGTCGGACTACCTGCCGGGCAGCCGCGACCTCATCTCCGACTGGCGCGCGCCCCTGAGTTGCGGCAGCTATAATGTCAAAAACGGCAAGTGCTCGGGACAGAATTTCTGACCATCGAGCGGAGGCGCCGCCGCAAGGCGGCGCCTCCATCCTTTGACTTCCCCTGAATTCATACCGGTATAGGAGTCTGCTCCATGACTGCTGTGCACTTCGTGTGCCGCCGTTTATCCGCTCTCGGCGTAATACTGCTGCTCTGCCTGGGTGCCGCTTCGGCCCCACAGGCGGCGGACTTCGCCACGGCCGTGCAATCCCTCAATGCCAAGTCCTTCGCCGCCAAAAGTCGCGCCATCGAGACTCTCGTGGCCACTGGTGAACAACGCAGCATCGTGGTATTGCGGGCAATGCTGAATGGGCGCCTCTACTACCGCAAGAAAGATCGCCGGGTGGTCATCGCCGAGCGCGCCGGCAAAGGCTACCTCATTATAGATGCCGTCAGCGGTGAGGACCTGGGCGCGGTGGGCAAGCGCAAGGTCAAAAAGATCGCCATCAACAACAAGCTGCGCAAGCAATTGCGCGTGGCCCTGGCGCGCCTCAGCCTGTCGAGTCGCGACCCGCGGATACGGCGCCAGTCCGTCGTGGAAATGCTGGCCACCATCACGACGGATTCCATACCCGCCCTGCAAACCGCCCTCGCCCAGGAAAACGATGCGGAAGTGGGGGAATTGCTGCGCACCGCATTGGCCCTGGCCGCCCTGGAGAGCCGGGACAAGGAACAACGCCTCCAGGCCCTGCACACCCTGGAGGGCAATGTCCAACCCGAGGTGGGCAACCGCATCAGAAGCCTGCTGGAGAAGGAGCAGGATCCTGTGGTCAAGGCAGCGGCCCAGCGTGTACTGAACGCCATCGACAACAGGCTGGAATTCTACGCCCTGCTGGAAACCCTGTTTTTCGGCCTCAGCCTGGGCTCCGTGCTCCTGCTGGCGGCCATCGGTCTGGCCATCACCTTCGGGGTCATGGGCGTCATCAACATGGCCCATGGCGAACTGATCATGCTGGGCGCCTACACCACCTATCTGGTGCAAGCGGCCATGCCTGCCCACCTGGAACTGTCCCTGCTGGTGGCCATCCCCGCCGCCTTCATGGTTTCCGGCCTGTTTGGCATTGCCATCGAACGCGGTGTGATCCGTTTTCTCTACGGCCGCCCCCTGGAGACCCTGCTGGCCACTTTCGGCATCAGCCTGCTGCTGCAGCAATTGGTGCGCACCACCATCTCGGCACAGAACGTCACGGTCACCAATCCTCAGTGGTTGAGCGGCTCGCTTGAAATCAACGCCGCCCTCTCCCTGACCTATAACCGTCTCTACATCCTGATCTTTTCCTTTCTGGTGTTCATCGCCTTGCTGCTGATCCTGAAGAAGACATCCTTGGGCCTGCAGGTGCGCGCCGTTGCCCAGAACCGGGCCATGGCGCGCGCCATCGGCATCCGCAGCGGCTGGGTGGATGCCATGACCTTCGGCCTGGGCTCAGGCATCGCCGGGGTGGCGGGCGTGGCGCTGAGCCAACTGACCAACGTGGGCCCCAACATGGGACAGTCCTACATCATCGATTCCTTCATGGTGGTGGTGTTCGGCGGCGTGGGCAATCTCTGGGGAACCCTGGTGGGGGCCTTTTCCCTGGGCGTGGTGAATAAATTCCTGGAACCCTGGGCCGGCGCCGTGCTGGCCAAGATCCTGGTACTGGTCTTCATTATCCTGTTCATCCAGAAACGGCCACGGGGTCTGTTCCCCCAAAAGGGCCGCGGCGCGGAGAACTAGGACATGCTATTGGCGCGACTCTATGATAAGGACCGTGGTGGCAGCCTGCTGCTGTGCGGCCTGCTGCTGGCCGCCATCATGGTACCGCTGCTGAACCTGGCCGTGCCGGAGAG
>CAYRLE010000012.1:35597-37090 GCA_964425105.1 uncultured Gammaproteobacteria bacterium | reverse complement strand
TTCCTGGCCTCGGCATTACTGCTGGCCTTGGGCTACCTGGCCTGCCGTTATATCGTCAATTCGCGCCTCGGCCGGGTGGTGATCGCCATCCGAGACGCCGAGGACCGCACTCGCTTCGTGGGTTATCAAGTGGAGCGCTTCAAGGTCTGGCTGTTCGTCTTCTCCGCCGTCCTGGCAGGCATTGCCGGCGCCCTCTACGTGCCCCAGGTGGGCATCATCAACCCCGGCGAGTTTGCGCCCCTCAATTCCATCGAACTGGTCATCTGGGTCGCCATCGGTGGCCGCGGCACGCTTTATGGCGCAGCCCTGGGCGCCATCCTGGTCAACTATGCCAAGACCTATTTCACCGCCGCCCTGCCGGAATTGTGGCTGTTCGCCCTGGGGGCCCTGTTCGTATTGGTGACCATCTTCCTGCCCCGCGGCATTATCGGCCTGCTGCAACGGCGCAAAAAGGGACCCGCGTCATGAAGACCCTGGATCGGCTCCGCCACACCCTGCGCCGCGACCAGGTCTTCGATTTCATGATGCCCAAGGTGACCTTCAGTCCGGACCTGGACACCCGTCACGGCCCTATCCTCTACCTGGAAGATATTACCGTCAGCTTCGATGGCTTCAAGGCCCTCAATGAGCTGACGCTCTATATCGATGATGGTGAACTGCGCTGCATCATAGGACCCAACGGCGCCGGCAAGACCACTATGATGGACGTCATTACCGGCAAAACACGTCCTGACAGCGGCTCGGTCTATTTCGGGCAGCGCATCGATCTCCTGCGGCTCTCGGAGACCGAGATCGCCCAGGGAGGCATTGGCCGCAAATTCCAGAAACCCACGGTCTTCGAACGACATACGGTCTTTGAAAACCTGGAATTGTCCATGGCCGGCGCCAAGGATGTCTGGAGCACCCTCTTTGCCCGGCTGACTCGCACCCAGCTGGAACGCATCGACGAGGTCCTGGAAATCATCGGCCTGCAGGAACAGCGGCGATGTCTAGCCGGCGTCCTCTCCCATGGCCAGAAACAGTGGCTGGAAATCGGCATGCTGCTCATGCAAAGTCCGCGTCTGTTGCTGGTGGATGAGCCAGTTGCGGGCATGACCCCTCAGGAGACGGAGCGCACCGCCGAATTGCTCACCTCGCTGGCAGGCAGACACTCGGTGGTGGTGGTAGAACACGACATGGAATTCGTGCGCTCCATTGCGCGCAAGGTCACTGTACTGCATGAGGGCAGCGTCCTCGCGGAAGGCAGCATGGACGAAGTCCAGAATGACCCGCGGGTCATCGAGGTCTACCTGGGATAGGGGACGGGTCTATGCTGCGCATCAAGGAACTCAACCAATTCTACGGCGGCAGCCACATCCTCTGGGACCTGGACCTGGAAATCCCAGCCAGCGGCTGCGTCTGCCTCATGGGACGCAACGGGGTGGGTAAAACCACGCTCCTGAAGTGCATCATGGGACTGCTGCCGGTGGCATCGGGGCAGATCCTCTTCGAGG
>CAYRLE010000012.1:20026-35497 GCA_964425105.1 uncultured Gammaproteobacteria bacterium | reverse complement strand
CTGAAGTGCATCATGGGACTGCTGCCGGTGGCATCGGGGCAGATCCTCTTCGAGGGGCGGGACATCGCCGCCAGTCCACCCGAGTTGCGCGCCCGCATCGGCATAGGCTATGTACCACAGGGGCGGGATATCTTTCCCCAACTCACGGTGGAGGAAAACCTGCGCCTCGGCCTGCTGGCACGGCAAGATCGCCTGCGCAAGATTCCGGAACGCATATTCGATCTCTTTCCCGTGCTAAAGGATATGCTGCAACGCCGCGGCGGCGACCTCTCCGGCGGCCAGCAGCAACAGCTGGCCATCGGACGCGCCTTGGCCATCGATCCCAAGCTGTTGATCCTGGACGAACCTACCGAGGGTATCCAGCCCAATATCGTGCGCCATATCGGCGACATCATCACTCGTCTCAATCGCGAGGAAAACCTCACTGTTCTCCTGGTGGAACAAAAACTGGCCTTCGCGCGCCGCACTGGACAGCATTTCCATCTCATGGAAAAAGGGCGCATCGTCTCTAGTGGCCCCATGGCGGCGTTGGACGATGAACTCGTCCAGCGCCATCTGTCCGTCTAGGAACCAGAAAAATCCACCTGGCACTTGAGTCCCGCCGGCACCTTGTAGTTGGGATTGTCCAGGATCAGGCGCACCCCGAAGGTGCCGCTGGCGGCATCCACCACCCGGTCCACGATGGCCACCCGCGCCCGGTAGCGGCCGCCCACCGGCGCCTGGGGCAGCACCGTGGCCATCATGCCCTTGCGCACCGTGCCCAGGCGGCTCACGGGGAGGATCACCTCCACGTGCAGGGGGTGCAGCTTGGCGATCTGCAGGATGGGTTGGGATTCCACGAACTCCCCCGGTTCCAGATAGCGCTCCACCACCAGGCCCGAGATGGGGCTGTGGATGGTGCGCCGCTCCAGTTGCGCCTCTGCCTGGCGCAGTTCCAGTTCCGCCAGTTGGCTTTCGGTCTCCAGTTCGTCTTTGTCATGGATGGAAATGAGCTGCTTCTCATAGAGATCCTTGTTGCGCACCACCTTGCGGCGCCCGAAGGCGGCGCGCTCCCGGGCCAGTTCCAGGGACGCCTCCTCCACGGCGGACTCCAGGCGCGCCAGCACCTGGCCGGTGGACACCCGGTCGCCGCGCTCCACCGTGATCCCGGCCAGGATGCCGGGCACCGGGCTGCTGACGTCGATCACCGTGGAGGCCTCAATGAGGCAGTCGTAGAGGGCATCTTCTTCCGCGAACAGGGGCTGCCAGGGCAGCCCCATGGCCAAACACCACAGGATTATCTTGCGCATTCCATCTCCTCTCATATTAAGGGCAATGAGTGATGAAGACAGCGCATTCTCGCCAGTCGCATTACTCATCACTCTTTACTCATAACCTGTCCCTCAGGTACGTGGGCACCGCCCACCCTCCGCACCTACTCCTCACTCCTCCCACCTTACACCTCACGCTATCTATTCCTCCCGCCCCGAGAAGGCCAGCATGTTGACCATCTCCCGGTCCGCCTTGAGCAGCGCCTGGCGCATGCGGTAATGACGCCTCTCCAGGCGCTGCTGGGCATGAACGATGAGACGCTGTGCCAGCCACTGGCCCGGAGGGCCACCCAGCAACCGCGGACGGGCCAGCAGCCGGCCCATCATGCCGTTGCTATCCTGCAGCGCCAGGGCATCCTCGAGGCTGAGGATGGCCTCCACGCTGCCGGGATCGCCCTGGCGGGCGCAGCGCCCCAGCAGCTGGCGGTCGATGCGCCGCGCGCTGTGGCGCTCGGTGAGCATGACATGGAGGCCACCGGCGCGCCGCGCCGCCTCGTCCAGGGGGATGTCCGTGCCCCGCCCCGCCATGTTGGTGGCGATGGTGATCTGCCCGGCCTGTCCGGCGCGGGCCACCACTGCCGCCTCGTCCTCGTTCTGGCGTGCGCTCAACAATTGGTGAGGCAGACCGATCTCCCGCAAGGCCTGCGCCGCCGCCTCGGCGGCAGCCACGGTGCGGGTGCCGATGAGTACCGGCTGCCCCGCCTCGTGGAGTTGCACCACTCGTTGCGCCACGGCCTTCCATTTCTCCACTTGCGAGCCATGGATGCGCACGCCGCAGTCCTTACGCCGCACCGGGCGGTGGGTGGGCACGGCCGCCACCCCCAGGCCGTAGACCATGGCCAGTTCCCGCGCCACCTCGCGCACCGTGCCGCTCATCCCCGCCAGATGCAGGTAACGGCGGAAAAAGCGCTGGTAGCTGATCTGGGCCAGGGTCTCGCGTTGCAGGCTCAGGGGGCAGCCTTCCTTGCACTCCACCAGTTGGTGCAGGCCGCGGCTCCAGGCGCGCTCCGGCATGGGGCGGCCGGTGTACTCGTCGATGATGACGATGCGCTGCTCCGCCACCAGATAGTGCTCGTCGCGGTGATAGAGATGCAGGGCGCTGAGGGCCTGGGTGAGTAGTTCCTCGCGGCGCCGGCTGCCGCACCATACCCCGCCCAGGGGCTCGGCCAGCTGCGCCGCGCGCCGCCTGCCGGCATCGTTCAGGCGCAGGCGCCGCTGGCCCGTCTCCACCCGGAAATGTGTCTCCGGCGTCAGTTGACGCGCCATGTCCAGGGCCTGCTGCAACACCCGTTCCTCATCGTTGTTGCCGCCGCCCCCGGAGATGATCAAGGGCGTGCGCGCCTCGTCGATGAGGATGCTGTCGGCCTCGTCCACCAGGGCGAAGCCCAGGCCGCGCAGCAGCAGCCGCTGGCGGCGCGCCGCCGGGCCGTAGAGGCGTTCCACCTCCAGGCCCAGGCCACCGCCGCGCCCCCCCAGGGTCAGGCGATCGCGCAGATAATCGAAGGCCAGTTCCTTGTTGGTGCAGTAGGTGATGTCGGCGCCGTAGGCGCGGCGCTTGTCCGCCGGGCTCATGCCCGCCGTCACCACCCCCACCGTCAACCCCAGGGCCTCGTAGAGCGGCGTCATCTGCGCCGCGTCGCGGGCGGTGAGATAGTCGTTGACCGTCACCACGTGCACCGGCAGGCCCGCCATGGCCAGGGTGGCCACCGGCAGGGTGGCGGTGAGGGTCTTGCCTTCGCCGGTGGCCATTTCCGCCACCTGCCCCCAGAGCATGACCCAGCCCCCCTGCAACTGGCAGTCGTGATGGCGCATGCCGAGACGCCGCCCCGCTGCCTCGCGCACCAAGGTGAAGGCGCGCGCCACATGGGCGGGACGCAGGCCTTCGCGGCGCAAAGACTGGCGCAGGCGCAGCACCGCGAGGCGCAACTCCCCGTCCGCGGCACTGCGCCACTGCGCCTCTTCCCTGGCCATGCGCCGCAACAAGGCGGGAAAGCCGCTGCGCCGCCGCCAGTCCTGTACACGGCCCAGGCTCATGTCCGCCCAGCGTACGGCGGCCGCCGGCAAGTCCCGGTTCTGCTCGGGATAGCTGCCCACGGCGTGACGGATGGCAAGAGAGGGGGCGGCCATGCTCAGATCCCCAGACGGCTCAGGAACAACTGGCGGGCGCTGCGATACCACTGCCGCGCCAGGGGCAGCGGGTCCTGGCGGAACAATACGTAGACCCGTCCACCCACGGCCTGGGGGGGCTGCGCGGCCTGCAGTTCCACATCGACCTGAAACAGCTTCTGCAGCGTGCGCAGCGCCTGCCCTGCACCCTCCCCACCCTGGGCGGCGAAGAGGCCGCCTCCCTCCAGGGACAGGGCGGCGCTGGGCAGGCTGTCGCTGGCCTCCGGCACCGCCCGCACCAGGTGCGCCGGCAACACCTGGTCGAGGCGCTCGGCGAGGCGGGCCTCGATGCGCTGGCTGCGCTGCACCAGTTCCACGCCATCCTGGTCCACCACCACGCGGGCGATGAGCGGCGCGTCGGGCTCCAGCACATAGCCCAGGGCCTCGCCCTGGCGTACATAACGTCCCGGCAGGTCTTCGGGGCGGTCGAGGACGAACAAACCGCGGGCCGGACTGCGGATCTCCAGTTCCGCGAGGCGCGCCCGCAGACGGGCCGCCGTCGCCTCCAGGCGCCGCATCTCCTCGCGGGTGAGCTGGGCCGTCACCCGGTCGTCCATGATCTCCAGGGCGTAGCGGGCCTGCAGTTCCGCCAGCTGGGCCGCCACCACCGCCGCCTGGGCCGCCAGTTCCGGGGCCTCGCAGCGCAGCAGTACCTGGCCGCGTTCGACCAGACTATCGGCGGCAGCCACCACCTCCAGCAGGCGGCAGTCGACGCCGGCATGGACCCGGGCATCCTCCGGCACCCACAGTACGCCCTCGGCGCGCGTCCCGTAGGGTGCCGGCACCAGGCCCAACAGCCCCGCCGCCAGCGCCAGCAGCACGGCGCTGGCACCCATGGCAAAGACACGCCGCCCGCGCAGGGCGGGACTGGAAAAGAGAAAGGCCAGCTGGCGCCCCAGAGGCAGGACCACCGCCTGCAGCAATGACCAGGCCGCCAGCAGCAAGCCGAGGGTGAAATACTGGCCGGCGACGAACAGGGCGATGCCGATCATCACCACCATGCGGTAGCAGAAGGAGGCGATGGCGTAGAACAGCAGCCAGGGGGCCTCGCCGCGCGCCGACACCGGCGAGCGCGCTTCCTTCAGGCGGAACAGGTGCTTCTGGATCAGATAGCCCAGGTACTGATTGGCGCGCAGGCCGAGGTTGGGTATCTCCAGGAAGTCCGCCAGCACATAGTAGCCGTCGAAGCGCAGCAGGGGGTTGCCGTTGAAGATCAGCGTGGAGACGCCGGCGACGAACATGACATTGAAGGCCAGGGCGCGCACCGCGCCGGGTTCGGCATGGAGCCACACCGCCAGGGCCAGTGCGGCGATGAGCAGTTCCACCATGATGCCGGCGGCCCCCACGACCATGCGCCGCCCCTTTTCGGCGAAGGCGGCGGCGGCGCTGGCGTCCACATAGGGCACCGGCATCAGCACCAGGAGCATGATGCCCATTTCGTGCACCTCCCCGCCCCAGCGCTTGACGGCGAAGCCATGGCCCAGTTCGTGGCAGGCCTTCACCACCACGAAGGCCAGGGTCAGCAGTGCCAGGTTCTCCATGGCCAGGATGCGGTCGCTGAGATTGCCGCTCAGTTCCTGCCAGTGGCCCACGGCGGCCAGCAGCGCCGCCCCCACCGCCAGCAGCCAGAGGAAAAAGCCCGCGGGGCTGAATAGCGGTCGCACCAGGGGCATGAACAAACTCAGCAGGCGGTCGGGATCCAGCAGGGGGATGCGGATGGCCAGGGGATTCTTGAGACCCTGCAGGCGCTCTTTGCGGCGCCGCTTGCGGTCGCGCTCCTGCAATTCCTCGGCGCAGGGCAGGATGTCGCTCTGCAGGAGGTCGGCGCGGTGCAGGCTGGTGAGCAGCTGGATCACCTCGTCCTGGCCGGGCACCTCATCGCCGAGGCGCGCCGCCGCCTGCTGCCAGATCTCCTCCAGGGTATGGCGCCCGTCCATGAGGCCGATGACCACATAGGCCGCCGGGCTGAAGCGGTGAAAGCGCCCCGAGACATGGTCCTGCACCACGTACCACAGCTGGCCGCGGTAGAAGTGGCGGTGGATGCGGGCATGGCCGCGCAGCCGGGGACGCAGCCGGGCCACGCGGTACCAGGAGGGACTGAACAGGGATTCCTCGCTCATGGCCTCTCAACCCCGCACTAAGGCTGCCAGCGCCACCACCAGAGACGCAGGCGGTCGAGGATCTGGTGGCTCCAGATCCACCACAGGCGGCGCTCCTCCACCTCGATCTTGCCCACACCTTCCATGCCGGGACGCAGGGCCAGCGCCGGCGCCTCCAGCAGTTGCGCCTCCACCGGAAAATAGTTGCGTCCCTCGCCGGCGCTGGCCACGGGGATGATGCGCCGCACGGAAAAGGCCAGCGGCCTCCCCGGCATGGCGGACAACACCAGGCTGCCGCTCTGCCCCAGGGCCACCTCGCGGATGTCGTGCTCGTCCACCTGGAGTATCACCCGGTAGTCGGCCAAAGGCGCGATCTCGAACAATACCTCGCCGCGCTGCACCGCCCCCCCCAGGCGCTGGCTCTGGTCGCCGCTGATGAGCAGGCCATCGAAGGGCGCGGTGATGCGCATGCGCGCCAGCTGTTCGTCCAGCAGCGCCAGCTGGGCGTCGGCCTGCTGGATCTGGGCGCGGATGACATTGAGTTGGGCGCGGTCGCGCCGCGCCCGGGCCTCGTCGTGCTGTTTCAGGAGCTGGGCGCGCTGGCTGGACCACTTGAGGCGTTCCAGGCGCAGGTCGCGGTCGTCCAGGGCGCAGATCAATGCTCCCGCCTGCACCTGGTCGCCGGCGCGGGCGCTGCATTCCGCCAGGTAGCCGTCGAGGGGCGCCACGATCATGCGCTGCACCGCCCCTTCGATCACCGTGTCGGCGGTGACGCGGTAGACGCCGTTGGCCGTGGCGAGAAACAGGGCCACACCCGCCAGCAGCAGGGCGAGGGCCTTGCGCAGGTAGTGGCGCGGGCCCAGCAGGCGCGCCAGCTGGGTGCGCAGGGCGTCCACGGCCTTGGCCGCCAGCCAGCGGTCGTTGCTGCGCTTCTCCGCCAGCAGCGGCCCGGCGAGCGCCGCCACGGCGTGCACGAACTCCAGGTCGGCCTCGGAAAAGGGACGCGCCTGGCAACGCTCCAGGGTCAGCGCGGCGACGGCCTGGCGGCCATGGTAGAGGGGCACAGTGAGCAGGGTAGCCACCCCATGGGTGCGGGAGAATTCGCCATGCTCACGGACGATGTCCAGGCGCGCCTCGTCGGGCGGCGGAAAGGCGATGCACTCGCGCTGATCCACGGCCTCGTCCATGAGCCGCCCTAAGGCGCGCACCAAGGCCATCTCCTTGCCCACCTGGGCGCTGTGGGACAGGGCGCAGACCCGCACATGGCCGCGGCGGCGAAAGCCCAGGCTCACCCGGTCGCAGTCCAGGCGCGCAGCCAGTTCGCCCACCAGGGCGCGGGCGGCGATACCGAACTGCTCCGCCTCCAGGGTGGCGGCCATGAGATCCAGGGCCGCCACCAGGCGCTCGCGCAGGGCCTCGTCGCTGGCGGCCTGCCCCTGGTGGAAGCGCGCCAGTATCCAGCCCGCCCCCCATTGCAGCTGCTGCATGATCTCCTGCAGCGCCCCTTGGCCTACGGCCTGCACCTCCACCGCCACGGCCCCCAGCAGGCGGCCATCCGCCAGCAGGGGACAGGCCACGCCATAGGCGCCGTCCGCCTCCAGGGCCAGCGCCATGCCCTGGCGGCCGCCCAGGGTGCGTTCCACCAGGGCCGCCAACTCGCTGCTGCCGCCCTGACCCTCCGGCCAGCTGGCGGCGGGGGCGAAGGGGCCGCTGTCGGGTTCCCCCAGCACCAGCACGGCGCGGCGCGCCTCGGGAATGCGGGAACAGAGCAGGGCCAGCCAACTGCGGTAAAAAGCGCCGCCATCGGCGGCCTCGTTGAATTGCCGCCACAGGGCGCGGTCCATATAGGCGATGCGGCCCTCTGCAGCAGGCTGTTGGGGATGGCTTGGCATGGCACTAAGAGGCGCCGCCCGGCGGCCCCTTCAGGAGGGCCGGCGACGGCGCAGCGGGGAGATCCAGGTCAGGCCTTGCCCGCGCCGTCACCCGGCTGATTGCCCACCTCGATGTCGCCAAAGCGTTCCTCGTATTCGGCGATCACGGTCTGCAGCAGCAGGGACAGACGTTTGGCGGCATAGGGATTGAGAATGATGCGGTCGGACAACTCCACGGTCACTTCCTTCTCGCCGCGGTTCCAGGTCTGATTGGTGCCGAACAACAGGGTCACTTCCTCCCGCGTACTGGCCACGTTGCAGACATTGGCATAGGTACTCTGCATCCTGGAACTGTCCCATTTGATACGGGGGATGCTGCCGGCCACCTTGGCATCCACCTGTGTACTGTCGCTCTTTGCCATAACAAGTCCTCTTGACTGTGAAATCCACGGCCCCGCCTTAGGCGGAACCCTCGCAGTAGACAGCGCGCCAGTCCACCGTCACATCCTGGAGATTTGCACCGGGGACGGCGGCGTCCGCCAGATCGAGCACAGTATAGCGGCATTGCTCGCTCTCCACAGGAGACCCGGCATCATAACAAGGCCGCAGTCCCCCGACCGCATCCAGCAGAAAGGCCTCCCTGCGCGGGCGCCGCTGCTGCCGCGATACCCCTACAGCGGTGGTATAAGCCACCGCTGCGGCCAGGCCTGCGCCGGCCGGGACATTCTCCTGTGCCCTGTCTTGTGTATCGTCCGCGGCGCCCTGCTCTGTTAATGCATCGGCGGGAAGATTGAGGACCTCACCCGGGCGCACCAGATCGGGATCCGCGAGTTGCGGATTGAGACGCTGGATCTCTGGCCAGCGCAGCGGATCGCCCAACAGGCGCGCGGCGATGGACCACAGGCTGTCGCCGGCCTGGATGCGGTATTTGTGAAAACTGGGCAGGGTGAGCAGTTCGCCGGGAATGATTACGTCGGGATCGTTCAATTGCGGATTGAGGCGTTGAATTTCAGGCCACAAATAACCGCTGCCCAACTCCCTGGCTGCGATATTCCACAGACTGTCACCGGCCTGCACTTGCACCTGATAATGGGCTGCCGGACTGGCAGGCTGGCTGGCCGGCTGAGGCGCCAGCGCACGGCGCGCCGCGCTGCTGCTGGTAACCGTGGCCAGGGAGGGCCCGGCAGACGCCTCCTCCGCAGCCTCTCCCAGCATCACCTGGCCGCTCGTCATGCGACCGTGCTCGTCGAAGGACACCACCCGCACCGGGTTCTCCGCCAGCTGCAGCTGTGCCTGCTGGGACGCTGACTGCGGTCCGTAAAGCTCGACCTCTGAAGTGTTATAGAGAGAAAACAGGGTGCTGCGGGTAAAGTCCAGAGGACCCTGGGCCAGGGTCACCAGGGATACCACCTTGTTGTTTGCGGAAAAGGTCAGCTTGCCGTACTCACCCACCAGGATGTCGTCGTCCAGATTGCCGCTCATGCGGTCGGAGGCAAAGCCGCCCAGCAGGAAGTCGTTGCCGGCGCCGCCATCCAGCGTATCTGGCCCGCCGGTGAACAACGCGTTGGTCTCCGCCGTGCGCATGACCCCGCTGCTGTAGATCACCAGGCCGCTGTCGCCAATGAGCAGGTCGCGGCCGGCCCCGCCCAGCAGTTCGTCGCCACCGGCGCCACCCAGCAGGACATCGTCCCCGCCCTGACCCGCGAGCCGGTCCGCGCCGCCGCTGCGGGGCTCGCTGCTGGCCACCTGCAGCAGCAGGCCGCCCTGGCTGCGCAGACTGCCGTAGTCACCCAGCAGGACATCGTTGCCGGCGCCGCCCAGGATCCGGTCATCGCCCATGCCACCCAGGACCACGTCGTCGCCGCCACCACTGTCGATGCGGTCGTTGCCGCCATCGCCGTCGGGGCCGGTGGCCACCCTCAGTGCCGCGGCACTCAGATCCACCGTGCCGCGGTCACCGAGAATCACATCGTTGCCGGCGCCGGTAGTCATGGTATCGTTGCCGGCGCCGCCCAGGACGATGTTGGCGCCGTCCCCGGCAACGATGGTGTCGTCATCCTCCAGGTGCTGCTGGGTACGCGGGACGGCGGCGCTGGCCGTCTCGTCACGCAGGTTTTCCACCTCAATCGGCTGGCCCGCCTCATCGAAGCGCACCACCCCGTCGCCGCCCAGCAGCACGCTGTCGCCGTCGCCCGTGGCGAGACGGTCATTGCCTTCCCCACCCAGCAGCACGTTGTCGCCGGCGCCGCCGTCGAGGGTATCGCTGCCGCCTGCCAGGGAGGCCACCGTGGCAATGCCGCCGATGGGGCGGCGCACACCGTCGCCGAAGTCACCCGCACCACCAGCGCCCAAGCGCGCCGTGACACGGCCCGTGGCATCGCGGTATTCCACCCGACCGCGGTCACCGAAGATGACATCGTCACCACTGCCGCCGCGGATATCATCGGCGCCCAGACCACCAAAAATGATCAGGGGAAGGGAGGAGGCGCTGGCGTCCACCCGGTCGTCGCCACCCTGGGTGTTGAGGACGAAGAAGCCGTCGCGGCCCGCGGCCAGGTCGATCTCGACCCGATCGTCGCCGGCCCCGCTGTTGAGGGTGCTGGTGGTGCGCACGCCCTCACGCAGGTGGCTGCCGCTGACTTGGATATGGTCGGCGCCGCTGCCGCTCCAGACGGTGATGCCGGCGGCGAAGTCGCCGTCGGCGGCGCTGTCATAATCAATGTCGCCGGCCGCCAGGCCCGTGATGGCCGTGGCGCTCCAGGTGACGTCGCCGTCGCCCGCCGTGCTGGCCTCGTCACTCACCATCAGCAGGTGGCGGCCGCTGCCGGCGGCGATGGTCAGGTCGCCCACCAGGGCGTCGAGATCGCCGCGCAGGAAGTCGGTGGTCTCATTCAGCCCCAGTGCCGCCTGGGAGGCGACATAGATGCGTTCGTCGCCCGCCCCCAGGTCCAGGGTGGTGGCGGCGCTGGTGCCGCGCACATTGGCCACGTCGTCGCCGCTGCCGAAGCGGATCTCCAGGCGCTCCAGCCCTTGGTAGTCGACGCCGTTGAGCATGCCCAGGCCACCGATGGTGGACTCGGTCAGTTCGAGGCGATTGGCCACGCTGTCGGCGCTGTCCACCAGTTGCAGGAAGTCCGCGCCCTGCTGGCCGAAGACCGCGATGGGGGCGTCCAGGGTGTCCACGGTGCCGTCGTGTCCCGCCAGAATGAAGCGGTCATCCCCCGCGGGCACGGCGACCCGGCCTTCGTCCAGCAACAACTGCCAGATCTCCTGGCGGTAGTCGTCGAGCTTCAGGGTGGGCGCCAGGGCGATGCGCTCGATGTTGATGGGCAGCTTGTACTCCGCCACCAGCCTCGAAGCCAATGCCTTCACGTCATCGACCAGCGCGGGATCGAAGTCGTGGTCCAGCCCCAGCACGGCGCGCACCTCGGCGCGGTAGGCGCTGTAGTGGGCGCCGGGCTGGATGGTGTTGAACTGGCGCTTCAGCAAGGTCCAGATCGGTTCGGGATAGGCGTCGATGGCGGCCGCCAGGGTCTCAAGGTCGGCATTCGGATCGATGTCGATGTTCGCGAATTCGTCGTTGAGGCGCTGCGCCAGGCTGCGCAGGTGATCCAGGTTCTGCGCATCGAAGGCGCCGCCCAGCCCCAGCATCTCGCCGGTGCGCGCCAGCTCATCCATGTAGGTCCCGGCGTCCGGCAGGGCATTGACGTTCAGCCGCACCAGCGCCATGAGGTGTTCGTTGTAAGCCTCGGCGTCGAAGTTCACCGCCAGGCGGATGGCGTCCACGTCGATGGCGGTGCCCGCCTCGGCATTGAGGCGCCGGGCCAGTTCGCGCAACTGATCCACATCCTCGGGATCGAAGTCGCCGGCCAGGCCCAGCAGGGCGCCCAGTTCCGGCAGGTGATCGCGGTGGCTCTCGCTGTAGCCGGGGTGGGTGTCGCCGTGCAGCTCCAGGGGGCCGCTGCTGTCGTGGACCTGGATTTCATCGCCGCCGCCGCCGCCATAGACACGGGTGACGGCGCGCGCGGCGGTGTCCTCGATGGTGAAGCGGTCAGCGGCGCCGCCCAGATAGAGATCCACGGCGCTGATGTTCTCGTAGAAGATGCCGAAGCCGCTGCCCAGGCCCGCCACGGTGTCGTAGTTCTTGGTGTTCTTGACGTCCTTGCCCAGCACGTAGCCGGCGGGAATCTCCAGCGCCACGTCCACGGTGCTGTAGACCCGCACCTCGCCGGTGTCGGGGTCCATCACCACGCGGCTCTGATCCACCGGCAAGGCGCGCAATTGGGCCATCAGATCGTCGCGCGCGGCGGAGGCAGCGAGATTGTCGCCCAGGTAGTCGGCCAGGGCATCGGGGGCCTGGGGCAACACCACCTGGGGGCCGCCCAGCTCAGCCACCAGTTCGCTGCCATCCAGCAGGTCCACCAGGGTGCCGGCGCGCAGGGTGAGCGCCGTGGTCTCGCCGCCGGACAGGGCCAGCAGCTCGTCCACCAGGCCGGGACGGCGGATCTCGTGGAGGTTGGCGATGAGGCGGTCCAGGGAGGCCGCCGTCACTTCCTCGTCCATCCAGTCCGGCAGCTGATCCGCGATGCGTGTCACGTCGCTGTCGAACTTCACCACCTCCACCCGCTGCTTGCGCAGGGCATCGTCGCCTGTGGCCACGCCGGCGCTGTTGTCGATGATCAGCCGGTTGTCGCCCGCCACCCCGGTATCCACGCCGTCGGCGGTGAGGATATTGTTGCGGCTGGCGCCGTCGATGATCACCGGCCCCTGGATGCCGTTCAGGCTGCGGGTCTCGGGCACCACCACCGGCAGGGGATACTCGGGTACCGTGACCACCACCGGGAGGATCTTGTCGGGCTGCGGGGTCTCGATGGTGCGCGTGCCGTAGACCGCCGGACGCTCGATGCGTTCGTAATAGGGATAGAGCCGCACCGGGATGCCGAAGACGGTGCGGAAGTCCACCTGCCAGCGCTTCTCGTACCACACCGTGGCCGGCGAGATCAGGAAGGTCTCCTCGCTCACCAGCGGCGGCTGGGGAATGCGCACCTGCTTGGTGTACTTGGCCTCGGGGATGACGACCTCGAAATCCAGGGCATCGCCACCCACGTACACGGTGTCGTTGCCGGCGCCGGTATTGATGCTGATCTCCTGGTCCGCCAGGGTGCCGTAGAGATAAACCGTGTCGTCGCCGCCGCCGGTGATGATCAGCAGGCGCTCGATGCTCTCGATCTGGGGCACCACGAGGCCGGCGCCGTAGATGCGCTGCACCTCGCGCCCGGCCACCTCCTCCACGAAGATCACGAAGGTGTCGTCCACCTCGGTGCCGACGATGGCCAGGGTGTCGAAACCGGCGCCGCCGAAGATGTTCACCGGGGCGTTCTTGAGATAGGCCAGGGTGTCCTGCTCGCCCTCCTCGCTGTAGACATTGATGTCATCGCTGGGAGCGATGTTGGCACTGTTCTGATTATCCAGTATCAGGTGGGCCTTGAGGTAGAAGGTGTCGTCGTCGTCCTCGCCGTAGAGGGAGATCTCCGCCAGGTTGTGGTTGACCTCGAAGTAGTCGTCGCCGGTGCCGCCATAGAAGGTGGCGGGGAAAGAGACGCCGTTGGTGATCTCCTTGACGATCTCGATGAGGCCGTACTTGGGATGATCGTAGAGTTCCGTGGCCAGCACGTTGCCGATGAAGAAGCGGTCGTCGCCGCCATCGCCGTAGACTTCCAGCTCGGTGCTGCTGTCGTCCACCAGGAACAGGTCGTCGCCGGCGCGGCCATGCACGGTGAACAGCTCGGCGCTGAGATAATTGACCTGCTGGCGGAAGATATCGTCGCCGATGCGCGTATCGCGGATGACGATCTCAGTGCTGAAATCCGTCACCGGACTGAACAGGGGGGAGTCGGGACTCAGGCCCTCGCGCGGCGTGATGCGCTCCACGAGGTCGCGCCGGAAACTGAAGGTATCATCAGCCGCCGTGCCCCACACGGTGAGGCTGTCCAGCCCGAAGGGACCACGGTCGCGCACGTCGATGAGGGAATCGATCTCCGCCGCCTCGGTGCCGCTCAGGGTGATGTCGTAGACATCGGGCCCGTCGCCACCGTCGAGATAGGCGGTGGCGGTGAAGTCGCGCACCGTGAAACGGTTGACACTGGCCGTGCCGGGGTCCTCGCCGCCCGCGCCGGCGGTATCCACGGCGGACAGTTCCACCACCTCGAACAGCCCCTTGATGTCCTCGTCCTCCACCACCCGCACTTCGCGGCTCACGCCGCCGTCGGCGGCCACCACGGCGGGGGCCAGGGTGCTTACCACCAGTTGCCGGTCGCTGAGGAAGAAGTCGGCATCACGCAATTCCCACAGCGTGTCGCGCCCGCCGCCGTCGTCGAAGACATCCACGCCGGCGCCGCCGCTGACGATGTCATCCCCCAGTCCGCCATCGATGTGGTCCACGAAAGGCGAACCGGTGAGGCGGTCGTCGCCCGCGCCGCCGTGCAGGTGCAGCATGGCCAGCATGTCGGCGCGCACGCCGCTGGCATCCACCTCGTCGTCCCCGTCCAGGGTCTCGATGATCAACTCGTCGCTGAGCACGTTGCTGTTGGTGACGCTGAAGCTCAGGCCGTCGCGCTGGGAGATGAGCAGGGTTTCGCCGGCGTCGCTGGCCACGTCGAAGCCGTCGGCGCCGGCGCTGCCCAGGATCTCCAGCACGTCGGGCTGGGAATCCAGACCGTATTCCGGGGTGATGAAGACATCGGTCAAGGGCTCGCCGCTGGCCTCGTCCACGGCCTGCACGGCATTACCATCACTGTCCAGCAGCACCTTGCCATTGCTGTCCATGGCCCATACCGGCAGTTCCACCTGGCGTGAACGCTGCTGGATACGGGTCTCGAAGTCCTCCAGGGCATAACCGCTATCATCGGGATCGACGCCCTCGCGCAACTGCAGCAGCGCGCCCGCCACTGTCGTCACCAAGCGCGGACTGCCGTCGGCGTTGTAGAGGTACACGGCCTCGCCGCCGCCCACCTGGCGCTGGAAGGCCTGGCCCGGGATCTGATCGTCTCCGTAGGGGTCGCTCACGGCGAAGACCTGCTGGCGCTCCACGATCACCACTTCGTTGCGGGTCTCGAAGTCCTCCAGGGTGTAGCCGCCATCATCCGCAGCAACACCCTCGCGTTCCTGCAGCCAATAGCCGGGCGAGCCATCGGCGGGCGTCACCCGCACCAGGCTGGGCGAGCCGTCGGCATTGTAGAGATAGACGGCGCCGCTGCCGCCCACCTGGCGCTTGAAGCTCTGGGCCACCTGTTGTTCCGTGCGGACCTTGGTATCCGCGTCGTAGTGGCCGGGGCGGGCGCCGCCGGCGGCGAACACGTCCTGGAAACCGTCGCCATCGGCATCCACGGGGGTCACACTGGCCAGGACCTGCTCCGTCACCGGCAGCGACTCCAGGATCTCCCCGGTGCCGTAGTCCACGTCGATGTTCTCCAGCGCCGTGGCGCGCAGATCCGCCACGGTCATGCGGTCACCGCCCTCCCCCAGGTCCACGGAGAGCTGTTCTACGTCACCGACAATGAGGTCGGCATCGTTGAACTGCAGGGCCACGCGGCCATCGCCGCGGGCGCCGAGATTCACGCGGTCGGCGCTGCGCTCGGCGGCGGCGCGCAGCTCCAGTTTGTCGCGGCCATCCCCGGCGCCGCCGTCCACGGTGTCGCCACCATCGCCGGCGGCCCATTGGATGACGTCGCTGCCGGCGCCGCCGAAGACCTGGTCCACGTCGCTGCCGCCCACCAGCACATCGTCACCGCCATCGCCGTAGAGGCTGTCCGCCTGCCCCTCGCCATAGAGCAGGTCGCGGCCGCCGCCGCCGTGGATCTCGTCGCGGCCGCTGCCGCCGAAGACCTGGTCGCGGCCACCGCTGGCGGTATCGTTCTCCAGATCGCCCCACACCAGGTCGTTGCCGGCGCCCGCCAGGATGACGTCGTCGCCCAGGCCGCCCAGCAGAGTATCGGAACCGCTGCCGCCCTCCAGGTAGTCGTGGCC
>CAYRLE010000012.1:9232-19926 GCA_964425105.1 uncultured Gammaproteobacteria bacterium | reverse complement strand
CGAGAGTGGCCACCGTGGGCGGCTCGGGGTCGGGGCAGGAGAGGTTGAAGCTGGCCAGCACCACGTCCACGAAGCGGTCGCGGGCCTCGAACAGGGTCACCTTGCCCACCAGGGGCACCTTCACCCCGGTCCAGAAGAAGGCCTCCAGGAAGGCGCGCAGGTCGCCGTTCATGTCGAACAGGCACTGGGGCCCCTGGTCAAGGCGGGTGAGGATCTCGTCGATGCGCAGCTTGCCGTCGTAGACGGGGGCCACGCCGGTATTGCCGCCGGTGCCGTCGTTGGGCAGGTCGTGGAGGTTGAGGCCGATGCCGGCCTCGACACCGCCCTCCACGCCGGCCTCCACCAGGCCGCCGACGCCCACCGAGGCGCCGGCGCGGATACCGAAGCCCACGCTCACCTCGTTCTTGTCGAAACCGAACTCATCCAGGTCGTTGAGATAGAAGCCCTCGAAGATGCGGTCCACGCCGCCCAGGGAGAAGCCTTCCTCCTCGGCCCAGGCGCGAATGCCGGTGGTGTCGAAGCCGAAGGCCAGGTCGGTGGCGGCCGTCAGGCTGCCACCCAGGCGGGCGTTGAGGCCGGGATAGATGGGGTAGGACTGCACATAGCTGAACGAGGCGACGAAATCGGGCAGGTCGTAGACGAACAGCTCGGTGTCGCGTCCCATGAGCAGGGACAGCACCGCCATGGGGCTGGTGAGGATGGGGAACTGGATGCTGCCCGGCTCGGTGCCGATCTTCTTCACCAGCTTGTTGCTGTTGGCCTTGCCCTGGGTCTGCTTGTCCAGGTCCGGGGCCGTGTTGCTGGCGACATCCGCCTCCGTCACCGGCTTGTCGCGGGACTTCAGCAGGCCGCCGCCGACGTCGAAGTTACCGAAGTTCACCTTGATGCCATCGTCGCCCTTGGCGTCCTCCACCAGGCCGATGAAATCCGAGAAGCTCTTGATGGCATCGATGCTCTTTTCCAGGGCCTGGAACTGGGCCGGTGGCAGGCGCAGGCGCGCCAGATCCAGCAGGCGCAGCTTGGCCACCTTCAGGTCCACTTCCAGGCTCAGCAGGTCGATGGCCTGGCGCACCAGGGTGTCGGGGCCGATGATGCCGCCTATCTCGTCGACGATGGGGCCCATGAAGCCGCTGATGGCGCTGCCCAGGTCCAGGGTGACGTTCTCGAACACCACCTCCGGCGCCCCCCCCACGTCGAAGCTGGAACCGCTGGCGCTGCTGTAGGTGACATCCAGGAAGTTCTGGTCGTAGTGCAACACGGTATCGATCCTGGGCAGGGCGATGTCGCTGGCGGCGATGTCCACGGCGATGCCCAGGTCGATGTTGGCGTTGGCGCTCAGCCCCGCCACGGCCTCCAGGGACTCGCGCCCCGCCTGCCACTTGCCGTCGCCGTCGGCGTCCCGCAGGTCCAGGGCGATGGCGCCGAACAGGCCGCTGGCGCCGTCATCATCACTGAGTTCGCTGAGGCTGGCCTCGAGGAAGCCCAATTGGGCGCTGAAGGCCGCGCCCGGGGTCAGCTTGGCCGCCAGGTCGAGACGAAACTCCTCGCCGCCCTGGGTGACGCCGGTGGTGTCCAGGTAGACCCCGGCGGTGGCGGAAAAACCGAAGCCCAGGCCGAAGGCGTAGTCCAGGGTGAAATTGAGGGCACTGGCATCACTGCTCTTCAGACCCAGCCCGGGGGCGCTGGCATCGAAGCTCAGGTCGATGAATTCGTCGAAGATGTTGTCAGCCACCAGGACATTGAACTGGAGTCCGGCCCCGTCCATGGTGACCTGGATATCGGAGGGCGCGCTCACCGCGCGGTACAGGGCCTTGCCCTGGGCATCGAACTGGGGGCGGCCCTGGGCATCGGTCACCGGCACGCTGAGCAGATCGCCGATGCCGTCGTAGAGGGCGTTGCGCACCAGGTCGATGATGAGTTCCGAAGTCCCCGTCCCGTCGCGGTAGGCCGTGAACAGGGCTGCCCCCAGGCCGCCCGCGGCGTAGCGGCCATCGGCGCTGTCGATGTCGAAGACACCGCTGCCGGACATGCCTGCGCCGAGGTCGTCGATGGCCAGCACCCCGGCGCGCAGGCGGGTGTCGACGAATTCGGCGGCCTGCTCCAGCTTGTCGCCCACCAGGGGCAGGCCGATCTGGGCGAAGCGCGATTCCAGCCCGGCCTTGATGCCGCTGAACATGTTTTCCAGGCCATTGAGCACGGCCTTTGGATCATTGATCACCGCGAACAGATCGAACATCCCCGCCATGCTGGGCGCGGTGATCTCGAAGGTGGGCAGGGCATTGTCGAACTGGGCACCGATGTGCAGGACGTTGTCGCCCAGGCCATCGCCATCCCCATCCGCGCTGCTGCCGCCGAAGGGCAGGGAGGGGATGGGGAAGTACAGCGGCAGGTCGATGGCCGCCGCCCCTGCCACCTGTGCCGAGAGCGCCAGATCGGAGAGCAGGATGCGCTCCTCGCTGCCGGTGCCGAAGAAGGCCTCGATGTCCAAGGTGGCGCTGCCCTCCGCCACCGTCAGTCCCAGCGGCCCCAGGGACGGAATGTCGATGGTGGCGGTGAAGTCCAGGGGGGCGCCGTTGTTGACCTCGAGGCCGAAGCTCAGGCCGGAACCGCCGCTGACGAAGGCCGTCGGCGCGGTGATTTCGCTGAGATCGAAGCCCACGCCGAGATTGAAACCGGCGGAGGCGGCGACATCCAGGGGCGCGGCTGCGCTGAGATTGATGACATCGCCGAAACCGGCCAGCTCGTCGGGCAGGAGATCCTTGAGGTCCAGGGCGAGGTCCAGTTGGCGGGCGAAGACCTGCTCGAAATCGAGATCCACCAGCAGGGCGGAATTCTCGTAGCTCAGGCGCACCACGTCGGAGCCGGGGCCGAACACGGCCACCAGTTCGTCGTTGAGGATGCCCTCCAGTTGCTGCAGATCGGTGGCGGTGGCCGCCGCGTCCAGCACCTTGTTGAGGGCGCTCACCAGGTCGTCGCTGCTGGTGCCCAGCAACTGGGAGAGGCTCTGATCGATGAGCGGCAGCTTGCGGTTGAACAGGCTGTCGGGATCGTCGCTGTCCGCCAACGTGTTGAGGGCCGTGCGCAGGGCCTCGATGATCTGGGACAGGCTGAGATTGCTGAAATCCAGCCACTGGGAAAAACCGCCGATCTCGCTGCCGGGGGCGATGGACAGGTCCATGTTGGTGAAGAAGTCATCCAGCGAGCTCACTGGCAGATTGCCGCTCACCGCGCGGAACACCACCGGCGCCGTCTCCAGCCCCTCCAGAAAACCGCCCGGGGTGACTGGCAGCACCACCTGGGCGCGGGCGTCCGCGCTGAAGTCCGGCACGCCGATGGTGGCGCCGGTGGTCTCGGTGCCCGTGGCCAGATCGAATTCCAGGCGACCATTGGTGCCGAGGGAAAAACCAGTCTGGAACCCGAGGGTGCCATCCTCCACCTTGAGCCCCAGGGGGCCGGCGGTCACCGCCAGGTCGAAGCTGGGGCTGAGGCGGCCGTCGGCGGTGGCGGAATAGATGTCCTCGGCCACCGTGATGAGGGTGGTGTCACTGACGCTGTCGTAACTGAGGCCGGTGACGGTGTAGAAACCATCGTTGTCGGTGGAACCGCTGATATAGACCGCGTCCACCGGCGTGCCATCGCTGTCGGTGAAGCGCGCCGTCCAGTCGCCGGCGAGGGCGAAACTGTCCGCCGCCTGGTCCACGGCCACCACCTCCAGGGCGCGGTCGCCCACCACCAGGTCGGCCTTCAGGGTGGGGTCGCCGACATAGAAGCCGCCGCCGGCATCCAGGCCGAAGGTGAATTCCAGATCCAGATTGGCCTCGATCTGCAGTTCGCGGGACTGGCGCACATTGAGATCGAAGGGAAAGTCGAAGCCGTCGAAGACGCCGGAGAAATCCAGGGGCAGGCTGCGCGTCTGCTGGCCGAGATTGATGGTGGCGGCGTATTCGTTGGGATTGCTGCCGGCGCTCAAACGGACACGGGTGGCGGGGTCCGCCACCAGGCCCTGGGCCGTGGCGCTGTCGGGATTGGCGGCGAAATAGGCCTTGATGGCGCCCACTTCGGAGACGATCTGCGACTTGATGCCGCTGGCGTCGAACAGGTCGCTGAGGGACAGATCCACGAAGGGCAGGGAAAGAATGCCGCCGGAGGCGGACTTGAGGGCCTCGTTCAGGGAACCGTCGAAGTCCTGGGCCCAGTCGGCGAACAGGTTCAGGCCGTCCACCAGCCTTTGCTGATCCCCCACGGGCACCAGATCGGTCTCGGCGGCGATATCGATGCGGCTGCCGGCTTGCAGGATGCCGTTCATGATGCCGGCGCCGGCCGCATGCTCCAGGCCCAGCACATGCCCCATCTCGTGCACCAGGGCGCTGAGCAGGTCGAGGCGGCCCTCGGCGGCACTGCCGGTGTTGGCCGTGAGCACCACGCCGCTGCCCTGGAACTCGCTGTCCGCCCCGGGCGTGGGGTCCACGAACCAGCCATTGCCCGCCGCCGTCCTGTCCACGGCGATCACGCCGCCCGCGCGGGTCTCGGCCAGGGCGGTGCCCGCCAGGTCGTCGAGGACGAAGGTCAGGGAGGTCAAGGGCTCATAGGCATTGGCGCTCAGCAAGGGCTGCCAGCGCGCCAGGGCGGCGGCCACCATGCCCTGCAACTCGGTATCGCTGATGGCGCCGCTCCCGGCGCCCTGGAGGGGCGCCGCCAGGCCCAGACCCACCCGTCCCGCCAGGTGGGTGAGAATCTTGTTCACCTCGGGATCGCCCTCGGTGATCACCTCGAAATCGCCCCAGGCGGTGACCTGGTTGCCGGCGCTGGCGCTGATGAGGGTATAGCCGTTGCGCACCTCCACGGTGAGGGCGTCGGTAACGGCGGTGAAGTCCAGGGTATCCTTGCCGCCGCCCCCCAGCACCACGTCCTGGCCGAAGCCATTATCGAAATAGAACACGTTGTCGCCGCCGTCGCCCACCAGCAGGTCGTTGCCGGCGCCACCGGCGATGTTCTCGATGTTGCTGAGGATGGAGGCCGTGGCGGACGCGCTGGGCAGGCGGGACAAAGCGCTGCCGTCCATGGTCAGCAGCGCCACGTCACCCGTGGGATCATTGAAGGTCACCAGCCAGGGATCGGCCGCCGTGCCGCTGCCGCTCACCACCACATCGCCGATGCCGGTCAATGCCTCCAGGGCGTTCTCGATATCGGCCACCGTCGCATCGTAGGGCAGCGCGGCCGTGGTCTCAGCGCCGAAACCGAGGGTGAAGGTGCCCAGGTCGGCATCGTGCCACAGGGCCTGGCGCTCGCTGGTGGAGGCACTGCCCGTCACCTGCTCCGCCACATTGACGTTCGCCGGCAGCAGGCCCGCCGTCCCGGCGCCACTGCCGGCGCTGGAGATCACGCTCACCTGGCTCAAGGCGGCGCCGTTGAGCGCCGTGGCATCGGACACCTTCAACGAGGGCACGTTGCTCACCACGGGCGGGGTGGTGAAGGTGATGCGCCAGGGATCGGCCGCCGTGCCGCTGCCGCTGACGCTCACGGTGTCGATGGCGGCCAGCGCCTCCAGCGCAGCCTTGATGTTACCCGCCGTGGCGTTATGGGCAAGGGCGGTAGTCTGCCGGCCGTCGAAGACCAGGCTGAATTGCCCCCCCGTGGCGCCTTCGATGACCACTTCCTGCACGGCCGGGGTGGCGGTATCGCCCCGCGTCACCGTGCGGGCACTCACCGTGGCGGCGCCCGTCAGGCCCGCGCCGTCCACCAGCAACTGGGGAACGTCATAGGCCCGCGCCCGGGTGAAGTCCACCACCCAGGGATCGGCCTCGCTGCCGGTGCCGGTGACGTTCACGGCATCGATGGTGGACAGGGCCTGCAAGGCGGACCGAAGCGCGGCGGCCGTGTCGGCGGCGGAGAGATCGATGGGCGCGGTGGTCTGTCCTTCGTAGGACAGGGTGAAGCTGCCCGTCGTGGCATTGACCCAGAAACGCTGGCGCTCCACGGCCGAGGCCGCGCCGTCGCGCACCCCCAGCACCGTGGAGACACCCCCGACAAGGTTCGTATCATCGGCCTCCAGAAGCGGCTGATCCGCCGCACCGGGATTCAGGAAGGTGATGCGCCACGGGTCCGCTTTGCTGCCGCTGCCGCTCACCGTCACGTCGCTGATGCCGGCCAATGCCTGCAAGGCCGTCTCGACATCCCCGGCAGTGGCGTTGAAATTGAGCGTGCCCGTGGTCTCCGAGCCGAAAGCGAGGGTGAACGTGCCACCGGTCACGCTATCTTCGAGAAAGACCTGCTGAACTTCGTTCTGCGCCGGGCGCCCGTCCTCAGGCACCAGGAAGATCACGCCGTCGCCGCTGAGCCCGGTTTCATTCACCGTCAGTGGGACATTGGGGTCGCCGCTCACATCCGTAAAGGTAATGAACCAGGGATCCTCGTAGTCGCCGTCGCCATACACGGTCACGGCATTGACATTGGGCAAGGCCTCCAGGGCGCCCTTCACCGTGGCTGCCATGTTGGAGGCCGGGTCGAAGGTGATCGCCCCCGTGGTCTGCCCGTCGAAGCTGAGGGTGAAGCTGTCGCCGGTGGCGGCATCCAGCCACAGGCGCTGCACCGCCGCGGCATCCTGCCAGGCCCGGCCGGCCGCCAGGTTGACGGTCACCGCGGTGCTGCCGTCGGCAAAGCTGACGGTATCGCCGGCCTCGCCGTCACCCTTGCCATCCACGGTGTCGGTGCCGCCGGCGCTGAGTTCGAAGGTGTTGTCACTGTCGTTGCCGGTGAGCCTGTCGTTGCCCGGCCCACCCGTCACGTCCTTGCCCGAGGCGATGGCGAAATCGCCGATGAACTGGCCCACGCTGCTGACGCCGAAGAGGTCCAGCCACTGTTCCAGGCCGAAAAAGCGGTTGCCCGCCACGGCCTCTGCATTGCCATATTGCCAGCCGATAGAGGGAGTCTCCCAGCTCAACTGCCCCACGGGGATGGTGTTGCTGGAAAGAAGCTCCAGGTCCAGTCCTGCCCCCAGGTCCACATTGACCGGGGTGGGCTTGCCCGGATCACTGAAGCGGGCATAGTCGAGGACGATATCCCCCTCCGCGGCCAGGGTGCCCCGCAGGGTGGCGCCGTCCACGAAGGTGAAGGTGTTGGTGCCGCCGCCGCCGATGATGTTCTCGATGTCGTTGGCCACCACATAGCCCACGCCGTCCAGCAGGTCGTAGCCGGAGTCGAAGCCCGCCAGGGAGACCAGCACCAGGTTGGAACTGACGCCGAAGATCTCCTGACCCAGGCTGTTGTCGAACGCCCCGTCGCCATTGAACAGGGCCTGGAACAGGTCCAGGAACAGGCCGCCGGCATCCAGGCCGCCTTCGTAGATGGTGAAATTGAGATCGGCATCCACCCCGGAGAAGTCCAGGGTGTCGAAGCCCTCGGGCAGGGAGGTGCCGGCGGCGAAGACATCCGGCGTCTCCAGCACCGCGGCGCCGCCCCAGATCCCCGAGAACTCATACGTGTCGGCACCCCACAGGCCCGCCAGCACATGGGCGCCGGGGGCGATGGGGCCCGCCAAGTCATTGAGCACGTTGCCCACGGTAGTGCCGAAGGCGCCCGTCTTGTCCGGCGCATCGGGCAGCAGGTCGCCATCGACACTGAAGGTGTTGTTGTTCTCCACCGCCCACTGCACCAGATCGGAGACTTGAAAATTACTGGTGATGTTCTTGAGCTTCTGCTTGAAATCGCCGAGGGTGAAACCACCCGCGGGATCGTGCAGATTGAGCCCGCCGATGGCCTGGAAGCCGGCGCCGTAGGTGACGTCGCTGATATTGCGCACCTCGCCGCTGAAGCCGCCCGACCGCACACTCCCCTTGTAGTTGGCATCGTATTCCCTGACCTTCACCGCATCGCCCAGGGACACCACGGAGGAGGACAAAAAAGAGCTGTTGGCGTCGAGGAAGGCGTGATCAGAGATATCCAGGGTGTTGCCCACGAACAGGTCCGGCAGGGAGAAGCCCGAGACGAGTTCCTCCAGGTCGCTGGCCAGGTCGAGGAGATCGTTGGGATCCTTGAAGTCCACGGACTGGTCTCTCAGGCCCGTGCCGCCGATGAGTGTGCCGGCATATTCCACGCCGCGGTCCAGCACATACTTGTTGCTCTCGCGGCCGCCGTAGATGACGGTATTGGCATCCACCTTGGTGAAGGTGATCTTGTTGTACTCCGTCTCCCAGAAGTCCACACCCAGCGCGGGCAGCTGCACCTCGCGCAGCTTGTCCACGACGAGACGGGTGCTGCCGTCGTCGTTCTTCTCGAAGGTGAACTGCAGATCGTCGGTGCCGGCGCGGAAATCCAGCACCAGGCTAGCGGCCGCGCTGGTGTCGATCACCAGTTCGCGGTCGAAGCGCTGGCGCAGAAATTCCGGCAGGTTGTTCTTGAGCCCCAGGTCGGGCCCCCAGTCGTCGCCGAAGCGGAACACGTTGGCGCCGCTGCCGGTCTCGATGCGCTCCATGTTGGCGAAGTCCGCCATGGCGACGGTATTGGCGGCACTGTCGAAGCGGCCCTTGACGGTGCCATCGGAGGGCTTGAAGAAGGGATAGTCCTCCGCCAGACCCGTCCCCGCATCGGGCGTGAAGGTGCCATCGCCGGCCTCGAAGCGCCCATCGCTGATCACATAGGTGAGATCCGCTGTGATGGCCGAGAAATCCAGCACATCGCTGCCCGCCTTGCCGCCCTCCGTCACCGTGTCCTTGCCCCAGGCGCCACTGAAGACATAGCGATCGTTCCCGGCGTCGCCGGCCAGGGTATCGTCGCCCGCCCCGCCAGCCAGGGTGTCGTCGCCCGCCCCGCCCTGCAGGTCGTCATTGCCCGCCCCCCCCTGGAGATCGTCCTTGCCTGCCCCGCCCCGCAGGCTGTCGTCGCCATCCCCCCCCTGCAGGGTGTCGTCGCCCTTGCCGCCTTCCAGCACATCCGAGCCGGCGCCGCCGCTGAGCGCATCCTTGCCCTGCCCGCCCTGCAGGGTATCGTCACCGGCGCCGCCGGTCAGGGTGTCGTCGCCCGCCGCGCCGTCCAGCACGCTGCCAGCGGCGGCGGCCTTGAGGGTATCCTGCTTGCCGCCGCCCACCACCTTCTCGATGTTGCTCACCGTGCCGGCCACGGAGGGCACTGTCGCCTTGGACAGGTCGATGTCCAGTCCGCTGCGGTAGGCGTCATGGCGCAGCGTATCCGTGCCGCCGCCGCCATCCAGGTTGCCCGGCAACACCGCGCCGTCGTTCATGAAAATGGTGTCGTCCCCGGTGCCGCCGGTAATGCTGGCGATGTTGAAGGCGGTCACGGTGTAGGTGGCGGTTTTCACCACCACCTCGTTGCCTGTCGCCTGCTTGCTGATGGTGATCTTAAGGGGCGTCGTCACGGCGGAAAAATCCAGCACCGCCTTGACATCCGCGCCCTGGTTGAGCAGGGTGATGTCGCCGTCCCAGCCGTCTTTGAAGACGTAGGTATTGGTGGGAGACGAGGCCGTGCCACCGCCGCTGGCTGCGGCGGCGCCCGCCACGGCCTCCATGGCCTGCACACCGTCCAGGCTGTTGCTCACGGGACGGGCGGTGCTGGGCACCACGGGCGTGAGCCCGCCCTCCCAGAGCAGCAGGGCACGGCCCTGGCCATCGCTGAGCTCCAGTTGATCGTTCTGGAAGGCCGCCTCCAGGATGGAGA
Source organism: uncultured Gammaproteobacteria bacterium (assembly GCA_964425105.1). Lineage (GTDB taxonomy): Bacteria > Pseudomonadota > Gammaproteobacteria > SZUA-140 > SZUA-140 > S012-109. The sequence goes on along the minus strand of CAYRLE010000012.1, from coordinate 10,257 downwards.
CATCCAGCCCCGTGGGCGCGGCAGCGGTGATGGCATCGCGTATCTGCTGCAACCAGGCGTCATGCACGGCCTCGCCAGCGCCGGGCTTGACGGTGCCGGCGCCGCCGTTGAGAGCCGTGGCAATGGCCGCCGTCACATCCTCCAGCCAGGCCTGGCGGGGACTGGCGGCCGCGGAATAGTCCACGCCGCCGGCTACGATCACATTGAAGGCATCGCCGTCGCCGATCTTGAGCCAGAAATCCAGGGCCGGACTGGCGGCCGCGTCAAAGGCCACATCGCGCAGGAAGACCATGCCGCCGAAACCCTTCTCGCCGCTGCCGCTGAAACCGGCGGCCCAGATGGTCAGCCCCTTGCCCTCCACCTGCTTGAATACCAGATTGCCGTTGAGATACTTAGTCTTGATGCCGGGATCCACGGAGGCCGAGGCGTTCAGGGCATCGATCTCCGCCTGGTAGTCGCGCGCGCCCACATTCACGGCAAAGGGATCGCTGCCGGCCACTTTGAGGGAAAAGGAGAAACCGGCATCCGCCGGCGCAGCCACGGTGGGCGGGGTCACGCCGTCCAGGCGCACCGGACCGCCGCCGGGGTGGCTGTCGGTCACGTTGCCGATGATGGGCGCCGTGCTGTTTTCATTGGCCACCTGGATACCCGCGCCATCGAAGGTGAATTGGATATCGGTACTGACCTGGGAGAAATCCAGGGTATCATTGCCGGCGCTGTCGCTAATGCTGTCACTGCCCCAGGAACCATCGCCGTAGAAATAGACATCGTCGCCGCTGCCGCCCGTCAGGGTGTCGTCGCCTTCACCGCCCGTCAGCTTGTCGTCACCGGCGCCGCCCGTCAGGGCGTCGTTCCCGGCGCCGCCTTGCAACTCATCGTCCCCCTTATGCCCCAGGAGGGTGTCGTCACCCTCGCCACCCGCCAGGAAATCCTGCCCCTGACCGCCGCCCAGCCGGTCGGCAGCGGCACTGCCCTGCAGGCGGTCATCCCCCAGGCCGCCGGTGAAGGTCTCGATGCCATCGAGC
>CAYRLE010000012.1:0-9132 GCA_964425105.1 uncultured Gammaproteobacteria bacterium | reverse complement strand
TCGCCCTGGCTGCCGATGAAGTTTTCCACGTTCTTGACGGTGAGCACCGTGCCCACGCTGTTCTTGAGGATCACCTGCCCCCCCGCGCCGACCTCCAGGGTCAGGCCGGTATTCAGGGCTGAGAGATCCAGGGTATCGTCGCCGCTGCCACCGTCGATGACAAAGTCACTGGCATCGGGCAATTGACTCAGTTGGAAGGTATCGCTCCCACCCTGCCCATTCACCGTAACGGTATCGCCGGCGCCAAAGGCGGTCGCAGAGCCGGTCACAGTGACCTTGTCGGCGTCGATGGCAAAGGTATTGGCCGCCGCCGTGCCGTCGATCACCTTCTGCTCCAGCAGGTAGCCATAATCGCTGGCACCGATGAAGGGATTGGCAGTCTCGATGACGCCGGTGCTCAACTCCAGCAACCAGTCGCCGCCGGCGGCCGTGCCCCCGGTGTCGTCATTGGAGGCCGCCACGTCGGCGCCGGTGAGATCCGCCAGGGATTCGATGAAACGCACCCCCTTCTCGCCGGCCGCCACGTCGCAGCCATAGAGCAGGAGATCGGCCTCGCTGGCGAGGGAGCGCTCCCAGCCGCGCAGGCGCTCGCCGTACTGAGCCAGGGTCTTGGCATTGAGCTGGGCATTGCCCAGGCGCAGGGCGCCGCTGCTGCCGTGGGACAGGATATGCACCGCCGCCACATCCCGGTAGGCGGCCAGCACTTCGCTGATCTGCTCCACCCCGTCGCGGGCGGCGTCCAGCACCACGATGCGGACATCGCCGCCATTCAAGGCGGCAAAAGCAGCGGGAGAAAGCGCCGCGGCAGACTGGCCCGCATCAGGAACGGCAGCCGGTACCTCGCTTGCCGTCAACAGCCGTGGTTCGTCGCGCTGTCTTGTCTGGTCGCTGTCAGCTTGTGGCACCGCCTCTGGACCGCTATCTCCAACAGGGGCCGTTGGCGTCGCCTGTGCCTGCTGGTCGGCGCCGCTGCGTTCCAGTATCTCGCGCAGCAGTTGCTGATAATTTTCCACGGTGGGGTCCACGAAGACGATCTCGCGTACAGTGCTGCTGCGCTGCAGAAACTGGCCGGCATCGATGGCAGCGGGGGCAGATTCAGACGCCGCGGGCGAGGCAGGGGCCGCTGCTGACTCGGCGGCCGCGCGCTCGGTGCGCTCTTTCTGCGTTGCTGCGGGGACTGTGTCATCGGCGGGGGAAGCCGGCTCATTGGCGCCCTGTGCTGGCGGCGCCGCCGCACTCTGCTGTGAAGAGGCCGGCAGCGGGGTTTCCTGGGGCGGCGCGCCGCTCTCCGCCGCTGACTGCTGTTGTTCCTCCACCAGCACCTCGGCCACCTGCTGCGGCGGCAGATCCTGCTGCGCCTGCCAGGCGGCCTCGTCACGCGGCGCATCCGGCGGCGGTGCCAGCAGATCCGCCGACAACAGCAGGCGTTTCTCCAGAGCCTCGAAAACCAGCCGGCGGCGCTGGGGCGGTTGCTCGCCCGAACCACGGGAGGCGCTCGTTTTGAACAGTCTCTTCAGCATATTTTTAGCCTTATGGCTTTATGACTTTTCTATATTTCAGCTCCACTCAAGGAGCCTTCCCCTCCTATCCAAAGAGAGGGTCGAGGGGGATTTCTTCGGGCCTGCTGCTGCCTGTCACCCCCTTGGCGCGGCCTTACGAATCCCGCTTCAGCAGCTTATTCATGGCGACGAGATCGTCCGCCAACAGGGTGCCGCTGACACGCTTGAGCTGCAGCACACTGAGCAGAAAATCGTAACGGGACTGGGCATAGGCACTGCGCGACAGAAACAGTTCGCGCTGGGCATCGAGGACTTCCAGCATGGTGTTGACGCCAGCCTTGAAGCCTTCCTTCTTGGCCTCCAGGGCCTTGACCTGGTATTGCAGGGACTCATTGAGCGCCGCCACCTTCTTGAGATTTTTCATCACGCTCAGATAGGCAGAACGGGTCTCGCGGATGACGTCGCGACGCTGGGCCTGCAGATCGCTCTTGGCACGGGACAGGTCCTGCACCGCCTGACGGGTCACGGAGTTCACGGCGCCGCCCTGATAGAGCGGCAGTGTGAAGCGCAGCAGGTACTCCTTGGTCTCCACCTCGCTGCCGCCGCCGAACAGGGTGCCACCGGTATCGCGGTTGTTGTAGCTGCCCACCAGGTCCAGGGTAGGAAAATGGCCGCCACGCTGGCGCTTGACCTCGCGTTTGGCTGCTTCCACGGCCTGCACCAGCACCAACAGGCGCAGGTTGCGAGCCTCGGCGGTGGTGACCCATTGCTCCACGTCCAGGGGATCGGGACGCAACAGGGGAATTTCCCGCGCCACCGGGGCCAGACTGGAGATTGCGGTATCGGTGATCTGCCACAAGGCGTTGAGGTTGTCCTCGATGGCCGCCTCGGCCTCGATCTCGTTGGTTTCGGCAAGGGCATAACGGGATCGGGCCTCCAATACTTCGGTGGCGGTGGCCAGGCCGCGGGAGAGCCGCAGCTGGGCGAACTCCAGCTGCTTACCGATGGCCGACTTGTTGGCACGGGCGTATTCCAGCTTGTCCTGGGCGGCCAGCACCGCGAAATAGCGCTCGGCGACATCCAGAATCAGGTCCTGCTCGAAGGTCAGCAGTTCGGCATGGGATTGCTTGATGAGGTTCTTGGACTGGGCATAACGCAGCCAGGAGGCGTAGTTGAAAACAGGGATGGTCAGATTGAGGGTGTAGTTGTCGGTGGAGAAATCGGTGGTGCCCTGGGCGAAGACCGGATTATCGCTGCTGACGATGTTCTGATCGGTCTTGATGCGTTCGGCGACGAAGGACAGCTGGGGAAGCAGCGAGGCGCGGGCCTGGGGCAGTGCCTCGCTGGCGGCAAGATACTGATGGCGGGCCGATTGCAGCCGCGCATCATTGGCAACCGCCAATTCGTACACTTGCAACAGGTCTTCCGCCATGACCCACGAGGCATGACAGATTGCAAACCACAAGGCCGGCCAGAGCAGTATTCGCCCCATGACAAATCCCTCTTGCTTATAAATTATTTATTTTTTATTGCTTGTTATTTTCTGCCGCCTCGGCACGGGTCCCTGCACTGAGGCCACATAACCTTGATGCTGCGACAAGCACTCCTGTTGCCGGCCGCAACGTTGGATTGTCCTAAGACTACTGACTTTAGGAAACAGTTGAATGCCAGAACCGGACAGCTGGAAATGAAGGGCCTGCTACTGATCCGCAGACGACAAGGAAACTACAATGGTACTGGCATCACTGCATATTGTCAATTTCGGCCATCTTCCGTAGAGTAGCCGGTGGCACCCTGGCAGGGCTTCGTTCGCCAGGCGCGTCCACACCCGCCCCACCTCAAAACACAACGCGAGGAACATGACATGAACATTCGATGCCAGCTGCATATCTGCGCCTCGCTCCTGTTTGCCGCCAGCATGATATCTCCCTGGCAGGCCATGGCCGCTGAAAACGACCGCGCAACACTTCCTGTGGTCATAGAACGGGCGCTGGCGGCCTACGCCAAGAACGGCCTGGATGCCCTTATCCCCGCCCTGGTGCGCGGCGGCCCGCTGGAAGGCCAGTCCATGGCCCTGGAGCAGACCCGCACCCTGCGCCGCATCGAGACATTCTATGGCGCCTACCGGGGTTACGACGTCATCCACAGCCAACGTCTGGGGCAACTGACCCGGCTGGTGTATTTCATCCTCGACTATGAAAAGGGCGCGGTCTTCGGCAAGGCGCTGCTTCACGGCAAGGGCGCGCAGGCCAGCGTCAGCTCGTTCAACTTCCACACCAACCCGGAAGAGATTCTGCCGCCAGAGGTACTTTTCCGGCAGTAAGCCCCTTTTTATTCTAAGAGGGGGGAAAGGGAGAAAGGCTATTCCACCCACTCCAGGTGGCGTTTCAGCGTGAACTGATGGGGCTTCTCCTGGCAGACGAATTGAAACGCCAACTCCCAGTCGCCGCCCATGGCGAATTTGGCGGTCTGCCCCTCATAGCGGCCGGCGGCGCTCTCAGTCAGCAGCACGAAGAGAGAATCGCGGGACATCTCCATGCCCGGCATGTATTGGCGGAATTTGACCTTGCAGCCACTCGCGGGCTGCCCGCCAGCATCGCGCAACAGCAGGGTCAGCGCTGCCGCACCGCCCACCTGCAGCGGATCGGGATCGGTCTTGATGCGCACCTGATAACCGTCCACCTGCACCAACTCACCACCCCGCCACTCGGAACAGGCTGCCAACGTGAGCAGCAGGAGCAGCGCGCCACAGACGGCCCTGAACACCTCACGCCTCACGCCTTACACCTCACTTCTTCTGAATCAGCTCCAGACGATAACCGTCCGGGTCCTCCACGAAGGCGATCACCGTGCTGCCATGCTGCATGGGGCCCGCCTCGCGCACCACCCTGCCGCCGCGGCGCCTGATCTCGTCGCAGGCGGCATAGGCATCATCCACCTCGATGGCGATGTGGCCGAAGCCGTCGCCCAGATCATAGTGCTCGACACCCCAGTTGTAGGTGAGCTCGATCACTGCAGCTTCTGATTCGTCACCGTAACCCACGAAGGCCAGGGTGAACTTGCCCTCGCTGTACTCCTGCATGCGCAGCAGGCGCATGCCCAGCACCTCGGTGTAGAACTTGATGGATTCATCCAGGTTGCCCACCCGGATCATGGTGTGGAGTATGCGCATGGTTTTTCCTCGCTTGAAAATGAGTAATGAGTGATGAGTAATGGGTAATGAGTGAGGTTGTGTCTGCTGGACAGGCAAACGCCCTATTTTTTACCGCGCAACCCCATCACGCATTACTCATTACGCATCACTTGGACTTGGGCCTGAGCCGCGCTGCAATACGCAGCCGCAGGGCATTCAACTTGATGAAGCCTCCCGCGTCTCTTTGATCAAACTTGCCTGCATCATCCTCGAATGTCGCAACATCCTCATCGAACAGACTGAACTTTTCCGACTTGCGCCCCACCACCTGGACATTGCCCTTGTAGAGCTTGAGGCGCACCTCGCCGCTCACCGTGGCCTGGGAGGCATCGATCATCCCCTGGAGCATCTCCCGCTCGGGGCTCCACCAGTAGCCGTTGTAGACCAGGGTGGCATAACGGGTCATGAGCTCGTCTTTGAGATGGGCCACCTCTCGATCCAGGGTGAGGGACTCCATGGCGCGATGGGCCTTGAGCATGATGCTGCCACCCGGGGTCTCGTAACAACCGCGGGACTTCATGCCCACGTAGCGGTTCTCCACGATGTCCAGGCGGCCGATGCCGTTCTGGCCGCCGATCTGGTTGAGGGTGGCCAGCACCTGGGCCGGCGACATGGCCGCGCCGTTGATGGCCACGATATCGCCACGCTCGAAGCCCAGTTCCAGATAGACGGGCTGGTCGGGGGCCTGCTCCGGCGCCACGGTCCAGCGCCACATGTCCTGTTCCGGCTCACACCAGGGATCTTCCAGAGGGCCGCCCTCATAAGAAATATGCAGCAGGTTGGCATCCATGGAATAGGGGGATTTCTTGCCGCGCTTCTGCTCCACGGGGATGCCATGCCGCTCGGCGTAAGTCAGCAGCTTTTCACGCGAGGTGAGGTCCCATTCCCGCCACGGGGCGATGATCTGCACGTCGGGCTTCAGGGCATAGGCGCCCAACTCGAAGCGCACCTGGTCGTTGCCCTTGCCGGTGGCGCCGTGGGAGATGGCATCGGCGCCGGTGGCATTGGCGATCTCCACCAGGCGCTTGGCGATCAGCGGCCGGGCGATGGAGGTGCCCAGCAGATATTCCCCCTCGTAGACGGTGTTGGCGCGGAACATGGGGAATACGTAGTCGCGCACGAATTCCTCGCGCAGATCCTCGATGTAGATCTCCTTGACTCCCAGGGCCTCGGCCTTGGCGCGCGCCGGCGCCACCTCCTCCCCCTGGCCGATGTCGGCGGTGAAGGTCACCACCTCACAGCCATAGGTCTCCTGCAGCCAGCGCAGGATCACCGAGGTATCCAGACCGCCGGAATAGGCGAGCACCACTTTTTTGATATCAGTCATCGTTGGATTACCGTAGGTTGGTGGTTATGTACCGATAAAAACGGCATTGCCATACGCGGTGATGTGTAATGAGTGAAGAGTGATGACGATTCTTCCCATCACTCATTACTCATCACGCATCACTCTCTCTCATGTAACGCATGTAACAAGCCACACGCTCACCGCACCCTGCGATACCTCTCATCCCTTGCGCCTGGCCGAACGCCGCAGGCGCGACAGCAGGCGCCGCGCCATCTCGCCGAACATCTCGGTCTGCGTGGGGTGGGGATGAATGGCCTGCGCCACCTGGTCCAGAGTCAGCTCGCCGGCCACCATCATCACGCCCTCGCCGATGAGGGTGTCGGCGTGGTCCGCCAGGAAGTGCACGCCCAGCACGCGGCGGCTGGCCTTGTCGGCGACGATCTTGATCATGCCGTGGGTCTCGTTGGTGATCATGGCCTTGGCGTCGATGCTCATGGGCATCTTTACCTCCACGGCATCGATGCCGCGGGCCTTGGCCTGCTCCACCGACAAGCCGACGAAGGCGGCCTGGGGGCGGGTGAAGATCACGCCGCAGTCCTTGGCCTCGTCATAGCGGGCCTGCTCGCCGCTGATCACGGCGGCCGCCACGCGCCCCTGCTGACCGGCGGTATGGGCCAGCATCAGGCCGCCGATGACATCGCCCACGGCGAAGATATGGGACACGCTGGTGCGGCAGCTGGCATCCGCCTTGATGACGCCGTTTTCCACCAGAACCCCGGCCTTGTCCAGATGCAGGGGCTCCAGCAGCGGCCGCTTGCCGGTGGCCATGAGCACGTAGTCGCAGCTCACGCTGTGCTTCTTGTCGCCGGCATCGCGGTAGCTCAGCTTCACGGCGCCGGCCTCGCCCTTGATGGCGTCGATCTGCACCGAGGTATGCACCTCCAGGCGCGGCTCCTCGTTGAGAATGGCGGTGAGGTGCTTGGCGATCTCCGGCTCCACCTCTGCCAGGATGCGCTCCTGGGCCTCCAGCAGGGTGACCCGGGTACCGAAATCCTGGAAGATCTGGGCCATTTCCAGACCGATGGCGCCGCCGCCCACCACCACCAGGCGCTTGGGCACGTCCGTCAGCCCCCATACGGTGTCCGAAGTCAGCACGGCGCCGGATGCCAGTCCCTCATGGGCGCCGGGAATGGGCGGCACGAAGGGCGGCGCGCCGGTGGCGATGACCGCGCAGCCGAAGCTGATGCGCTGGCCCTGGCTGCCGTCACCCTGGGGGGCGCGGCGATGGGGGTCCTTGCTGTTGGCGGAGGTGTCCACGAAGACCGTATGGTCGGACTCGAAGGCGGCGAAACCCTGGATCACCTTGATCTTGACGCCGGTATCGGTCTTCAGCGCCATCTCGCCGCGGGTCTCCAGCACCTGGCGGCGGGTTTTCTCCAGCAGTTTCCAGTTGAGGCGCGGCTTGTCGGTGCCCTCCACCCCCAGGTGGCGGTCGTGGGCGCGGTCGCGGATGCGATCCGCCGCCGCGCGCCAGGCCTTGGAGGGGATGCAGCCGCGCCACAGGCATTCGCCGCCGGGGAAGGGGGCGTCGTTGACCATGGCCACCTTGAGGCCATGCTCCGCCAGTTCCCGGGCACAGTCCTCGCCGCCGGGGCCGCCGCCGATGACCAGCACGTCGTAGTCCCATTCCCCTTCGGGAATGGCCGGGCCCGGCGCGCCCATCCAGGTCTCGGGCTGCTCGATGGCCTTCTTCAGTTCATTGAGATAGAGCGCCGCCTGGGCGCCGTTCACCACCCGGTGATCGGCGGTGATGGTCAGCGGCATGCCCTGCTCGCCCACCGCGGCGATGGCCAGGATGGCCGCCGTGCCGGGGGTGGGGATGGCGTCGAACAGGCTCACCCCCAACATGCCCATGTTGGACACCATGAAGGTGGGGTTGGCGAATTCCTCCGGCTTGAGGCGGCGGTTGCGGGCGCGGCCCACCAGTTCCTTCCAGTCGCCGTTGAGTTCCTCGAGGGAACGGGATTCGCAGCCACGCAGCACCGGCACCACCAGGCCGCCATCGTCGGCGGCCACCGCCATGCCGATGTCCACCTGGCTGCGCTCCACCAGTTTGTCCACCGGCTGATAGGCCCAGTTGAGACGCGGCTGGGCGGCCATGGCCAGGGCGCAGGCCTTGGCAATGGCCACCGTCACCGAGACGCCGTTCTTCTTGGCAGCACGGATCAAAGCCTCGGGACGGGCATGCACGGTGACGTGAAAGGTGGGCATGGTCAGCGATGCACTCATATTGTGGCTGATGGCGCGCTCCAGGGCGGTCATCTTGCGGCCCTCGCCGGGCACCTGCACCTCGGGGACGGCCGCCATGGGTGCTGCGGCAGGCGCTGCGGCCTGGCCCTGCTGAAAAGCACGCTGCACGTCGCTGCCAGTGATGGCGCCCTCGGGACCGCTGCCCTGCAGGGCGTTGAGATCGATGCCGTATTCCGCCGCCAGCTTGCGGGCATAGGGCGTGGCCAGCTTGCCGGCGGGGCGCGGCAGGGGTTCGAGGCCGGCGCCGGCGGGCGCGGCAGCAGCGGGACGTGCTGCGGCAGCGCCTTGTGGTGCGGCGGCCGGCGCCTCTGCAGCCGCTTTTGCGGCAGGCTGCGGCGCGGCGCCAGCCTCGGCATCCACCACCTGTTCCGGCTTCTCCACCAGATAGGCCATGGGCTCGCCCACCGGCACCACGCTGTCCACCGGCGCGCGCGGCCCCGACAAATAACCCTCGCGGAACACCTCCACGTCCATGATGGCCTTGTCGGTCTCCACCGTGGCCACCACGTCGCCGCGTTCGATCTTGGCGCCGATGTCCTTTTCCCAACTCACCACCACGCCCTCGGTCATGGTGTCGGAGAGTTGGGGCATCTTGATCACATGCACCACGCCCTGGGGGGCGGCCGCCATGGCAGGGCCTTGTTGTGCCGCTACTGGCGCAGGGGCCTCCTCGCTCTCGGCCGCGGCCGGAGGCGGGGTTTCCTGGGGCGCCGGGGCCGGCGCCGCGCCCTCGGACACCTCTTCCGGCGTCGGCACCAGATAGGCGATGGGCTCGCCCACCGGCACGGTGCTGTCCACCGGCGCCAGGGGGCCCGACAGATAGCCCTCGCGGAACACCTCCA
>CAYRLE010000011.1:9224-50875 GCA_964425105.1 uncultured Gammaproteobacteria bacterium | reverse complement strand
ACAACTATGGCTGGACGGCGCTGATGCATGCCGCGCGCATCGGCAACCGGGAACTGGTGATGGTCCTGCTGGATCACGGCGCCGACATCAATGCCCAGGACGAAGCGGGCTTGACGCCTCTGATGCGGGCCGCCATCAAGGGCCATGAAGAGGTGCTGAAACTGTTGCTGGCGCGGGGCGCGGATGTGAACCTGCGCGACAACAGCGGTTCCACCGCCCTGCATTGGGCCGCCAACCGCGGCCATGTGAAAATCGTCCGCCTGCTGCTGGCGGCGGGGGCGGATTTCAAGGCAGTTAATAAGCAGGGCCTGACCCCCATGGCCATGGCCACCAGCAAGGGCCACAACGATATCATGCTCATGCTGCGCAAGATGGGGGCGCGCCAATAGGCCTCAGCGTAAAACACCCCCACTCCTGGGATCTGGACTACCAGGAGGCCGTGGCCCTGCAGGCGCGGCTCAGCGCTGAGGTCATACGCCATGACGACTTCGGCGCGGTGCGCCGCGTGGCCGGCGTGGACGTAGGTTTCCGCGATGGCAGGCGCATCACCCGCGCCGCGGTGGCGGTGCTGGACTTTCCCAGCCTCACGGCGTGCGATCAGTCCGTCGCCCATAGTCCCACCCGTTTCCCCTATATCCCCGGCCTGCTCTCCTTCCGCGAGGTACCGGCGGTACTGGAGGCCTTGCAGCATCTGCGGGTCCTGCCCGACCTTATTCTGTGCGACGGCCAGGGCATCGCCCATCCGCGCCGCTTCGGCATCGCCTGCCATTTGGGGGTGCTGCTGGATATGCCCACCATCGGCGTGGCCAAGAGCCGCCTCATCGGCCGCCACGAGGCCTTGCCGCCGGAAAAGGGTGCTTGGGTGCCGCTCTGGGACGGCGAGGAATGCATCGGCGCCGTGCTGCGTAGCCGCAGCAATGTGAGTCCCCTCTATATCTCCATCGGCCACCGCATCTCCCTGCCCACGGCCATCGACTACGTGCTGCGCTGCACCACCCGCTACCGCCTGCCGGAGACCACGCGCGCCGCCCATCGGCTGGCGTCGGGGTGATGAGTGATGAGTGATGAGTGATGCGTGATGGGTGATGGGTGATGAAAAAATGCCCTGCCGAACGAACACAGGTTCCAGCGCAGCGCCGTCATCCAGGGCTCAAGAGCCCCCGATATGTACCACCAGGCGCCGCTGGTTGCGGCCGCGGCGGTGTTCCCAGAGGAAGATGCCCTGCCAAGTGCCCAGCACTAGGCGCCCTGCCAGGATGGGAATGGCGATGCTGGTGGCGGTGAGGGCCGATTTGATGTGGGAGGGCATGTCGTCCGGCCCTTCCATGGTGTGGGTGTAGCCGGCGTCGTCCTCGGGCACCAGGCGCGCCAGCCAGTTTTCCAGGTCGTGGCGCGCCGAGGGGTCGGCGTTCTCCTGGATGAGGAGGCTGGCGGAGGTGTGCTGGATGAATATGGTGCACAGGCCCTCTTCCATGCCGCTGCGCTGCACGCAGGCAGCGATGTCGGCGGTGATTTCGTGGAGGCCCTGGCGCTCGACGGCCACGGTGATTTGTTGGATCATGCTATCATTCTACGCCGTGCAAGATACGTGTTCTACCCTATGAAAACTGATGCCATACCCCTCGCAGTGTTGTTGCTCGCCCTGCTCGGCGTGCCGCCGGCTGCCCTGGCCGCGGAAGGCCCGCCACCTGATCCCAGTCATCATGGCCAGGAACTCCTGGACTGCGAGGACTGCCATGGCGCCGGGGGCGTGCCCGCGCGCGCCGAGGTGCGCAGCAAATGCCTGGCCTGCCATGAGAACGGCGTGCCCCGGGCGAAGCCCAGGCCGGCCGCCGCCAAGTCTGCAGCAAGCGGTGAGAACCCCGGCATGAGCCTGCCCATGTATTACCCGGAGAGCCGTTTTGGGGCCGCGCCGGGGGAGATGGTCCTGATCCCCGCCGGGGAGTTCATCATGGGCAGCGACAGCCGCCTGTCCGACGAGGGACCCGAGCACCGGGTTTCTCTGGGCGACTACTATATCGATAAATATGAGGTGACCAACCTCCAGTACCGGGCCTTCATCGAGGCCAGCGGCCGGCGCTCCCCCGGCCACTTCCGCAACCGTAGCTACCCGCCGGGCAAGGCGGATCACCCGGTGACCTTCGTTTCCTGGTTCGATGCCCGCGACTACTGCCACTGGGCGGGCAAGCGCCTGCCCACGGAACAGGAGTGGGAGAAGGCGGCGCGCGGCAGCGAGGGGCGCATCTTCCCCTGGGGTGACAAATTCGGCATCGAGCGCGCCAACACACCGGTGCGCTGGGAAACCCTGAAGCGTCAGGGCGATACCACGCCGGTGGGCGCCTTTCCGGGCGGCGTCAGTCCCTATGGGCTGTATGACATGTCCGGCAATGTCTGGGAGTGGACCAGCTCCTGGTATCTGCCCCACCCCGGCAACAAACATAAGTCCGAGAATTTCGGCAAGATCTACAAGGTGCTCAAGGGTGGCTCATGGTGGGACTGTTCCTTCTACCGCTGCGGCATCTCGGCGCCCACCTTCAACCGCAGTTTTTTCAATCCCCGGGTGAAGAATTCCAGCTTCGGTTTCCGCTGCGCCAAGGACGCTGCGGCGACCCCGGACCGCAAGGAGTGAGGCGATGAAGACGAGACGATGGCGGGGGAGGGCTCTGGCGCTGGGCTGCCTGCTGCTGGGTGGCACGGCCGGCGCGGCTGTGCCGGCGGATATGGTGCTGATCCCTGCCGGAGAATTCATCATGGGCAGCGACAAGGTGGATAGCGATGAGTTGAGCAAGGAATACGGTTTCGGCAAGCCCCTCTATCTCGACGAACACCCGCAGCGCCGGGTCTATCTCGACGCCTTCTATATCGATGAGCATGAGGTGACCTTCGCCCAGTACCGGGACTTCGTCATCGCCCGCAATTACTGGATTCCTGAGCTCTGGAAGCGCAATGGTTATCTGCTGGGCAGAGAGATCCTGGAGATCGCCAACCTACCAACCCTGCGCCGCCTGGCGGCGGATACCTACCGCCTGGACATGGACACCCGCACCATGGGCAAGGCCGAGTTGCTGGACGCCATCGAGGCCCATCAGCGGCGCCAGGATTCACTGCCCGTTTCCGAGGTGAGTTGGGAGGACGCCCGCAACTATTGTGCCTGGGCCGGCAAGCGCCTGCCCAGCGAGGCGGAGTGGGAGAAGGCGGCGCGCGGCAGCACGGGCCGCGAATATCCCTGGGGTGATCAATGGAGCAGCGAACTGGCCAACATCGGCAGCGGCGAGGAGTTGGGGGTGGTGGCGGTGGACTCCTTCCCCGGCGGCCGCTCCCCTTATGGTGTGCAGGACATGGCGGGCAACGTCATGGAGTGGGTGGCCGACTGGTATCAACCCTATCCCGGAGGCGATTACCGTTCCCCGGACTTCGGCGAAAAATTCAAGGTGGTGCGCGGCGGCGGCTGGGGCGGCGTCGGTCACTATGCCCTCAAGCATTTCTATCGCGCCGCCTATCGATTCTATCTGGCGCCGGCGTCGCGCTTCAACGACCTGGGTTTCCGCTGCGCCCGGGATGCGGGGGGTGCTCGTTCCGAGGACTAAGATTCGTCGGGCGGGCGGTGCCCACCCTTCGAAACTGACTTCATCACGCATCACTCATTACTCTTTACCCCACACGGGTGGGCCACTGTGCTGTGTATCCCATCTACCCTGTGGGACTGATGGCAATGGGTGGTTGATCAGTCGCCGCCGTCGTTGCGCGGGGACGGGGTATAGGCGGGGAGGGGGAAGGGCGTCACCTTGTCGGCCTTGCCGCCGGGCAGGGCGCTGATCTTGGCGGTGCCTTCCTTTTCCACTTCGTCGATGCGGATGATGGCGTGCATGGGGATAAAGGTACGCTTGACGCCGGCGAACTCCGACTGCAGACGTTCTTCTGCCGGGTCCACAACCAGGGCGCTTTTTTCCCCGAAGATCAGTTCTTCCACTTCGACGAAGCCATAGAGTTGGCCCTGATAGATCTGCCGGGCGTAGATCTCGTAGACCTTCCCTTCATTGATGAAGCGGACTCTGTAAATGTGCTGTGATTTGCTCATGAAATGGCTGAGTGGATGGCTTTCTTTAATCCTACTCGAATTATGTGAGGATTGCCTGCCGTAATTCCAAGGAGGCGCTGGCGCGAAAAAAAACCATGATTTTTTGATGGATTCCTGAGTTATTTGGTCGGATAAGAAAGTCATGCCGGCCTCGCAAGATGTAAGGCAACTATCTGAAATTTCGACAAATACAGGGATTCTTCCAAGCAATAACCAAGTCTAGTGCTGCGGTATTCTCCCCTTGAAAATTCTCTTGATTTGGAGATAAAGATGTATATAAGATGCATATTCATGCGGCATCATGTCGCACTGCTGGACATTGACAGGGAGATTTCCGCATGGCAATGACAGCGAAAGGCACCAAGGTTTCTGTTGATAGTTTCATCCAAAGGGGGGTGATCGAATGAGCCACCAAACACTGCAAGACTCGATGTCCACAGCAGAGCGGCCGGCGTTCTTCAACCGGGTTTCTCTGGTTCTGTTGTTGTTTCTGCTCTCCATGTCCACCAGCCTCCTGGCGGCAAAGCATGAATTCAACATGACCATCGACGAGGTCAAGATCAAGGTGGGCCCGGGGCTGGACTATAATGTCTTTGCTTTCAATGGCACCGTACCGGGGCCGCTTATTCACATCAAACAAGGTGATGAGGTGACGGTTCATGTGACCAACAACACCTCCCTGCCCCATACCATTCACTGGCACGGCTTGTACCAGACGGACAACTGGCAGAACGACGGCGTGCCCGCCATCGCACAGGCGGAAGGGATCCAGGCCGGCGATACCTATACCTACCACTGGATTGCCGAAAAACCCGGCACCATGTGGTACCACTGCCATGTCAATGCCAATGAGCATGTCGGTATCCGCGGCATGTGGGGGCCCATCGTAGTCGACCCCAAGAAGCCCACCCGCCTCGAGAAGAAGGTCACCAAGGATGTGATCATGATGATGAGCAGTTGGGAGTCTAAATATGCAGACAAGTTCGGCAAAGGCGCCGGGCCGACCGATCTTCCTAATTTTTTCTCGATCAATGCCAAGTCGTTTCCCATGGATCAGCCGCTGCGGGTGAAAAAGGGGGACGTGGTCAGAGTGCGCTTCATCGGTGCCGGCAACAGCCTCCATGCCATGCACAGCCATGGCCACGACATGGTAGTGGCGTTCAGAGACGGCTTGCCGCTGGCCGAGCCCTATTCTGTCGATACCCAGCTGATCTATCCCGGTTCACACAACGATGTGATCATGTACATGAACAATTCCGGGCGTTTCATTTTTCATGACCATATCGATACCCAGTCGACCAATAACGGCAAATTCCCTGGCGGCGCAGTGACCATCATCGAATATGCCGGCAACGCCCATGAAGACTGGTATGTCTGGAAGGGCAAGGACTATGACCCGGATTTTTTCTACAGCGAGTCCATGAAGAAAGGTTACGGCATGTTCGTGAATCCGCGCTTTGCCGGCGAGCCCCTGCAGCAGCGCAGAAGACACAGAAACAAGCAGCGTTGAGGGGATGATGAGAATGGCTGTATTTCGCAGATTCCTGATGGTGATGTTCCTGGCCATGCCCCTGGTGGCATGGGCTGGCGGAGACGGCATGGGCCTGCTCAAGGCGCAGTGCAGCAGTTGCCACAGCCTCAGCGGCCCGGCGCCCAGCACCTTGAAAGCGTTGTGGGAGCGGCGCGGGCCCGATCTGTTCTATGCCGGCAATAAGTACAAGCAGGCGTGGCTGGAGCAGTGGCTGCAGGCGCCCACCCGGATCCGCCCGGCCGGGATGTTCTATGGCAATCACATCAAGAAGGGGAAAGACGGGGATGTCATCGATGAAAGCACGCTCAAGCCTCACCCCAAGCTGGGTGCCGCGGATGCCAAGGCGGTGGCCGCAGCCCTCATGACCCTGAAGGCCAACAGCGAGTTGATCAAGCCGGGCGAATACCAGCCCGGCAAGATCTCGATGTCCATGGGGGAACTGATGTTCGATAAGTTCCGCGGCTGCCTGGCCTGCCATGAAATCGAGCCGGGTTATGGCGGACTTTCGGGGCCGGAGGTCTACACGGTAGCGAAGCGCCTGCAGGAGGACTATCTCATCAGCTATATGCGCAATCCCCAGGCCTGGGATCCGAAGATCTTCATGCCCAACAAGCATCTCAAGGATCGTGATCTGCAGAAGTTCGTCCATTACTTCCGGGGTTTAAGCGAGGAGGAGTTCGAATGATGAGCAAAGGCGCAGTGATGATGAAGGGCATGCTGCTGGGCCTGCTGCTGACATGGGGCATGCAGGTACTGGCTGCGGAGCGGCCCGCGGATATCTACAAGACCTATTGTTGGCAGTGCCATGGCATGACGGGTAACGGCAACGGCATCAATGTGCGCGATATGTCGGTGCAGCCCCGCGACCATACCGACGCCAAGGAGATGTCGGCGCGCTCCGACGAGGATCTGTTCACGGCCATCAAGAAGGGGGGGCAGGCCATTACCAAGTCGGTGCTGATGCCGCCCTGGGATGGTGTGCTCAGTGACGAGGACATCCATGGACTGGTCCATTACTTGCGCAAATTGTGTCAGTGCCGCCACGGCGGCGCATGAGAGGAATTAACATACTTTGCAGGAGAGGGTTTTCTGCAGGGCGTGTTAGATAAGCGAAAGCATCTTAAAACAGTAAAGGAGAGGAGATGATGAAACAAGCTGGTAGAAAGAGCAAAATTGTAGCGGCCGCATTGCTGGCCACCGGCCTGACGGTGGTTGGCACGGCAGCGGTTGCCAAGACAGTGAAGGTGACTTTTACCGCCAAGGAAACCACCGTTGAGATCGACAACAAGGGCACCAAGTATCCTGCCTGGACCTTTGATGGCGCGATCCCCGGCAAGGTGGTGCGGGTTCGGGAAGGCGACGTGGTGGATTTCAAGTTGATCAATCCCAAGACCAACAAGAACTCCCATTCCATCGACTTTCATGCCGCCGAGGTGGACGTGCTGGACGAGTTTGCACCGGTCAAGCCTGGCAAGACCAAGCACTTCAAGTTCAAGGCCAAGCGTGCCGGCGTTTACATGTACCACTGTGGTGCGCCCACCATGGCCCAGCATATCGCCCGCGGCATGTATGGCATCATCATCGTCGATCCCAAAGGCGGTTACTCCCGCTCTTTCCCCAAGCCGGATCGTGAATATGTGATGATCCAGGGACAGTACTTCCCCGATGCCGACGACAAGGTGGCCATGATCGAGAACCGCGGCTGGAAAGGCGCCCTGATCAACGGCAAGATGTTCCATTACGATCCGGTACACGACCCCGACGCCAGCCTGGTGCTGCAGTCCAAGCCAGGTGAGCGGGTGCGTATCTACTTCGTCAATGCCAACATCAACATGCCGGTGGCTTTCCATCCCATTGCTGGCATCTGGGACCGGGTCTATATCAACGGCAATCCCAAGAACACGCTGTATAATGTGCAGACCTACAACGTGGCGGTGGCCGAGGCATCTGCCTTCGACCTGGTCTCTCCGTCTGATCGTCCCACCAACAATGCTATCGTGGATCACACCATGAGCGCCGCCATGCGGGGCGCCATCACGGTGCTGATGAACAAGCCTGATGCGGACCCCATGGCCGGCAAGGGTGACAACATCCTGCTCCGCTAAGGCATCACAACAACACTCAACCTGTAGGGGGCGGCAACGCCCCCTTTTTTTTGGGGTTTTTCTCAGGCCAGACCAGGGGCCAGGCATCATTCCCCGGTGGGGATGATGGAAAACTCGATGATCTGCTCCGTCTCTGTGAGGCTTTCGGCAAGGCGCCGGAAGTTGGCATTGTCAAGGGTATGAATGGTCAGCTGGTATTGGAGGATCTTGCCTTCGTTTTCCAGTTCATAGCTGAAGCGGGTGCCGCCCTGAATCTGATGTTCCTCGATCATTTCCTTGATCTGCTTCTCACTCAGATGTTCATGGCGGTTGAAGCGCAGGATCAGGCGTGCGTAACGCATGGTGTGCAGGCGGTTCTCGATCTTGCGGAACACGACCAGAATAGCCAGGGCCAGGAGGGTGGCGAGGATGGCCGCGAAATAGAGCCCCATGCCGATGACGATGCCGATGGCGGCGGTGAGCCAGATGGAGGCGGCGGTGGTGAGGCCGCGTATGGTGAGGTAGTCCTTGAGGATGACGCCGGCGCCCAGGAAGCCGATGCCGGTCATGATGCCCTGGGCCATTCGGGTGGGATCGACGCGGATGGTCTCCAGGGGGGCATTGCTGAGCAACTGCCACTGAAAGACGGTGATCAGCATCAGCAGGCTGGATGCCATGCACACCAGGGTGTGGGTGCGGAAGCCGGCCGGACGGCCGTGATAGGTGCGCTCCAGGCCGATGAGGCCGCCGGCCAGGGCGGCGGCGAGCAGGCGAAGCAGCGTGATCAGCAGTTCATTTTCCATGCGGGCAGTGTAACCGAAGTGGTTGGCGCCATCATCTCCCGGGTCCGCCCCGGCGGCGTGCTTATTTGATCTTCGCCAAGAGGGTGCCGGCGCCACGTTTCATGAAGCGTTTGGTAAAGATATTGTCGGCCAGGCCCCGGTTGACCTTGATGTCCGTCTGGCGCAGTTGGGTGCGGTTGCCGCTCTGGAGGTTGACGGCGTTGACCTCATCCCAGAGCCAGGCGTCGCCGATGCGGGTCCAGCGGATGGTCTGGCGCTTGACCGGCCTGCCGCCCTGGTCGAGATATTCGATGCGCACGGGCAGATACTCGTCGCGGGTGATCCAGCGCACGATGCTGGCATAGCGGCTGCTTGCCGGGTCGAGGGGGGTGCTGACAACCTTGTAGGTTTCCTGGCCATCGAGGGTTTCCACGGCCGCCAGTTCATGGCGGTCGAGGGCGATGTCGCGGGGCTGGAGCTCGAAGCGCTGCAGTTCGGAGAGCGAGAATTCATCCTCGTTTTCCTGCTTGTGATGATGCTGCTGGTCGTGGTGGTGGCTGAGCTTGCGCACCGTGCGCAGCTGGGGGAGATAGAGCCACATATCGTCTTTTTTGTGGCGCTCCGGGGCGTACAGCCAGGCCATGAAGCTCACGTCGCGGGTGTCGGGGGGGTATTGGTTGAACATGATCACCTTAGACTGAAGGCCCTTTTTGCCGGCATAATTCTTATAGGCCATGAGCAGGGTGAATTTCTTCTGTTCGCCCTTGCCGGTCTCGATGGTGAAGGTCAGGCGCGAGAACAGGTCTTCCCCGCTGTCCAGCGCCTGGGAGCGGCGGATGATTTCCTCCGCCCCGGGGGCGGCGGTGCTCACTGTCGGCAGGAGCGACAGGCCCAGCAGTGCCAGTACAAAGAATCTGGAAGTCTTCATGGATGATTTCCTGGAAATTGTCATTGACCGTTCAGCTTGGTCGGGGATGGGCGATGGGCCTTACAGCGGTCCGCCGAGGCATTGGTGCTGCGTTTTTGTGCGCTCAGGCTGAGGAGGCCAGGGAGGGAATGACCATTTTTTGACAGGCGGGGCGCTTGGCGAACTGGGACGAGCAGGGTATATTCATTATACTTTATCAGTTTTCCCATGAAGCATTCTCCCGTCATCAAGAAACCCCAGCGTCCTCGCCCGCCAGAGCGCAGTATATTGTATCCGAGTATCCGATTGAGTTCCTGATGAGGATCAGACCTATGCAAGAAGCGGCACTAAGCAGCAGCGCAGGAGACGGAGAACGTTTCCCGGCCATGGCCAGGAGGTTGTGGCCATGAACCAGAAGCCCTTGCGCACCCTCCTCCTGTGGACCATCTGGGCGGCCACCACCATCCTCGCCTATGTCACCATGTACAGTGATACCGAGGTGTGGGACTTCGTCAGGAGCGACACCAGCAAGGTCACCTGGCTCATCCTGGGACTGTTTGTACTGGGGGTGGTGGGCAGTTTCGCCCTCACCCTCCTGATCACCGTGGAGGCCTTCACCACCTTTCGCATCGAGGACGAGGTCAAGGGCCAGGGCCTGAGCGGTCTGAGAGGGCGGCCCTACAAGCGGGCGGTGGGGCGTTTCTTTTCCGCCCTCAGGGCGACCCTGGAGGCCAATGGCCAGATCGATGTGGAGGCCTTGCTCAATACCGAACTGGCGGTCTATCAGCGCGTCAGCCATACCGTAGAGGTGATTGGCAATCTGCTCATCACCCTGGGGCTGATCGGTACCGTGCTCGGGCTTACCCTGACCCTCACCGGCCTGACCAGTTCCCTGGATGCCCTGGGGCATGACCAGGAGTTGCTGTTGTCCGGGCTGCGCAAGGCCATGGCCGGCATGGGGACGGCCTTCTACACCACACTCCTGGGGGCAGTGCTGGGTGGTGTCTTGCTGCGGGTCTTTGCCCAGATCACCGACCATGGCGTGGAAGGGCTGTTCGACCGCCTGATGCGTATCTGCCTGGTCTACTGCTCGGCGGATCTGCAGCCCTCCATGGAGCGCGACATGCGCTTTCTCAATTCCGAGCTGGAGGCCCTGGGGCAGCGCATCAAGGTGCTGCAGGTGGCCTTTGGCGAATCCAAGAATGCCATGGCCGATTTCCGCAGCGAGGTCACCAGCCTCAAGGAGATTTCCCGGGACGAGAACGAACAGTTGCTGGACAGCATCCGTTATCACAAGCACTACTGTGAGGTGTTGCGCGAGGAGGTCAAGCATATGCGGGCCATCAACAAGCCCTGGTGGGTCAGGCTGCGCAATGCCATCTGGTCTCCAAAGGTCTGAGATGAGCCCCTGTCATGAAAAACCGGCGTAGATCTTCCGGCGTCAATATCTTCGAGAGCTTCTCGGATGTCGCGCTGCTGATGCTGGCGACATTCATTTTTCTGCTGGTCACCATTCTCATCACCTCGCGCATGGCCGAGGAATATCAGCTGCCGCGTCTCAAGAAAGAGGTGGCGGAACTGCGCAGCCAGCTGGCGGCCTCCAGTATGGAGAAGAATCGGCTGACCCAGGAATTGGGGGATATGGCGGGCATGGCCTCCGAGGCCCAGGTGCAGCGCGTGCTGCGCGTGGCGCACCTGGATCAGGGGCAGGGGCGCAAGGATTTCGAGATTTTCATCGAGGGGCTCAAGGACATTCCCGGCAAGGATCTCCATCTGGTGGTGGACGCCACCGGCTCCATGCACGGTGTCTCCACCTTCCTGATCCCCATCCTGCGGGTCATCGTGATACGCTCTGGCAAGCACCTGGACGCCATCACCTGGTTCTCCGACGACAAGGCCGAGACCTATACCGGCTCCATGGGCGAGATGTTCGACCAACTCATGAAGGGGGCGCCCTTCATCGGCGCCAACGAGACCATCGGCGACGCCTTTCACAAGGCGGCCGCCAACAGCCGCGCGCCGGGCGCCTACCTGTTGCTGGGCGACGAGCCTTCAGACGACCGCATCTTCTACCTCAACATCCCGGCCCCGGTATTCACCCTGCCCATCGGCCGTAAGAACCCTTCCACCATCTGGGAGTACCAGACCCTGGCGGACCGCACCGGCGGCAAGATGCTGCATCTGAATTTCAGATAAGAAATCCCCCTGTCCCCTGTGCCAGAGGGAAACAGTAAAATTCGTAGGGCGGGCACCGCCCACCTTATTCGTGAGGGGTGAGGAGTAAGGCGTGAGGCGTGATCGCGGCCCAATCCCGCACCACGCTTTACTCCTCACGAAATATAACCACCACCACAGCCTGGTGGGCGGTGTCCACCCGAAATTCACCAGCCCACCTCGCTGAGCAGCTGTTCCATCATGGCCTGCGCCTGGCCCAGATAGGCGGCGCCGAACAGATTGAGGTGGTTGAGGATGTGGTAGAGGTTGTAGAGGGTCTTGCGTACGCCGTATTCCGGCGCCAGCGGCCAGGCCTCGCGGTAGGCATCGTAGAAGGCGGCCGGGAAGCCGCCGAACAGTTCGGTCATGGCGAGGTCGGCCTCGCGGTCGCCGTAGTAGACGGCGGGGTCGAAGATCACCGGTTCCCCGTTGCTGGTGACGGTGTAGTTGCCGGACCACAGGTCCCCGTGGAGCAGGGAGGGGGGTGGTTGCCGGGCGCTGAAGAACAGGGGGACGGCTTCCAGCAACCTGTCCCCGCGTTGCTGCAGGCCGCCGCCATAGCCGTTGCGGGCGGCCAGTTGCAGCTGATAGCCCAGGCGCTGCTGTTGCCAGAAGCGCGGCCAGTCCTCGTCGGGGGTGTTGATCTGGGGCGTGGAGCCGATGGTGTTGTTCCGTTGCCAGCCGTAGTGGGGGGCGCTTACCCGGTGCATGGCAGCCAGTTCGCGGCCCAGGCGCGTCATGCTGTCGCGGCCACTTGCTCCTGTTTCCAGATATTCCATGACCAGGAAGGCGCGGTCCGCGGTGCTGCCGTGACAGAGCGGCCGGGGCGCGCGGAGGGTGCGGCTGCGGACGATCTCCTCCAGTCCCGCGCTTTCCGCCGCGAACATCTCCAGTCCCGCCGCCTCGTTGACCTTGACGAAATAGCGCCGCCCGCCGTCTTCCAACAGATAGGCGTCATTGATGCAGCCACCGCCGATGGCGCGCTGCCCGCGCACCGTGAACGGCCGGCCGCTGGCGCTGCCGATGGCTGCGGCGACTGTCTGCCAGAAATCCATGGGGGTTATATTACGCCAATCCGGCGGGGGACGGCTATGGTGGCCGATGTGGTGCAGGTATGCGGCTATTCTTGGCAGGTGATGAGTTATGAGTTATGAGTTATGAGTAATGGGTGATGCGTAATGTGTGTATTAATACAGCTTTTTCATTACTCATCACCCATCACCCGCTCAAAGCCCCCGGCGTTTCTCCGCGATGCCGGCCAGCAGGGTGTGGAAGGACTCGGCGAACAGGTGCACGCCTTCTTTCTCCAGTTCGGTGGTAACGGCGTCCAGGTCGATGCCCAGTTGCGCCAGGGCCGTCAGCGCCTGGCGTGCCTCCGCCACGCCCTCGGTGAGGGTGAGGTGGGGATTGCCATGGTCCTTGTAGGCGTCATAGGTGGCAGGGGGGATGGTGTTCACGGTTTCGGGGCCAATCAGGGAATCCACATAGAGCACATCGCTATAGGCGGGGTTCTTGGTGCCGGTGCTGCCCCACAGCAGGCGCTGGGTCTGGGCGCCTGCCTCGCGCAGCTGGGTGAAGCCGTTGCCGGCGTAGAGTTCCTGGTAGGCCTGATAGGCCATCTTGGCGTTGGCGATGGCAATCTTGCCCAGCAGTCCCTGAATGACTTGTTGTTTCGCGGCATCGGCCTGCGCCAGCCGCTGTTGCAACAGCTGATCCACCTTGGTATCTATCCTGCTGACGAAGAAGCTGGCCACCGAGCAGACATCCGTGATGTCGCGGCCGCGGCGCAGACGGGATTCCAGTCCCAGCAGATAGGCATCCACCACCTCGCGGTAGCGCTCGACGGAAAACAGCAGGGTGACATTGACGTTGACGCCGTCGGCGATGAGGGCCTCGATGGCCGGCAGGCAGGCCTGGGTGGCCGGCACCTTGATCATCACATTGGGGCGGGCGGCGCGCTGGAACAGGGTGCGGGCCTCGCGGATGGTGGCCTCCGCGTCATAGGCCAGATCGGGAGACACTTCCAGGCTGACCATGCCGTCGCGGTGGCCGCTGCGCTGGTAGGCGGGCAGCAGCAGATCTGCCGCCATCTGGATATCTTCCATGGCGATGGTGAAGAATACCGCCTGATCGTCCAGTTCCGGCTGTTTTTTCAGCAGTGTCTGCAGTGCGTCATCGTAGGCGCTGCTGCCGTTGATGGCCTTTTCGAAGATGGTCGGGTTGGATGTGACACCGCTGAGGCCGTCGTCGCGGATCATCCGCGTAAGCGCGCCGGACTGCAGCAGCCCGCGATGGATGTTGTCATACCAGACGCTTTGCCCAAATTCCTGTAGTCGCAGCAAGGGATTCATCGCTTCCTCCTTCCGGGCCTGCAGCGCCAAGGCGCTGCCTTACCTTCCATAGATGTTTTGTCGGTCGCATCAGGATAATCTGTAAAGCCCGATCCCAGATTAGACGCCGAAGGGCGCGCTTTATTACAAAAACCCCGTGCAGGCCGCTCGACCTCGCGATTCTCGTGAGTGATGAAAGCATCATATCATATTGCCCTGGTCGGACAATTCGGTTTTAGTATCGGCGCGGATGCCGGTATCATTGGGGTGAATGGCAATCGCAAGCAGCGAAAGGAGTAATCATGTATCTGAAACTGAAGCAATCCGGCGACCTGGTGGAGGTGCTGGATATGAGTGTGCTGGTGGATCCATGCCGGGACAGCCTGCCAGGCAGACTGCACGCGGGAGAGGAGTTGCAGGATCCCGCGGAGTTTGCCAAGGCCGACCTGTTGTTCCCCTCCGGCGAGGCATTGCCGCGTTGCTGGCTGGACCCCCATTACAAGGAAGGGGAGTTGCGGCACTGAAAACCGTGGCCACAGACAATCCGGTGCCCAAGCCGCCGTTCTGGGGCAGCAAGTGCCTGGAGCATATTCCGCTGCGCAGCGTCGTTCCCTATATCAACCGGAACGCGCTCTATAAATTCCAGTGGGGCTTCAAATCCCAGGGCAAGTCACCAGAGGAATATCAGCGCTGGGCGCGCCTGGAACTGGAGCCCATTCTCAACCGCCTAGTGGCGCGCAGCGAACAGGAGCATATTCTCCAGCCGCAGGCGGTATACGGCTACTTTCCCTGTCAGTCCGAGGGGGAGGACCTCATCATCTACGAGGATCCGCAAGGGCGCCGCGAACGCTGCCGCTTCACCTTTCCGCGCCAGGCCAAGGGGCGCCACCTGTGTATCGCCGACTTCTTTCGCTCCGTGGATTCCGGGGAGATCGATGTGGTGGCCTTTCAACTGGTGACGGTGGGGCAGCATGCCGCGGATTTCGCGCGCCAGTTGTTCGAGAGCGACCAGTATCAGGAGTATCTCTACTGGCACGGCCTCAACGTCGAGGCCACCGAGGGGTTGGCGGAGTTCATCCACAAGCGCATCCGCACCGAGTTGGGCTTTGGCAAGGAGGACCACCGCGTGATCAGCGAAATGATCAAGCAGAAGTACCGCGGTTCGCGCTACTCCTTCGGCTATCCCGCCTGCCCCAATCTTGCCGACCAGGCCAAGCTGCTGGAGTTGCTGGATGCCGAGCGCATCCATGTGGTGATGGGCGATGAATACCAGCTGTGGCCGGAGGAGAGTACCAGCGCCATCGTGGTGCATCACCCGGAGGCCAAATATTTCAGTGCCTGAGAACCAGCCGCCAAGCAGTACGCTGCGCACTGCTTGCGGCGTCCCGGGGATGATCGCATGAAGTTCCTGCTCAAGCGTTTCTATGACATCTGCCTGCTGCGCAGCGGCCCCCAGGACCTGCCGGCCTCTACTTTCCTGCTGTTCCTGACGCTGCTGATCTATATCGCCATGGGCACCCTGTTGTCCTCCCTCAATCTGGCGTCATGGCAATCCTTTCTGCTGGTGGCGGTGGACAGCGCGATTCTCGGGGGGCTCGCCTTCCTCATGCTCTGGATCCGCCATTTCCCGGAGCGCTTTGTACAGGTGTTCAGCGCCCTGTTGGGCACCGGGGCCTTTTTCGAGTTGCTGGCCCTGCCCCTGTTGTTCTGGCAACAAGAGACGGTGGGTGCCTTCCAGGCGACGGCCGGCGATGCCGGCCTGGGGGTCTTTATTTCCGCCCTGGTGCTGTGGCTGTGCCTGTTCTGGAATCTCATCGTGATCGGCCACATCCTGCGCCATGCCCTGTCCACCATCATGCCGGTGGGGGTGGCCCTGGCGGTGGCCTATATGTTCGTTTCCATCTCCATCAGTCAGCGCCTAACCCAGTTCTTGGTGAACTGAACCATGCGCATCCACATTCTGGGTATCTGCGGCACGTTCATGGGAGGACTGGCGGTACTGGCGCGCCAGCTGGGCTTCCAGGTGAGCGGCAGCGATGCCCATGTCTATCCCCCCATGAGCGAGCAGCTGGCGGCGCAGGGCATCCAACTGCAGGAGGGTTACGATCCCGGCCACCTGGACCCGGCGCCGGACCTGGTGGTGATCGGCAACGCCCTGGCGCGGGGCAACCCGGCAGTGGAATATGTGCTGGACCGGGGGCTGCCCTATACCTCCGGCCCCGCCTTCCTGGCGCAGCATGTGCTGCCGGCTCGCTGGGTGCTGGCGGTGGCGGGCACCCATGGCAAGACCACCACCACCGCCATGCTGGCCTGGATCCTGGAGCAGGCGGGGCTGGCGCCGGGATTCCTCATCGGCGGCGCCGCCCTGGATTTTGCTGCCACGGCACGCCTCGGCGAGACGCCCTTCTTCGTGGTGGAGGCCGATGAGTACGACAGCGCCTTCTTCGACAAGCGCTCCAAGTTCGTGCACTACCGCCCCCGAACCCTGGTGCTCAACAACTTGGAGTACGATCATGCGGACATCTTCCCTGATCTAGAGGCTATCAAGGTGCAATTCCATCACCTGCTGCGCACCGTGCCCGGCAACGGCCTGCTCATCATGCCGCGTGCCGATGGTGCCCTGGAGGACGTGCGGGCGCGTGGTTGCTGGACGCCCGTGGAATACCTGGAGGCGGCAAGCGGCCCCGGCTGGCACGCCAGGCCCCAGGACGACGGGCTGCAGGCCTTCGATGTCTGCCTCGGTGAGGATTGTTTCGGGCGCGTGCGCTGGGGCCTGCAGGGCATGCACAATGTCCACAACGCCCTGGCGGCGGTGGCAGCGGCGCGCCATGCCGGGGTGCCGCCGGCGCTGGCGCTGGAGGCCCTGTCCGGTTTCCGCGGCGTGCGCCGGCGCATGGAGGTGCGCGGCGTAGTCAGGGAGGTCACGGTCTATGACGATTTCGCCCATCATCCCAGCGCCATCGCCGCTACCCTGGCCGGCCTGCGGCGCACCGTGGGCGCGGCGCGCATCATCGCCGTGCTGGAGCCGCGTTCCAACACCATGCGCATGGGCGTCCACGCAGCGGCCCTGCCGGCGGCCCTGGCGCAGGCCGACGAGGTGCTGCTCTACCAGCCGCCGGATCTGGCTTGCGAACTGGACGCCGTGGTGGCGTCCCTGGCGGGGCGTGGCCAGGTATTTGCCTGCCTTGCCGATATCGTGGACCATGTATCGCGACGGGCGGGCGCCGGCGATCATGTACTGATCATGAGCAACGGCGCCTTCGGCGGTATCCATGAACGGATCGTGGAGGCATTGGCAAAGACATGAACAGCACGGCCATCACCCTCGCCATGACCGGCGCCTCGGGCATCCCCTACGGCCTGCGCCTCCTGGAGTGCCTGCTGCAGCAGGGCCGCCAGGTCTATCTGCTCATGTCCACCCCGGCCCAGGTGGTGATGTCCATGGAGACGGACATCCAGGTGAAGGGTTCGGCGGCGGAACTGCAGCGCTGTTTCAGCGCCCGCTACCGGCCCGCGCCCGGGCAACTCCAGGTGCTGGGCAAGGAGCAGTGGACGGCGCCCATCGCCAGCGGCTCCAGTGTCCCCCAGGCCATGGTGGTGTGCCCCTGCACCAGCGGCACCCTGGCGGCCATCGCCTGCGGCACCAGCGACAACCTCCTGGAGCGGGCCGCCGACGTGGTGCTCAAGGAGCGCCGCCAGCTGATCCTGGTGCCCCGCGAGATGCCCCTGTCCTCCATTCACCTGGAGCACATGCTGACCCTGAGCCGCATGGGCGCCGTGATCATGCCCGCCTGCCCCGGTTTCTACCACCGTCCCGCGGCGGTCAGTGAGTTGGTGGATTTCGTGGTGGCGCGCATCCTCGACCACCTGGGCGTCGAGCATCGACTGGTGCCGCGCTGGGGGGAGAGGGGTGATGGGTTGATGGGGAGTGAGTAATGGGTGATGGGTAATGGGTAATGGGTAATGGGTAAAGGGTGATGAGTAATGGGTGATGGGGGGTTTTACTCACTTCCCAGCCGCCAGCCCCAGAAACGCAGGAAGGCGGCGAAGTCCCACATGTCCGAGGCGCTGCGGTACCAGGGCCAGAGGCTGGTGTAGAACACGCTGCCGCTGGCGTGGCGTTCGCCATAGCGTTTGTCCACGCCCACATGGGGGTCCAGCACCCACCAGCTCATGAGCAGCAGTTCGAAGGGCTTGAAGGCATTCTTCACATAGCCGCGGCTGAATCCCCGGCCGTGGAAGAAGGAGGTTTCGCCGCCGCCCGGCAGGGGCAGATGCTCCAGGTCCGCAATGGGGCGCAGGGGTGTGGGCTCCGCTCGATAGCCGGCCAGTGATTTTTCCTTAGTCAGTCTGACATCCAGCACCCGGTGGGTGGCGTCGCGCAGCACTATCAGGGGGCGCAATGCCGGTGTGAAAACCTCCGGATATTGCAGCATCCCTGGCAGCTGGATGCCGAAGACCCGTTGCCCTTGCCGGTTCCAGCCAGCGGGGTAGGCCGTGGCCGGCAGATAGGAGGTGGGGATGAAGGCCAGGTAGCAGCCGCAGGTGTGGACCGTGGTGATGAGCAGGGGATGGCCGGCGGCATCCAGGGTGATCACCACCAGCAGGCCGCCGTTGTTGCCGCTGGTGAGGTGAATATAGGGGACCCGTTGGAAGTGCAGGCGGTAGATGAGATTGGTATAGCGGCTCTGGCCGGCCTGGAAGCTGCGCTGGCGCACATAGATCGTGGGCCGCGCCGGGTCCACGTGGATCTGCTCCCTGCCCCGGGGGGTGAGGCGCGCCGCAGGGGTGCCCAGGCGGTTGTAGGCGCGGCCGTTGGCGGGGACCACGATGGGGGCGTAGCGGGCCGCCAGGCTGGCGTCGTCCTGCGCCACATAGGCGAGGGGGGGCTCCTGTCGGGCGCTGCGCGGCGGCGGGGCGGCACAGGCCGCCAGCAACAGCAGCGCCAGCAGCAACGTGGCGGCGCCGAGGATTTTCTCAGTGCGCCGCGGCAAAGCCCACCTCCTCCGCCAGCAGCGGCAGCAGGCGCTGTTTCACTTCCGCAAGGGCTGTCGCCGGATAGGGCAGGGGCGGCAGCCGCCCCCACACCGGATCCGGCCACGCCGGGTCGTTACGATAGCGCACGATGTGGTGAATGTGCAGCTGGGGCACGACATTGCCCAGGGCGGCGATGTTCATCTTGTCGGCCGCGAAGCACTGGGCCAGCTGCCGGGCGAGGTGACAGGACTCCTGTTGCAGGCGCATCTGGTCCGCCTCGGCCAGCTGATGAATCTCGCTGATGCCGGGACGCTGCGGCACCAGGATGCACCAGGGATAGCGGCTGTCGTTCATGAGCAGCAGCAGGCAGAGGGAGAAATGCCCCAGGGGGACGCAATCCCGGGTCAGGCGCGGATGGAGCTGGAATGGCGCGTTCACGATTTGCTGCCTCCCTTGCGCAGGATGTGCTCGATGGCGGTCTGGGCGCGCCGCACGCAGGCCCGCCCTTCGTCGATGGCTTCGCCGGCGCGGTGGAATTCCAGCAGGCCGATATGGGACAGGCGGGGACTGAGCAGAACATCCGGGGGATCGCCGGCCATGCGGCTGCGGGTGATGCGGTCCTGGGTGATGTTGACGGCGCCGGCGATGGCCTCGAAGAGGCTGGGCGGATTGTGGTTGGTCTTTTCGTTGCCCAGCAGATTGGGCGAGTACTCCTTGATGGTGTCCATAAAAGATTCCAGCACGCCCTTCTGGGCATTCTGGCTTTTGCCGCTGGTTTTGGCAGGGCGGAAATGCTTGCCCACGATGTCACCGTTGAGATTGACGGCGATGACGATCTCCGCGCCCAGGGCATGACACAGGGATACTGGCACCGGATTCACCAGGCCGCCGTCCACCAGCCATTTGCCCTGGTGGCGCACCGGCGGAAACAGGCCGGGCAGGGCGATGGAGGCGATCACTGCATTGTGCACCGGTCCCTTGGTGAACCAGATCTCGCGCCCGGTCTCCAGTTCGGTGGACACCGTGGCGAAGGGTTTGGGCAGATCCTCGATGAGCAGGTCCTCGGCACAGACGTAGCTGCGCAGAAATTCATGGAAACGTTCGGCATCGACGAAACCGCTGAGGGTGAAGTTGAGTTCGAAGAAACGCACCAGTTCGCGCTTGCTGAGGGAGCGCACCCAGTCTTCCAGGCGCTCCAGGTTGCCGGCCACATAGGAGGCGCCGACGATGGCACCGATGGAGCAGCCGCAGATGATCTGGGGTTCCACTCCGATGGCCGCCAGTTCGCGGATGATGCCGATATGGGCCCAGCCCCGCGAGGAGCCGCTGCCCAGGGCCAGCCCGATGCGTGGTGGAGAGTCTGGCAGTGATTCCATGGAGGGATTTTAGCCCATCACACCGTGGGGTGAAGCAGTTTTTCGCTGTTCCCTCCATCGGGCAGGGCCGCTGGCGGCGTGCCGGCGTCTCAGATGGAGGAGGCTTGGGGTGGCGCCACTTCCTCTTCATAGCGCCATTGCTGCTGGCGGCGCTCACAGGGCACGGGGCGGGGGGCCAGGCGGCGGTCTTCCTGGATACGCAGGCGGTTGCTGGTGGCGAAGTCCATGATGAACTCATAGAGTTCGGGATGGCTTTCCTTGAGCCGGCGGCTGACCACCAGGCACTTCTGGCCCTGGATGATGCAGGGCTGCACGTGTTCCGAATAGCGCAGGCGCTGGTCGGCGCCGAAGCTGGCCAGGGAGGCGGAGATGCGTTCCACCCAGTCCGAGGGGCGGAACTTCTTCCTGCCCTCACCCTGGTCGTCGATGATGAGTCGTTGGGGATATGCTGGGTCGCTCATATGCTGCAATTGTTGTTGTCGGTTGTCTGGGAATGGCGTCCCGGGGGCGCTGGGATTTTTCCCGCCGCTGTAAGGGTTTATCGGTCGCTGGGGGGAAAAGTTGAACCCCCTCAGGTGGGGGGGTTCTTGAGGCTGGCGGCGATGGCGCGCAGGCGCCGGCGGCGCAGTTCCTGGACCAGGGCCGGGCCCTGCAGGCCCGCCTCCAGCAGGGCGCGGGGTTCGACGCTGCGCATGGCCTGCAGAACCCGGCGCAAGATATCCGCCTGCGGATAGGGGCGCTCCTCGAAGCCGCTGCGGCCGCGGGCGTCGGCCTCGCAGGCCAACAGGAATTGCTCCAGGCGTTGCGGACGGCGCAAGGCGTCCAGGGCCAGCAGGGTGTCCAGCAGGGTGGCGGGGCGCAGCTCGGCGGCGCGATGGCAGTGGGTGTGGTAGCGGGCCACCAGGCGCGCCAGATCACGGTAGGCATTGGGGATGCGCAGGCGCTGTGCCAACGCCTCAATGAGTTCCGCGCCGCGCTTTTCGTGGCCCGGGTGATGTGGCCACTGCTCGGCGGGAGTGAGGCCCTTGCCCACATCGTGGACCAGGGCGGCGAAGCGCACCCGCTTGTCGGGGCTGAGGCGGCAGGCCTGTTCCAGCACCATCATGGTGTGGATGCCGGTGTCGATTTCTGGGTGGTGGCGGGGCGGCTGGGGCACGCCGAAGAGGCGCTCGATTTCCGGGAACAGCCGCGCCAGGGCGCCGCAGTCGCGCAGCACCTGGAAGAAGGCCGTGGGCTGCTGTTCCCCCAGGGCGCGTTCGGTCTCCTTCCAGACCCGTTCCGGCACCAGGGCGTCCACTTCCCCCGATTCCACCATGCGGCGCATCAGCGTCATGGTCTCGTCGGCCACGCGGAAGCCCAGGGGACTGAAACGGGCGGCGAAGCGCGCCACCCGCAGAATGCGCAGCGGGTCTTCGCAGAAGGCGGGCGAGACATGGCGCAGGATGCGTTGCTGCAGGTCGCGGTAGCCGCCATAGGGGTCGATGAGTTTGCCCTCAGGTGTCTCCGCCATGGCATTGATGGTGAGGTCGCGGCGCTGCAGATCCTCTTCCAGGGTGACGCCGGGGTCGGCATGGACCTCGAAGCCCCGATAACCAGGGCCCACCTTGCGTTCGGTGCGGGCCAGGGCATACTCCTCATGGGTCTCGGGATGGAGGAAGACGGGAAAATCGCGTCCCACCTGGCGGAAACCCCGTGCCAGCATCTCTTCGGGGGTGGCGCCCACCACCACCCAGTCGCGGTCGTCCACCGGCAGTCCCAGCAGCCGGTCGCGCACGGCGCCGCCTACGCGATAAACCTTCAGTCCCCGGGTCGTCGTCATCGCTGCTTCGTCCGGGGTATCCGTCAGTATTCGTGGCGGGCCAGGGCGCGGAATTGATCGTAACGGCCGCGCAGGGTCCGGTTGGCCAGATAGATGGGCACGATGGATTCGATGGGCTGGGGATCGATGGCGAAGATGGCGGGAAATCTGTGGCGGCAAATGCTGTCCACCTGCAGGGACAGATAGTTGTCGTAGGTGAAGGACTTGCCCGGCAGGTGCTGCATGACGCGCGCCTGGAGCCGGGAGAGGCCATCTCCCAGGGGCAGAATAAAACGCCTGACGCCGATGGTGCGGGCGGTGAATTCCACCAGCTGCTGCAGGGTGTAGGCATGGGGGCCGCAGAGATCGTAACGCTGGCCGATGGTGTGGCGGTCCGCCAGGGATTTCAGCATGGCGCCCACCACGTCGTCCACGTACACGGGGGAGAAGCGGCTGCGGGGGCAGGCCAGGGGGAACAGCAGTGGCGCGCTGCGCAACAGCGCCGCGAAGCGGTTGAAGAAGTGGTCGCCGAGGCCGAAGATCACCGACGGGCGGAAGCTGGTGACCTCCAGGCTGTCCACGCTGTGGACCAGGGCCTCGCCCTCGCCCTTGCTGGTGAGATAATGGCTCAGGTCGCCGCGCGGGTCGGCGTTCAGGGCGCTCATGTGGAGCAGGCGCGTCACCCCCTGTTCCTGGCAGGCCTGGATGATCTTGTGGGGCAGTTCTACGTGCACCCGCTGGAAGTCGCCAGCGCGGTCTTCGTTGAGGATCGCCACCAGGTTGATCACGGCGCTGCAGTCGGCCAGCAGCCTGGCGAG
Source organism: uncultured Gammaproteobacteria bacterium (assembly GCA_964425105.1). Lineage (GTDB taxonomy): Bacteria > Pseudomonadota > Gammaproteobacteria > SZUA-140 > SZUA-140 > S012-109. The sequence goes on along the minus strand of CAYRLE010000011.1, from coordinate 27,980 downwards.
GGCCGCGGGCTTGTGGACGTCCGCCTCCACCAGTTCCACATCGGGCAGCACGCCCAGATCGCGGTGCCGCACCGGGCGGCGGCTCGCCACCCGCACCCGGTAGCCGTTTTCCACCAGGTGGTTGACCAGGTGATGCCCGACGAAGCCGGTGCCGCCCAGGACGCACACCAGGGGCCTCTGTGCCCGTACAAACTCCACTTCCATTGCCATCCTCCCGTCTTGCTGTTTTCTATGTTATTTGGGGTAGTATAGCCTGTATCAATCTGTTTCCGGAGGATATCGCCATGGCTTTCCAGTCTCGCAACCCCGCCACGGGGGAAACCCTAGCCGTCATCGATGCCTGGGACGAGGTGCAGCTGGAGGCGGCATTGACGGCGGCCGCCGGGGCCGCGCCGTCATGGGCGGCGCGCCCCCTGGTGGAGCGCTGTGACCTGTTGCGCCGCAGCGCCGAGGTGTTGCGGGCGCGGCGCGAGGAGTTGGCGCGCCTCATCAGCTGCGAGATGGGCAAGCTCATCGGGGAGGCGCGCGCCGAAGTCGAGAAATGCGCCCTGGTCTGTGATTATTATGCCGATCAAGCCCCAGCCTTTCTGGCCGACGAAGTGATCCCCAGCGATGCCGGGCGCAGCTTCGTGGTCCATCAGCCCCTGGGCACGGTGCTGGCGGTGATGCCCTGGAACTTCCCCTTCTGGCAGGTGTTCCGCTTTGCCGCGCCGGCGCTGGCGGCGGGCAACACGGCGCTGCTCAAGCATGCCTCCAACGTGCCCCAGTGTGCCCAGGCCATCGAATCGGTATGCCACGAGGCCGGCATGCCCGAGGGCGTGTTCCGCACCCTGCTGATCGGCGCCGGCCAGGTGGCGGCGGTGATCGCCGACCCGCGGGTCCATGCCGTGACCCTTACCGGCAGTGAGGCGGCAGGCCGCGAGGTGGCTGCCTGCGCCGGCCGGCACCTCAAGAAGACGGTGCTGGAACTGGGGGGCTCGGACCCCTTCATCGTGCTGGCGGACGCCGACCTGGAGGCCGCGGTGCAGGTGGCCGTCACCTCCCGCTTTCTCAATGCCGGCCAGAGTTGCATCGCCGCCAAGCGTTTCATCGTGGTGCCGGCGGTGGCCGATGAATTCCTGGCGCGCTTCAAGGTGGCGGTGGAGGCCTTGCGCTGCGGCGACCCCCTGGACGAGGCCAGCACCCTGGCGCCCCTGGCGCGACCCGACCTGCGCGAGGAATTGCACCGCCAGGTGCAGGCCAGCCTGGCGGCGGGCGCCGTGGCGGTCACCGGCTGCGCCCCCCATCCCGGGCGCGGCGCCTTCTACCTGCCTTCTATCCTCGACCGGGTGGGTCCCGGCATGCCGGCCTGGGAGGAGGAGCTGTTCGGCCCCGTAGCCGCCGTGATCCGGGTGGCGGACGAGGACGAGGCCCTGGCGGTGGCCAACGGTTCGCGCTTCGGCCTGGGGGGCAGCGTCTGGACCCGCGACGTGGAACACGGCGAGGCCTTGGCGCGGCGCATCGAGAGCGGGGCGGTGTTCGTCAACGGCTTGGTGAAGAGCGATCCGCGCCTGCCATTCGGCGGTATCAAGGCCTCCGGCTACGGCCGCGAACTGTCCCATCACGGCCTGCGGGAGTTTCTCAACATCAAGACCATCTGGGTGGGCAAGGCATGAATATTTCGTGAGGGGTGAGGCGTTAGGCGTGAGGGGTGAGGCGCAATAATAGGCCGCGGTCACCCCTCACCCCTCACGCCTCACGAAACATTTATTGGTGGGCGGTGCCCCCCTTGGAGGATTTGCACACCATGGGCATGCTCCCGGGCTATCTGCTGCTGGGCGCCGGTGCCGGGCTGCTGGCCGGTTTGCTGGGCATCGGTGGTGGCTTGCTGATCGTGCCCGGCCTGCTGTGGCTCTTTGCCCGCAGCGGGGTGGAGGCCGTGCAACTCACCCAGCTGGCGGTGGGGACTTCCCTGGCCACTATCGTCTTTACCGCCCTGTCCTCCATCGCCGCTCACCAGCGGCGCGGCGCGGTGCTGTGGCCGCTGGTGGCGCGCCTGGCCCCCGGGCTGCTGCTGGGCAGTGCGCTGGGAGGGGTGTTGGCGGGACAGTTGAGCAGTAGCGCCCTGCGCACCCTCTTCGCCGTTTTCGAACTGTTGGTGGCCGTGCAGCTGCTGCTGGCCCTGCAGCCGCCGGCCGGCCGCGGCCTTCCTTCGGGGGCGCTGCTGGCGGGTGCCGGGGGTGTCATCGGCCTGGTCTCCGCCCTGGTGGGCATCGGCGGCGGCACCCTGAGCACCCCGTTTCTGCTCTGGTGCCGCGTGGGCCTGCGCCAGGCCATCGCCACCTCGGCGGCCTGCGGCCTGCCCATTGCCCTGGCGGGGGCGGCGGCCTACGGGATCATGGGCCTGGGAGACGAGGGGCTGCCGCCCGGGAGCACTGGCTATATCTATTGGCCTGCGCTGCTGGCAGTGGTTCCCGCCAGCATGGCGGCGGCGCCCCTGGGGGCGCGTCTCACCCATGCCCTGCCCCTGGTCTGGCTGCGGCGCATATTTGCCCTGCTCTTGCTGCTCATCGGCCTGCGCCTGATGGTGGGTTGAGTTGAGGCGCGTGAGACGGGAACCTCGCCTCACCCCTCACCCCTCACTAAACTAACCCTTATCCAGAATCCGGTTCCATTCCTCCAGCTGGTCCCGGTGGGCGGCCAGCAGTGCCTCCACCTCGCCTGCCACGGTGACCTGCTTCATGGTGTCGCCCTGGGCGATGGCGTTCACGACGGCCTGGTCCTCACTGCCGCGCACGCGGCCGAACACGGTGTGCTTGCCGTCCAGCCAGGGGGTGGCCACGTGGGTGATGAAGAACTGGCTGCCGTTAGTGCCGGGACCGGCATTGGCCATGGAGAGCATGCCGGGCTGGTCGTGGCGCAGGTCAGGTGTGCACTCGTCGGCAAAACGGTAGCCGGGGCCGCCGCTGCCGCTGCCCTGGGGGCAGCCGCCCTGGACCATGAAGTCGGCGATGACGCGGTGGAAGCCGAGGCCGTCGTAGAAGCCGCGTTGTGCCAGGTTGACGAAGTTGGCGACGGTGAGCGGCGCCTCGGCGGCGAACAGGTCCAGGTGGATGTCGCCCTTGTCGGTGCTGATGGTGGCTGTGATCATGAATGGGGTTCCTGTGTTGAAGAGTGGCTTGGTGAGGAGCGGCGGGGCGCCGCTCCTCGTTCAGTCGCGGAAGTTCTCGAACTGCAGGGGCAGGCCGAAGTCCTGATCGCGCAACAGGGAGATGACCTGCTGCAGGTCGTCGCGTTTCTTGCCCGAGACCCGCACCTTGTCACCCTGGATGGCCGCCTGCACCTTGAGCTTGGCGTCCTTGATGGTCTTGACGATACGCTTGGCCAGGGGGGCGTCCAGGCCGCTGCGCAGGGTGACGCTCTGGCGGGCCTCCCTGCCGAAGACCTGGGGCTCGCCGACCTCCAGGCAGGCGATGTCGATACCGCGCTTGGTGAGCTTGTTTTGCAGAATGTCCAGCATCTGCTGGAGTTGGAAGTCGCTCTGGCTGTGGAGGGTCACGGTGGCATCCTCCAACTCATAGCGGGAGTTGCTGCCCTTGAAGTCGAAGCGCGTGCTGACCTCGCGGTTGGCCTGGTCCACGGCGTTGCTCAACTCGTGCATGTCGAATTCTGATACGATGTCGAATGAAGGCATGGTCTGTTATGGGTTTGCGGTTTGCTTGAAAGATCGTCTACTCATTTTAACCCAATGGAGAGGGGAAATCTTGACGCATTACTCGTCATCCAGCTGCTGGTGAGTAATGCATAATCCATGGTTCATGACCCGATGCGCCTATTGAGGAAGTGAGTGCCGACGAAACAATCTGTCCGCTGTGTCTGGATGGGGAGACGCGGCATTATCATCGCGACCGGCGGCCTTACCGCCATTGCCGGCGCTGCGACCTGGTCTATGTGCCGGCGTCCTTTCATCTCGACCCGGTGGCAGAGAAGCGGCGTTACGACCAGCACCGCAACGATCCGGGCGATCCTGCCTACCGCGCCTTTCTCAGCCGTCTCATGCAACCCCTGCTGGAGCGCCTGCCGGCAGGGGCGCAGGGCCTGGACTATGGTTCGGGGCCAGGGCCTACCCTGTCACTGATGCTGGCCGAGTGCGGTCATCCCATGAACATCTACGATGCCTTCTATGCCCCCTGTGAAGCGATACTGGCACGGCGCTACGATTTCCTCACCTGCAGCGAGACCATGGAGCATTTCGCGACGCCGGCCCAAGAGTGGCGGCGATTTTTGAAGCTGGTGAGGGAGGGCGGCTGGATCGGTATTATGACCCAGCTGCGGGAGGCGGGGCGGGATTTCTCCGACTGGTACTACAAGAACGACGATACCCATGTCTCTTTCTATTCACGCGCCACCTTCGAGTTCCTGGCACGGCAGCATGATCTGCGGCTGTGGTTCGAGGGGACGTCGGTGATCCTCTTGCAACGCTGATCAGCGGCCGGTTTCTTCCTGAATTTATTGGCCGTTCCCGGCTGGCCCTGCAAGGCTGTCAGGGGGCGCGTTGCCAGCGGCCCGCCGCTGCTTCAATACCTTTTGCAGGTCTTCCATGGTGAAGCTGGGCTGTTTGAAGCGGGGCAGGGCCACGGTCAGGGCATTGGGATGACGCTGCACTATGGCGCCGTTCGTGCCGCGGATCACCAGATCGTAGGCGCCGGCAGGGAGGGTGGGCGGCAGTTGTGCCGTGTCCCCGGCGATGTCGATCTCCGGCAGGTCCTGGATGGCAATGATGTGGCGGCTGCCACCCAGATAGAGGGTGTTGCCGTTGAGATGCAGGCGGGCAATGGGGTTCAGGGTGCGGTATTCGCTGAGCGTGCGCCAGCTGCCGTTGTCGCCCATGCCATAGACGAGGATGCGCTTGTCATCGGTGACGGCATAGAGGCGCTGTGCGTTGGCCTGCATGTCCAGCAGGGGGGCATCGAGGGGGATGTGCCCGGCATCCACCAGTCCCCCGGTATCGCGGCGCAGGATATGGATGCCGCTGTCTTCCTGGTAGACGTAGAGACGCTTGCCTGCCACCCGCAGCAGGCCCTTGCCGCCTGTTTCTGTCAGGCGCCGGGTCATGCTGGGCCGTCGGAGATCGGCGGCCGGATAGTCGCGGATCATGCCATCCCGTCCCAGGATGAACAGGTCGTTCTCATCCGCCCACAGATCGGCGATGCCGCCGGGGACAGCGCTGTGGGAGATCTGGAGGGTTGCGCTGTCGATGATGCTGATGTCCTTGCCCGCGGCGGCGTAGAGGAATCTGCCGCCGCGGCGCAGCAATTCAACCGGGTGTGCCAGGGGCAGGATGTCGAGGAGTCGTACCTGAAAGGGGTTGCCGATGTCCACCACGGCAATGCCTCTGGGCAGGGCAACGAATGCGTGGTTGTCGTGCAACACCACGCTGCGCGCATCGGGGAGGTCCACCCCGGTCACCCAGGTAGGGTTGAGAGGGTTGTTGATGTCGAAGACCTGGAGGCCATCCCTGCCATTGGCCACATAGGCATATTTGCCGCGGCTGGCAATCTGGGCGACGGGGTCGTGGTGCAGGTAGCTGCCGGCCAGGCGGGGCCTGTTGGGCCGGCTCACATCCAGCACGAAGAGCCCACCCCACCAGTCGGCCACGAAGGCATAGTTTCCCGCCACGCGCAGTCCCCATGCGGCGCCTTCCGTATCGTAGCTGCCCACGATGCGGGCCCGGAAGGGGCTGCTGATGTCCACTACGTGGATGCCCGCCAGCCAGTCGGCGATATAGAGATGATTGCCCTGGCGTTCCAGTCCCCGGGCGTTGCCGGGGGTTTGCAGATGGACGACGCTGCGGGGCTTGCTGGGGTCGGAGACATCCAATACGTAGAGGCCGTCATCAAAAAAGGCCACGTAGGCGATATTGCCGTCGATGAGCACATCCTCGGCGGCGGTGCCGGGGCTGAAGCGGCCGACGAGCCGGGGTGCTTTGGGGTCGAAGACATCGTAGATCAGCAGACCGGACTCATCATCTGCCACATAGGCCAGATCTTTTTGTACCTGGATGGACCAGGCCTTGCCCGGGGTGTCCAGGCTGGCCAGCAGCTGGGGTGCGGCGGGATCGCTGACATCGATGATCTGAAAGCCGCCACGATGGCTGGCCAGGTAGAGCAGATCGCCGACCAGCAGCGGTGTGTAGGCCAGGCCGGGGGTGGCCAGGTTGGCGATGAGGCGCGGCTGGCGCGGATCGCCGATGTCCACTACCTGCAGGCCGTGATCGTCGTCGGCCACATAGGCGATATCGTCCCGTACCACGATGCCCTTGGGTGAGCCGGGGGTGTGGAGGCTGGACAGCAGGCGCGGCTGGCGCGGATCGCCGATGTCGTAGATATGGATGCCGGAGAACCAGTCCGCCACGTAGGCGATGCCGTTGCGCAGTACCAGGCGGCGCTGGCCGCCATAGTTGACGCCCTGGCCGAAGTCCAGTCCTTCGTTGCTGATCTGGGGAGGCAGTGCGGCGGTGTCCAGGCTGGCGAGGCCATCCTCGAGCAGCAGCAGGGGCCGGTCCGTGCCCACCACAAATCCTGCCAGAGGCTGGCGCAGAGGCAGGGCCGAGATCAGGGAGGGCATGGCGGGGCTGCCGATATCCAGCAGCAACAACTCATTGTGGCTGTTGATGGCCAGCGCCTGCCCGGCGTGGAGCGTGTGCACACGGCGCACATCGCCCAGCTGCTGGTGGCTGCCCAGCCAGCGGGGCCGCTGCGGTTTGGAGACATCGAGCAGGGTTATGCCGTGCTCGCCGTTGGCCAGCAGGGCCAGTTTGTTGCGCACATCCAGATCGAGCACCGGGCCACTGGTCAGGTACTGGCCGCTGATGCGGGGGCTGTGGGGGTCGCTGATGTCGATGGTCAGCAGTCCCTGCTCGCCCGCCGCCAGGTAGAGGGTGTCATCCTGCAGTGTCAGTGCCGCAGCGGGAAAGGATAGGGCAAGCCGTGCCAGGAGGCGGCTGCGTTGCGGGCGACTGACGTCCACCAGCAGCAGTTCCTCATCGGCCAGCAGCACTGCCAGCCCCTTACGAACGGCCAGGGCCTTGATGGGCGCGCGGGCATGATAGCGGCCTGCCGCCCGGGGCCGCGCCGGATCGTTCAGGGTCACGATGTCGAGGGTCTTGCCCGTTGTCAGATAGGCATAACCGCCCTGTGCCACCACTTTTTCATATTTGTTGCGGCTTTTGAAACGGCCTACAAGGTGGTGTTGGCCGCTGCCGCCCAGGTCGATGACGGCCATGCCGCCTCTCGCCTCCGCCACCAGGGCCAGCGAGCCCTGTACCGCCAGGGCCTGGGCACCCTGCAGGGGCAGGCTCTGTTCCAGGTGCAGGCCGCCGGGCCGGAAATAGGTCTGGCGGTCCGCCGCCGGGCCGTTGATCATGAGCTGTGCCTGCCAGGGCTTGCCTATGGTGACAGTGGCGGGGCTGACGACGGGCGCCGCTTCGCTGAGGGTGGCGCCAGCCAGCAGCAGGGCCGGCAGCAGGGTGCGCAGATAGGAAGGTTTCATGAGCGGGGCTGTTGCGGCTAGAGCTGGGAAAACACCTGTTCGGCGGCGATCAGGGTCTGCTTGATTTCCTCCTTGCCATGGGCCGCGGAGACGAAGCAGGCCTCGTAGGCCGAAGGCGCCAGGTAGATACCCTGTTCCAGCATGCCGTGGAAGAACAGGCGGAAGCGGTCCAGGTTGCAGTTGGTGACCTGATAGAAGTTGCTCACTTCCTCCTCGTCGGTGAAGAACAGGCCGAACATGCCGCCCACGTAGGTGGTGCGCAGGGGGATGTTGAAGGCCTTGGCCCGGGTCACCAGTCCTTCGGCGATGCGCTTGGTGGTGGTGCCGAGATTTTCATAGAAATCCGGCTTGCTCAATTCGTTCAGAGTCGCCAGGCCGGCTGCCATGGCCACCGGATTGCCCGACAGGGTGCCCGCCTGATAGACGGGGCCCAGGGGAGCGATCTTGTCCATGACATCGGCGCGCCCGCCGAAGGCGCCCACCGGCAGGCCACCGCCAATGACCTTGCCGAGGGTGGTGAGGTCGGGTTTCACACCATAGCGCTGCTGGGCGCCGCCCAGGGCGACGCGGAAGCCGGTCATCACCTCGTCGAAGATGAGCAGGCTGCCATGGTCGTCGCAGATGCGCCGCAGGCCGTCAAGGAAGCCGGGCAGGGGGGGGATGCAGTTCATGTTGCCCGCCACCGGCTCCACGATGATGCAGGCGATCTGGCCGCCGACGTGGGCAAAGGCCTCTTCCACCTGGTCCAGGTCGTTGTAGGACACGGTGATGGTGTGTTCCGCCAGGGCTACGGGGACACCGGGGGAGGTGGGCACCCCCAGGGTCAGCGCCCCGGAGCCGGCCTTCACCAGCAGGGAATCGGAATGGCCGTGGTAACAGCCCTCGAACTTGAGGATCTTGTCGCGGCCGGTGTAGGCACGCGCCAGGCGGATGGCGCTCATGGTGGCCTCGGTGCCGGAGTTGACCATGCGCACCATCTCAATGGAGGGCACCAGCTCGCAGATGCGGTCGGCCATGGTGGTCTCGATCTCGGTGGGGGCGCCGAAACCCAGACCCCTGTCCACGGCCTCGTGCACCGCCTGGCGCACCGCGGGATGGGCGTGGCCCAGGATCATGGGGCCCCAGGAGCCCACGTAGTCCACGTAGCGGTGTCCGTCCACGTCCTCCAGGTAGGCGCCTTCGGCACGGCGGATGAACACTGGTTCGCCGCCGACGCCGTGGAAGGCGCGCACCGGCGAATTGACCCCGCCGGGGATGTGCTGTTGGGCCTTGAGGAACATTTCATGGGATTGGGTCATGGGGTGCTACCTGCTGTCATTGTTCTGTATTTGTCGTTGGCGGGCATCGCCCGCCGCTGCCGGAATGGCAATCAATCATCCTGAAACAATTTCGTATAACGGCGTGCCGCGGCGCGGATGTCGTCGCTGCCGAACAGGCCGGCGATGGCCGCCAGGGCGTCGGCCCCGCCGGCCACCAGGGCGGCGCCGTTGGCGGGGGTGATGCCGCCGATGGCAACCACCGGAATCTTAAGCGCAATCTTTGCCTGTTGCAAAAGTTGTGGTGAGGCGCGTCTCGCCCCCGGCTTGCTGGATGATGGATAGAAGCTGCCGAAGGCCAGGTAGTCGGCACCTGCCGCGGCTGCTGCGCGTGCCCGCTGTAGATCGTTGTAACAGGAGGCGCCGATGAGGGCCTTGCTGCCCAGCAGGCGGCGGGCGGCGGCAATGGCGCCGTCCTCTGCGCCCAGGTGGACGCCGTCGGCACCCAGCGCGGCGGCCAGTTCGGCATCATCATTGATGATCAGGGGGACGCCATGGTCGCGGCACAACGCCAGGAGTGCCGCAGCCTGATCATGGCGCAGGGTGGGGGCGGTTTCCTTGCTGCGGTACTGAACCAGGGCGGCGCCGCCGGCGATGGCCGCGGCCACCGCTGTCAGCAGTTCAGGGGTGGGCAGCGCCGGTGTGATGGCGTAGAGTCCGCGCACGGCGCCCTTCACGAACTGAGGCCTTCGTCATAGAGGGCCCAGAAGAGGCGGTTGGGCACGGCCTGCCCCATGCCCACCCGGTAGCCCTGTTTGAGGGTTTCCCAGGTATACTCCTGGGCCTCCTGGATGGCGGTGCAGGGTTCCATGCCGTGGGCGATGAGCCCCGCGACGGCGGCGGCCAGGGTGCAGCCGGAGCCGTGGTAGGTCAGCGGCAGGCGCTCCCAGGAATAACTGTCGATGAGGCGCCGGTTGCCATAGAAGCGGTTGACGACCTCGGGGGTGTTCTCGTGGCTGCCGGTGATGAGCACATAGCTGCAGCCGGCATCCATCAGTTCCTGGGCGCAGGCGTCCAGGTCGTCGGCCTCCGGCGCCAGGATGCGCGCCTCCACGCTGTTGGGGGTGAGGATGGTGGTGCGCGGGAAGAGCAGGGTGCGCATGGCCTCGAGAGTCGCCTCGTCCGCCAGCTGCGCCCCGCCGCCGGCCATGAGCACGGTATCCAGCACCAGGGGGATGTCGGGGTAGTCGCAGAGGATGGTGTGTATGGCCTCCACGGCCGTCACGCTGCCCAGCAGTCCCACCTTGAAGGCGGCCACCTTCATGTCTTCCAGAACGGCGCGTGCCTGGGCGATCAGCACCGCGGTGTCCACTGGGGTGATCTCCATGACATTCTGGGTGTCCTGCACCGTCAGCGCCGTCACCACTGGCGCCGCATGGCAGCCCATGCTGGCCAGGGCCTCGATGTCCGCCTGGACACCGGCGCCGCCGGTGGGGTCATGGCCGGAAAAAGTCAGTACTACGGGGATCGGCTGGGGGGTGGGGTTGTCGTCGTCGATGTTCATATGCACTTGCCATGGGAATCTGACGGGGAGGTCCGCCCGCTATTCTATCACCTGATATGACTTTTACACGCCGTATCGTCATGAGAAAATGGCTTTCCGTTCCAGCATGGGAGATGCGCCATGAACCGGTCTTACCGGAAATATGTCTGCCTGATCTGTGGCTACATCTATGATGAGGCGCTGGGCTGCCCGGCGGAGGACATTCCGCCCGGCACCCGCTGGGAGGATGTGCCCCCAGACTGGCGCTGCCCTGAGTGCGGCGCCAGCAAGGATGATTTCGAACTGCTGGGGACGGTTTCATGAATTGCCTCGTTTATTCGCGAGGAGTGAGGGGTGAGGCGTGATCGCAGCCTAATCCCGCATCTTACGCCTCACCCCTCACTCTTCACAGGGCCATTACTCCTCCAGCCGGTCTTCCAGCATATGGGGCATGCTGGTTTCCCCGGCGTGGTGCTCGAACAGTCCTTCACCGATATGTTCTGCCAGCTCTGCCGCCAATACAAATACAAACGAGAATGATTTGCATTTAGATTCAATCTGTAGCAGAATGACCTTCCATCGGGCGCTTGCGCCCGGAAAAAAATGACATAGACATCAATATATTCATATAAACGGAGGGTTAATGATGGCGGGAAAGCGAAGGTTTGCTATTGGTGGTGTAATGCTCAGCGGTCTCCTGCTGGCGGGAGCCGTGGAGGCGGATGAAGCCAGTGAACTGCGGGAACGGGTTGAAACCCTGGAGCAGCGCCTGGAGGCCACGGTGGACATGCTGGAGTCCACAGCCGCCTCGCCGGCGGCGGAGCATGGCCATGGTGGCCGCGGCAAGACCACTGTCGGCGGTTATGGTGAACTGCACTACAAAAACCTGAATAACCAGAAGAACGGCGGGGATGATATCAAGGAAGTCGACCTGCACCGGGCAATCCTGTTCGTTGGCCACGAATTCGATGAGCGGATTCGCTTTTTCTCAGAACTGGAAGTGGAGCATTCCCAGGTCGACGGCAGTGGCGGCGAGGTGGCGATGGAGCAGGCCTATCTGGAATTCGATCTCAATGAGCGCATGACCAGCCGTGCCGGCCTGTTGCTGGTACCGGCAGGCATCATCAACGAGACCCACGAGCCGCCGACCTTCTATGGTGTGGAACGCAATCCCGTTGAAACTCAGATCATTCCCAGCACCTGGCGCGAAGGCGGTGTGAGCCTCAGCGGCAGCTGGGGGCAGGGCTTCAATTATGAACTGATGGTGCACTCGGGTCTGGAGGTCAGCAGTGGCAACAATTATCAGGTCCGCAAGGGACGCCTGAGTGTGCGCGAGGCAGCGGCGGACGACCTGGCCTATACCGGGCGCCTCAAATGGGTGGGGATGCCGGGCCTGGAAGTGGCGGCGGTGCTGCAATATCAGACCGATATCACCCAGGGCACGGATCCCGCGGCCGGCAGTGCGACACTGCTGGAGACCCATGTGGTGTGGAGCCGCGGCCCATTCGGCCTGCGGGCCCTGTATGCCGGCTGGAAACTCGACGGATCGGGGCCTCAGGCGCTGGGCGCCGACGAACAGCGTGGCTGGTATGTCGAGCCTGCTTATAAGATCACGCCCAAGGCCGGACTGTTTGCCCGTTACAATGCCTGGGACAATGCGGCAGGGGGCGCGGGGGACTCTGAATATACCCAGATCGACGCCGGTATCAACTACTGGCCCCACCCCGACGTGGTGATCAAGGCAGACTACCAGAATCAGAGTGCGCCCGATGGCCAGGATGAGTTCGATGGTTTCAATCTTGGAGTGGGGTATCAGTTCTGAAGACAGTTTGGCGGGAGCCTGCCACGGCACGTCGCTTTTGTTCTGAATCATGATGAGAAAATGCCATTGCGTGTCTTGATCTTGCTGCTGCTGATGATGCCGTTTGCCTCAGCCGGTGCGCGCGCTGTGTATCAGGCGCCACAGGACTTCATTGCGGATGCCTTCGCCGGCGCGGTGCCCAAGGCCAGGGTGTTGTGGATCACCAAAAAACTCAAACCCCGGATCCGGGAGATTCTGGGCCATGACTACCCCGTATTGCGGGTGCGTTACTGGCTGCACGGTGGCCGCAGCGCATGGATCCTGGATGAAGTAGGCAAGGAGCGCCCCATTACAGTGGGTGTGGTCATCGAGGGGGGGCGGGTAGTGCGGGTCCAGGTATTGGAGTTCAGGGAAAGCCGCGGCTCCGAGGTGCGCCAGCCCTTTTTCACCAGCCAGTTTACGGGAGCCCGGCTCAATGCAGACTTGCAGCTGGACCGGGATATCGACGGCATTTCCGGCGCCACGCTCTCGGTGCGCGCCCTGAAGAAAGTCGTGCGTCTGGCCCTTTATTTCCACGCTGAGGTGATGGCACCGTGAGCGCACACCGGAAGAAACGCCATGGCCTGCGCTTGCGCTCCCTGTTCCTTTGGCACCGCTATATGGGGCTTGCCGCAGCCCTGTTCGTGGTCTTGCTGGCCGGCACCGGCCTGCTGCTCAATCACACGGAGCGCCTGGGCTTGGCCCAACGCTATGTCAGCGCTGCACCCTTGCTGGACTGGTATGGCATCGAAGCGCCCCCTCCCTCCCCCGCCTTTCATGCCGCCGGCCACTGGGTCAGCCGCCTGGGGACGACCCTCTATTTGGATGACCGGCTGTTATTGAAGGAGGAGGGTGCGTTGATTGGTTTCGTCATGCTGGAGGAATTCATGGTGGTGGCCGTACAGGGGGAGTTGCTGCTGTTGACGCCTGGCGGGCGGCTCATCGAACGATTGGCCGGCATCCACGGGGTGCCGGCCGGTATGCAGGCCGTGGGTGTGGATGGGGCGGGGCGCCTGGTGGTGCGGGCCAGTCACGGCGACTATGTGGTGGACGAGGATTTCCTGGAATGGCGGGATGTGGGAACGGCCGAGGCACGCTGGTCTGTGGCCGCTGCCATGCCCGCGGCGTTGTACCGCAAACTGGCTGCCATTTATCGCGGCAGCGACCTGAATATGGAGCGGGTGTTGCTGGATCTGCACAGTGGCCGCCTGCTGGGTGGCTGGGGGCGCTATCTCATGGATGGTGCCGCGCTGCTGATGCTGGGGCTGGCGGCGAGCGGTGTGTGGCATTGGGCGCGGCGCCGCCGGCGCTGACTCAGGGCTGTTCCAGCAAGTGGCGTATCAGGGCGTGGGCGGCCTCGCTGTGCCAGTCCTGGGCGGCGGGAATCCGGCCACTGATGCGGCCATCCTTGGCGATGAGATAAGTCATGGGCAGGCCATAGACCTCGTAGCGGCGCCGCACGCTGCCGTCGCTATCCAGCAGCACAGGAAAATCCAGGTCCAGCTTAGACACGAAATCGGCCACGACCTTTTTGCTGCCGCGGTCAGCGGCCACTGCCAGGATGACGAAGGGCTCGCTGTGGAACGCTTTCCAGAGTTGCTGCAGAGACGGCATTTCCTCGCGGCAGGGACGGCACCAGGTGGCCCAGAAATTGAGCAGTACCACTTTGCCCTGGTGATCGGCGAGACTCATGGTGCCGCCTGCCAGGGTGGGCAGGGTGAAGGCCGGTGCCGGCATGCGCACCCGGGGACGCTCCACCTGCAGGGCGGTGAAGATATCACCATCTTCAGCCTGGGCGGCGCCGCACAGCAAGAGGGCGCCCGCTGCCAGCAGCATCCCCAGGCTCCTGCTGCCCAGGTTCACCGCCGTGCGTTCCGTTCCAGGTAGGAGAGGATGATATCCCGCTCTTCGGTGCTCAGGGGTGCCAGCCCCTTTTCTTCCATGCGCCGTTCCATGAGCGCCACCACATGGATCCATTCCTGGAAGGTGTGGCGCCCGGGATGGGGCAGGGCATGGCAGCTGCCACATTTCTCCTCATAGATGCGGAAGGCGAGGCTCTCTTTCTCGGGCATGGGCGTGCTGACGGCGCAGGCCGTGAGCAGCAACAGGAGAGGGAGCAAGGTGATGTGCTTTCGTCTTTTCATGTCAGAACCCCAGTGAGCTGTGTCCGTTGGTGGTTTTGCCGCGAAAACGGATGCTGGCGGCAGTGGGCAGTTCCCGGTACCAAGTTAGCATCACCCGGTAGGACTCTTCCAGTTGGGGGCCATTGAGGTTCTGGTAGAGGGGCAGGCCTAGGGTCAGATCGAGAATATGCAGGGATGCCGGCTGCCATTGCAGCCCCAGGGACAGCAACAGCTTGTCACCGCCATAGTTCTCGGGATTCCAGAGGGGCGACATGTAGGGGGAGGCGGGCTCTCCCTGGGTCACACGTCCCGCCGCGCCATCCACGGCGGCGTCCATTTCGCCATGGATGTTGCCGCTGTGCTGGCCGCCCAGTTGCAGCTGGGCCAGCATGTCATAACGGAACTGGTACATGCCATAGAGGTCGAGGCGCAGTTCGTTGCCGCGCCGGTAGTCGCGGCTATTGTTGTAGAAACGGTGGGTGTACATGGCGTTGGTGCCCCACCACCAGGGCGACAGGGAGCCCTGATAGAGCAGGCCCAGTGTGGGGTCGAAGGTGCCGGAGCCCAGTTGCATGCTATACGGCAGCAGCTCCCCCCGGCGCATGGCAAGGGGGTGGTTGTCGTTCTTTTCGTCGATGGAGCCGCTGGGCAGGCTCAAGCCCATGAACAGCGACACTTGGCGCCTCGGAATCAGCGGGTCATCGGTATACAGGCGGTACTTGGCCATGAGCATGGTATCCGCCATGCCTTCGCTGTCCATGGTATAGCCGTCCTGGCCGGTGCTGGCCGCCATCATGCTGTTGAAGCGCATGTCCATGCGCTTGCTCTGGACCATCAGCATCAGGCCGGCAAAGAAATCGTCCGTGAAGCTGTAGCCTGCGGCCAGGTTGAGCATGCCCATGTCCATGTTCTCGGGTACCGCCATGAACTTGCCGGTAGGGTTGCCCATCATCAGTGGCATGCCCAGCAGGTCCTTGCGCCTGACATGGTTACCGCCATCATCGAGGCCTTCCATGCGCATGAACATGGGGCTCAGCTTGAAGCGGAATTCATGGGTCTCGGGGACGCCGCCGCCGGGGATGTTCATGGGCATGTTGCCGCCGCACTTGCCACAGCACAGGCCGACATAGGCGTTGACAGGGACGGCGAAGATGCCGGACATCAGTATCAGCAGGGAAGGAAATACGAGTCGTTTCATGAGGAAGTTCTGATCAAATGTCATGGTGATTGATGATAGAACGATCTTAAGTGATCGCGGGCGGCAGCGGGATGCGACATAGTGTCGCACCCATGTTCGGGTGCGGCGCTTGCACGCCCCGCTTGAGTTGTTATATTGAAGTGAATGGACGCCGCTTCATGAATGACGCCTCGACGACCACGGCGCATGTGCCGGGGAGTTCCTCCCTGATCAATCTGCGCCGTATCCTGATACTGCGCAGCATGGTCATCCTTGGCTGGGCCGTGGCGGTGGGGGTGGCCCATTTCCTGCTGCGGGCAGGGATCCCCCTGTTGCCTTTGCTCGCGGTGATTGCCCTGTGGCTGGTCTGTAATGGCCACGGCTGGCGCCGCCTGGGACAGTGCCGCGAGGTGACGGAAGGGGAGTTCCTGTTTCAGGTCCTGCTGGATGTGGTGATGTTGAGCGCCCTGTTGTTTCTCACCGGTGGCGCCACCAATCCCTTCACTTTGTTGTTGCTGTTACCCCTGACGGTGGCCGCTGCGGTGCTGCCGCCAAAGTACAGTTGGCTGGTGGCAGGCATCACGGTGCTCTGTTATTCCGTGCTGTTGCTCTTCTATATCCCCTTTCACCTCGTCAAGGGGGGGCAGGATGGCTTTGGCATTCATGTCGTCGGCATGTGGGGCGGCTTCGTCCTCAGTGCCCTGCTGATCGCCGCCTTCGTGGTAAAGATGGGGGCGACACTGCGGGAGCGTGACCGGATACTGGCGGCGGCGCGGGAACAGGCCCTGCGGGATGAGCGGGTGGTGGCTCTGGGCGCCCTCGCTGCCGGGGCCGCGCATGAACTGGCCACACCCCTGGGCACCATCGCCATGCTGGCCAGGGAGCTGGAAGAGGAGTGCGCCGGCGACGATGTGGCACGGGAGCATTTGTCCATGCTGCAATCCCAGGTGGCGCGGTGCAAGCAGACCCTTGCCGGCCTGTCCGCCAGCGCTGGGCAGAGCCGGGCGGAAGCCGGTTACCAGCTGGCTCTGGATCGTTATCTGCAGCAGGTGGTGGAGCAATGGCGGGCCATGCGTCCCACGGCGCAGATCAGCCACCATTGGCAGGGCCCGCAGCCTGCGCCGCTCATCGTGGCCGAGCAGACCCTCTCTCAGGCGCTCATCAGCATCCTCAACAATGCCGCCGATGCCTCGCCCGGCACAGTGGAGATGGCCGCCGCCTGGGATGCGCAGTGCCTGTCATTGGATGTCTGTGACCGAGGCAGTGGCATGGCACCGGCAGTGACGGCAGCGGTGGGCAGGGTGCCCTTCACCACCAAGGGCGAGGGGGAGGGGCTGGGTCTGGGGCTGTATCTGGCCTATGGCGTCATCAGCCGTCTGGGGGGCGAAGTGCGCCTCTACAACCGCAGCGGCGGGGGTGCCTGCGTGCATGTCGAATTGCCACTGGCCAGGCTGCTGGTGGCGGGTGCATGAAGGTGGGGCCGGATAGCGCCAATGCACAGCCCAGCTTGCTGCTGGTGGATGACGATGTCGTCTACTGCCAGGTGCTGGCCCGTGCCCTGCGCAAACACGGTTTCGAGGTGCGGGTCGCCCATGACGTGCCTGCCGCCCTGGCCTTGCTGGAGAAATTCTCCCCCGAATATGCCGTGATCGACCTGAAGATGCCCGGTCCTTCGGGCTTGGTATTTGTGGAGCGCCTCAGGGAACTGGACGAACACATCTGCATCGTAGTGCTCACTGGCTATGCCAGCATTGCCACGGCGGTGGAGGCGGTCAAGCTGGGCGCCACCCATTATCTCACCAAGCCGGCGGATGTCGAGGAGATCGTCGCCGCCTTCCGGCGCCGGGAAGGCGCATCATCCGTGCCCTTGGCGGAGCGTCCCATGTCGGTGAACCGGGTGGAATGGGAGCACTTGCAGAAAGTCCTGATGAATTGCGGCGGCAACATATCCGCTGCCGCCCGCATCCTGGGCATGCACCGCAGAACCCTGCAGCGTAAGCTGCAGAAACGGCCGGTGAGGGAGTGAGCTCGATTATTTAATGAGCGTGGCGTGAATAGGCAAAAAGAAAGCCGGCTTGCGCCGGCTTTCAGTATTGATGACTTCCTGCTGTACCTTAGAGGCCCAGGACGAAGTCCACTAGCTTCTCGATGTCGGCATCGGCGACACGGGGTGAGTAGGGAGGCATGGGAACGCCACCGGTCACATCCGTCCAGTTGCCCTTGCCACCGGTATGGACCTTCTTGATCAGCTTGGCACGGGCGCTGCTATCACCTTTATAACGCTTGGCAACATCTGCCCAGGCCGGCCCCACTATCTTCTTGTCGATGGCGTGGCAGGCGGTGCAGCCGCTCTTCTTCGCCAGCGGGGGCATATCGGCAGCAGCAGCCTGACCAGCGGTACCCAACATGAACACTGCAGCAGCAGTTACACTCAACCAACGTGCTTTCATATTTCCCTCCTTAAGGAATTATCATTTGTTTAGAGAGAGGTCGCAGTTCCCTCCCTACGCTTTTAAGTCTGCGACACTTTACTCAGAAAGGCCGATGAATCAGAACTCAGCGTGGGCAACTCCGGGTAACTCCAGAATATTATTCTTAAAAACTTCCTCTGTTCTCAGTAGGAGTGGTAAATTATCCGTAGTATCCACAGAGGTGTCAAGCACGAAGTAAGGACATCAAAGAGGTGGCGGCTACGCCCTTTTTTCAGAGCGTAAACCTCGGGTTTTTGTGACGCGGCGCGCCTGTCCGAATGCCGGGGCTGGCGCGAAAGGCGCGTCAGTGGCGGAAGTGTCCGCCGTTGCGTCGATGAGCTGCGCGATTGAGGTGAACTTCCAGATCGAGATGGTTCCAGTCGCCGATGGAAACGATGCGTTTCTCACCGTTGAGATATTCAATGACGACCTTGGCAAGCTGCTCCTTGCTGTAAGCGAGGGCCCATACCTTGATGAGTTGCCCCGTCATGTTCATGTACCAATTACCGACTTCTGGTTTAATATTTAACGCCATGACTCTTACGCCCCCTGATGCGGCTGTCCCGGCTGCGCTGGATGAAATACTAACGTTCAAAATTATAACAACTCTCAGTCCTCATTAGTAGCCCGTCATGAAACAGGCCAAGCCTGGCAGCGCCGGACCTGGCGCCAGGCCGGTTTGATGTTTCGTAAATTTATCCATCTGATTCAGGTTGTTAACGGATAGCATGCCGTTGCCCTGTCAACCGCCAAGCACTCGATCAGCAAGTTGATGGCTTATTGATTTCGCCGCTAACATTAAGTTGCCAAGTATTA
>CAYRLE010000011.1:0-9124 GCA_964425105.1 uncultured Gammaproteobacteria bacterium | reverse complement strand
TGTCCGCAGTTAGCCCAAAAGGCTGATCGCCATAGGGTTCGAGGCCGATCTACGCGCTAACCCATTGTATTAGCAGCATTCACTAGGGCCGGCATTGAATGCCTATTGACAGACAAGGCCGGAGAACTCCCGGCCCGCTTATGTTTCCCGGAACGGGCTGCGCTGTTGCAGTTCATCTACGTGACTGGAGACCAGGGTGGTTTCCCGGGCGATATAATCTTCGATGGCACGGGCGAATTGCGGGTGGGCCAGCCAGTGTGCGGAGCGGGTCCTGACCGGCAGGAAGCCGCGCGCCAGTTTGTGCTCGCCCTGCGCGCCGCCTTCGAACAAACGGATCTTGTTGTGGATGCAGAATTCGATGGCCTGGTAGTAGCAGGTTTCGAAGTGCAGGCCGGGATGGTATTCCAGTGCTCCCCAGGAGCGGCCATACAACACCTCGTCGGTGAAGATGTTCAGGGCGCTGGCAAGCGGCCGGTTGCCTCGTTTGGCGATGACCAGGAGGGTGTGTTGTGGCAGGGTTTTGCCGAGGCGTCGAAAGAAGTCGCCATTCAATGCCACCGGTGAGTGATAGCGTCGCCGGGTATGGGCATAGCAGTGGGCGAAGAAGGCCCAGTCTTCCGGCGTGGCCTGTTCCCCGGTCAACAGGGTAAAGCTTATCCCGGCGCCAGCGACCTGGCGTCGTTCCTGTTTGATCCGTTTGCGCTTACTGTGTTTGAGAGTGGCAAGAAACTGATCGAAATTGTCGTAGCCCGGATTCTGCCAGTGAAACTGGACATCCTCGCGGATCATCATGCCCTGCCGTTGCATTGCTGCACAGTCGGTGGCGCTGAGAAACAGGCAATGCAATGATGAAACCCTTTGCTGCTGGGCGAGTTGCAGGGCGCCCTCGATCAGCAGCGCCCGGGTTTCGGCGCTGCGGCCGTCTTGTGCTGTCAGTATCCTGCTGCCTGAGACCGGGGTGAAGGGAATGGCGCAGAGCAGTTTCGGGTAATATTGCAAACCATGCTGTTGATAGGCGTCGGCCCAGGCCCAGTCGAAGACGAATTCGCCGAAGGAGTGGTGCTTGAGATAGAGCGGCATGGCCCCTGTCAGTCGTCCCTGCTGCCATAGGGCAAGAAATTGAGGTTGCCAGCCGGTCTCTGTTGAGACGCAGCCACTGGCCTCCAATGCCGAGAGGTAGGCATGTGACAGAAAGGGGTCATCGCCTGCCAGTGCTTGCCACTGTTCCGCAGGTATGTCGCTGACACCATTGTGTATCTTCAGGAGCGGTCTGTTCATCGCTATAGTCTAGGAGTCTGTCGGGTTTAGGTGGTTGTAGCGAGGGAAAGCCATTTTGAGTCCATTTTTTCGATCATTTGAGGCGAATATTGCGCATATTTAACGAAAATGATCGGGGAAATGGGCCAAAATGGCTTTTCCGCAGTAGATTCATCCTAAACCCGACAGACTCCTAGCCTGCTTCATTCACGGTTGAAGCGTCTCATGCCGGCAAATTGCTGGCCAGGTGCTGGAGCCGCAGCTTCGGCCGTGAGCCAAGGCGACCCACGGTGAAGCGACAAAGCCGGATGCTACAATCATGCTGGATTAGCTCGAGGTGTTTATGAAACCTTATTCCGAGGCCTGTGAGAGAAACCGTGAGCCGATACTGGCCATCCTCCGGGAGCGCTTTGCCGCCACCGAACGGGTGCTGGAGATTGCCAGCGGGACCGGGCAGCACGCCGTTTACTTTGCCCGTGAGTTGCCTCATCTGAGTTGGCAGACGAGCGATCTGGCGGTGCATCATGAGGGTATCCGGGCCTGGATCGACGAGGCCCGGCTGGACAATGTCCTGCCGCCACTGCTGCTCGATGTCAACGCTGCGCACTGGCCGGTTGCGACCTTCGATGCTGTCTTCAACGCCAATACCGTCCATATTATCTCCTGGCCCGAGGTGGAGCGGCTGTTTGCCCATGTTGCCAGTGTTATCGAAGCGGCTGGGCAGTTCTGTCTGTACGGTCCTTTCAACTATCAGGGGCGCTACACTTCAGCGAGCAATGCCCGTTTCGATGCCTGGCTGAAGGCGCGCGACCAGAATAGCGGTATTCGCGATTTTGAGGCGCTCACCGAACTTGCTGCAGGTCATGGGCTGGCTTTGCTGCAGGATATCGCCATGCCGGCGAATAATCGCATGCTGGTCTGGCAGGCACGCCTTTAATCAGAGCTTCCTCAAGCTGCTTGCCGATTGCTCACACGTCGACCTGCCAGTTATCCTCGCAGAAGATGGTCTCACCATCGAGGGTAACGCTTTCAGTGCAGACAAAAACATCGACATGATGGCGGGCAGTCTTGCGATTGATCTGTTTCTTGCGGTAGCTGAGGTGCTTGCCGCCGAGGGATAGATGGACGCCGCACATCCGCTCAAAGGTGCCGATGTCACAGACGACGTTGTTTCTACTGAAGGCGCGATTGAGGCCGAAACCCAGTTCGCGCAGCCAGATCTCGCCTTCGTCGCTACGGATAATATCGAGCACCCGGTCGAATTCCGCCGTGGAGCCCTCTGTGCCGACGATGCGCCCGCTCTTGACCTCCAGGGTGATTGGCCGGGGAGGCCGATTGACGGTAAAGTTGGTATCGCCAAAGAACTCGATGCGGACGCGGCCGTTGACGGCCTCGAGGTCGCGCGCCTCGGTAAACACCTCGCCGATGGGGAACTGGCCGCCAACATTTTTCATCTGCCGGTAGTCACCGACATTGAGCCTGGCCGGCTCAAAGGGGGAGGTAAAGCTCAGTAGTTCACCAGCGCTGTCGATGATGCCGCCATGAGCCTGGTCGATGCGCCGCTTCAGGGCGTGACCGACGCCGCGGAAATATCCCGGATCATAGGCCAGGGAATCGATATAGATCAGCGCCTCGCGGCCGCACATGCGCGCCAGGTGTGGATGTTCGATGACCTTGAGCCGGCGCTTGAACAGTTCGATGCGGATGCGCAAGGCATCGAGACGGAAACTGGTCGACTGGATCAGGACGACCAGGTCGCCAGGCCTTAGCGGGGCAAAGGCCTGGAGGATGTCTGCGGGTGAGTGGCGATCGAAATCGATGAAATCGGCCTGCGGCAAGACCTGCCGGTAGCCAGCAGCCAGTGCCGAGGAGAGGCTGCTTTGGCAGTCATAGACGACGACCGCCGATTGCCCGGGGGTGTATTCGATGGCCAGCGCAAGGATGCCGCCGATATGGGCGGCGGCCGTGTCGATGGCGTCAGGGGTAAGGGGTTGTACGATGCTCATGATGGCACAGGCCGCTGCGCCTTGCCGAGAATGCCGGCAAGTTTTTCGATCAGCAGCGTGCATTGTTCATCTGTGCCGATGGTGATGCGCAGGTAGTCAGCGATGCGCGGTTTGCTGAAATGACGGACGAGAATGCCTTGTTCCTTCAGCTGCCGGTAGAGCGCTGCCGCCCTTGCGGTGGGATGGCGGACAAAGAGAAAGTTGGCCGCCGAGGGCAGGATATCGAAGCCGAGAGTGCCAAGGGCGGCCGTCAGGCTGCTGCGGCAGCTGATGATCCTGTTGCAGCAATCCCGGAAATAGTCATCATCATCGAGTGCAGCGATGGCCGCCGATTGTGCGATGCTGTCGATGGGATAGGAGTTGAAGGAATCCTTGACCCGTTTCAGGCCATCGATCAGGTGGCGCTGGCCAATTGCATAGCCGAGGCGCAGGCCGGCGAGGCTGCGCGATTTGGAGAAGGTCTGGATGACCAGCAGATTGTCATAATGACGGGTCAGCGGGATAGCCGACTCGCCACCGAAATCGATATAGGCCTCGTCGACGATGATGAGTGATGACTCATGGCGATGGCAGAGTGCCTCGATGTCCTGGAGCGGCAAGAGCCGGCTGGTGGGGGCGTTGGGGTTGGGGAAGATGATCCCGCCATTGCCGGCGCTGAAATCATCGATGGCGAGCGAGAAGTCCACTTGCAATGGGATGCTTCGGTACTCGATCTGGTAGAGGCAGCAATAGACCGGATAAAAGCTGTAGCTGATATCCGGGAACAGCAAAGGGCGGCCGTTGTTGAAGAAGGCCTGAAAACTGTGTGCAAGGACCTCGTCGGAGCCATTGCCGATGAAGACATTGCTTGCCTCGACGGAAAAATAATCGGCCAGCGCCTGGCTCAGCGCCGACGACTCGGGATCGGGGTAACGCCGCAGCCGGTCACCATCGAGGGCACTGATGGCCTCGATGACGCGCGGCGAGGGCGGGTAGGGGTTCTCGTTGGTGTTCAGCTTGATATAGGCCTGGTCCTGTGGCTGTTCGCCGGGAATATAAGGGGTAAGCTGGTGGACGATTGGTGACCAGTAACGGCTCATTATTGACCTTGTCTTGAGTGAGTTTCAACGCTCCGTACCGTCTGGCGAGAACGATTGCCTTGATCCGGGGAAATTTCATCCGCCATCCATCCGGCCCAGAATTAATCAGAGGCCGCCTGTCGCGGCAGTCAGCCACACTTGGATTCGCCGCAGTTGAGGCAGGTGAGGCAGCCGTCCATCTGGATCATGGCCTTGGTCTGGCACTTGGCGCACAGCTGGGCGCCGGGGGGGAAGTCGCCTTCCTCTCCGGCATCTGCCTGCTCGCTGCGGGCCGCAGCCTCGAATTCGCGCCGCTTCTGGGTCACGAACTGTTGTTGATGGGCATCCAGTTCATCATCCTTCAGCAGGCCGATGGATTTCAGGTGGTGCTCGATGACATCGCCGATCTCAGCCACCAGGGAGGGCATGAATCTGCCGCCCTTCTTGAAGTAGCCGCCGCGGGGATCGAAGACCGAGCGCAGTTCCTCCACCAGGAAGGTGATGTCGCCGCCCTTTCTGAAGACCGCGGAGATGATGCGGGTCAGGGCCACGATCCATTGGAAGTGGTCCATGTTCTTGGAATTGATGAACACCTCGAAGGGGCGGCGCAGTTCGTGCTCGGTGCCGGGGTTGAGGATGACGTCATTGATGGTCACGTACAGGGCATGTTCGCTGAGCGGCGTCTTGACCTTGTAGGTGGAGCCCAGCAGCATCTCCGGGCGCTCCAGTTTCTCGTGCATCTGGATGATATTGGAGGAAACGCTTTCCTGGGCAACGCTATTGTCCTGCGCTGCTTCGTCGGCGGCGTCTGCTTCGTCCTTGGCGACGGTGTACTTGAGAATCTTCTGGTCTATTTTGATGGCCATATCTAAAAACTCCTTCGATAGCGGTTCGTAAAGGGCGTCCCCGTCCCTTCAGTGTTTGCCGTAGTAGCCTTCCTTGAGAGCGTCGTAGAGGTTGGCGGCGGTATGGGTCTCGCCGTCGTATTCGATCTCCTCGTTGCCCTGGGCCTCGATCACGCTGCCGTCCTCCAGGGTGAAGCGGTAGGTGGTACTGGCGAGATCCTTCTCCTTCACCAGCACGCCCTGGAAGGCCTCCGGGTTGAAGCGGAAGGTGGTGCAGCCCTTGAGGCCTTTTTCATAGGCATAGAGGTAGATGCCCTTGAATGCCTCGTAGTCGTAGTCGCTGGGCACATTGGCGGTCTTGGAGATGGAGGAGTCTACCCAGATCTGCGCCGCCGCCTGCACGTCAACATGTTCCTTGGGGGTGATGTCGTCGGCGGAGATGAAGTAGCCGGGCAGGCGCTCCTCCTCCCGCTGGGCGTCGGGGATGGCGGCGGCATTGACCAAGTGACGGTAGGCCAGCAGTTCGTAAGAATAGACGTCCACTTTTTCCTTGCTCTTCTTGCCCTCGCGGATCACGTTGCGGAAATAGTGATGGGCGAAGCTCGGCTCGATGCCGTTACTGGCGTTGTTGGCCAGGGACAGGGAGATGGTGCCGGTGGGGGCGATGGAGGTATGGTGGGTGAAGCGTGCGCCCACCCGGGCCAGTTCGTCCACCAGTTCCGGGGCGACGCCGGCCAGCTGCTGCATGTAGCGGCTGTATTTGGCGTGCAGCACCTTGCCCTTCACCACGTCGCCGGCCTTGTAGCCGTCGCGGGCCATCTCCGGGCGCTTGCGCAGCATCTCCTCGGTGACCGTGAAGTGCTGCTCCAGGATGGGAGCGGGGCCCTTTTCCCGCGCCAGTTCCAGGGCGGTCTCCCAGCCCACCAGGGCCATTTCCCGGGTCACCTGCTCGGTGAAGGCCAGGGAGTCCTGGGCACCGTATTTCATGCGCAGCATGGTCATAGTGGAGCCCAGCCCCAGATAGCCCATGCCGTGGCGGCGTTTGCTGGTGATCTCCTGGCGCTGCTGTTCCAGGGGCAGGCCGTTGATCTCCACCACGTTGTCCAGCATGCGGGTGAAGATGGCCACCGCACGGCGATACTCGTCCCAGTCGAAGCGGGCGTCGTCGGTGAAGGGGTCGCGCACGAAGCGCGTGAGGTTGATGGAGCCCAGCAGGCAGGAACCATAGGGGGGCAGGGGTTGTTCGCCGCAGGGATTGGTGGCGCGGATGTTTTCGCAGAACCAGTTGTTGTTCATCTCATTGACCTTGTCGATGAGGATGAAGCCCGGTTCGGCATAGTCGTAGGTGGAGGACATGATGACGTCCCACAGGCGCCGCGCGCGGATGGCGCGGCTGATCTTGCAGGCCACCAGGCCGGCGCCGTTGGCGATGTAGCCTTCCCTGCTGGGCCACTCGCGCCAGATGATGTGCTCCGGGTCGTTGAGGTCGATGCCGTCTTCTTCCACTTCCTTGCGGGTGACGGGGAAGGCCAGTTGCCACTGGCGGTCGTGTTTCACCGCATCCATGAACTCACCGCTGATGAGCAGCGAGAGGTTGAACTGGCGCAGGCGGCCGTCCTCGCGCTTGGCCTTGATGAAATCCACCACGTCGGGGTGGCCGATATCGAAGGTGCCCATCTGGGCGCCGCGCCGGCCACCGGCGGAGGACACGGTGAAGCACATCTTGTCATAGATGTCCATGAAGGACAGGGGGCCGGAGGTGTAGGCCCCGGCGCCCGAGACATAGCCGCCGCGCGGGCGCAGGGTGGAGAATTCGTAGCCGATGCCGCAGCCCGCCTTGAGGGTCAGGCCGGCCTCGTGGACCTTGCCCAGGATGTCGTTCATGGAGTCCTGGATGGTGCCGGAGACGGTGCAGTTGATGGTGGAGGTGGCGGGCTTGTGTTCCAGGGCGCCGGCATTGGAGGTGATGCGGCCGGCAGGGATGGCGCCGTGGCGCAGGGCCCAGAGGAACTCCTCATACCAGTGCTCGCGCAGTTCGGCGCTGTGCTCCACGTCGGCCAGGGCGCGGGCGACACGCTTGTAGGTATCGTCGATGGTCTGGTCGATGCAGGCCCCGTCCTTGCTCTTGAGGCGGTATTTTTTGTCCCAGATGTCCAGAGAAGCGGATTGCAGGGGGATTTCGGGGGCGCTGCTGGAGATGACGCGCAGATGTGCGGATTCCATCGTGTGTTTGTCTCCTCGCTGTTGACGTGTCGTTGTTATATGGTCAGACACAAGATGTTGTGCCAGGCGGAAAGAGTATGGCGATTCATTCTGCCCTGTCAACTGCTTTTTTTGGAGAGAGTCCTGCTTTCCTTTGTTTGTTATTTTCCTGTCTTATCAGTGTCTTATGAATTTTTCTTGGCTGTGGTCCAGGAAATTTTTCCAATAAATACAAGCACTCATCGGAAAAATGGTAACCACAACATCTTGTGTTTGCAATCTTTGGGCCAGAGGGGGTCGAAGGCGGCGCCACCCTAGGGTGTGGTGCAGGGGCTCGGTGGGCGGTGGTGCCCACTCAATGCTTTTTTCATTACTCGTTACGCATCACTCCTCACCCAGATGGTGAATGAGCGCAGCGTAATCCACCATCTGGTGGAGGGGAGGAGGCCTACTTGGCGGAATGGCCGCTGAGTTCCACCTTGACGCGCTGCTCATTGCTGAGGCCGGCATAGTAGTTTCTCAGGATCTCCAGTACCTCCGGGCGGCTGAATTCCGGCGGCACTTCCTCGCCTTCGGACAGCGCCTTGCGCAGCTTGGTGCCCGACAGCAGCAGGCGGTCGCTGCCTTCGTGGGGGCAGGTGCGCATGGAGGCCATGCCGTTGCACTTGTAGCACCAGAAGGTCCAGTCGATCTTGATGGGGCGGGTCTCCAGGGCGTCCGCGGGGATCTCGTCGAAAATGTGGTGGGCGTCGAAGGGGCCGTAGTAGTCGCCCACCCCGGCGTGGTCGCGGCCCACCAGGAGGTGGGAGCAGCCGTAGTTCTGGCGGAACAGGGCGTGCAGCAGGGCCTCGCGGGGGCCGGCATAGCGCATGTCCAGGGGATAGCCGGCGTGAACCACGGTATTGTCCACGAAATAGTTCTCGATCAGGCTGTCGATGGCCGCGCTGCGCACCTCGGCGGGAATGTCGCCGGGTTTCAGTTTGCCCAGCAGGGAGTGGATCAGCACGCCGTCGCAGGTCTCGATGGCAATCTTGGTGAGGTATTCGTGGGAGCGGTGCATGGGGTTGCGGGTCTGGAAGGCCGCCACCGTGGACCAGCCCTTGAGTTCGAACAGGGCGCGGGTCTGGGCCGGAGTCATGTAGATGCCAGGGAAGCGCTCGGCGAAATCCCCCTGAGACAGCACCTTCACCGGCCCCGCCAGGTTGACCGCGCCCTGGTCCATGACCATCTTCACGCCGGGATGGGCCGGGTCCACGGTCTTGTACACCATCATGCATTCGTGCTCCTTGTCGATGGCGTATTTCTCCGTCACCTGCATGGTGGCCATGATCTCCCCGTTGTCCGGGTTCGCCAGGGCGATTTCACTGCCCAGCTTGATGCCTTCGGCGCTCTCCCGGTTGCAGGAGAGGGTGATGGGGATGGGCCAGAACAGGCCGTTGGCCATCTTGAAGCCGTCGCAGACGCCTTCCCAGTCGGCATGGGTCATGAAGCCTTCCAGGGGGGTGAAACCGCCGATGCCCATCATGATCAGGTCGCCGGCCTCGCGGGAGGTGATGGTGATGCGGGGCAGGGCAGCGGCGCGGGCCTGTTCTTCAGTCAGCGCTTCGCCTTCCAGCAGCAGGGGCTTGAGCGCTTCGCCGCCGTGTGGATTGACTAGTTTGGACATGATGGTGCTCCTTGGGACCGGGCTGTTTATGGGTTGTTTGTTCTTGTTTTTTCTCTGTTGTTAGAACTTTTCTGTTTTCTTGATAGAATA
>CAYRLE010000010.1:46583-52405 GCA_964425105.1 uncultured Gammaproteobacteria bacterium | reverse complement strand
CCGGGACATTTCAGCCGCCAGACACCGGTTCATGAATTAATCAGAGGTTCCTTAATCCATAACCCATTACTCATTACCCATTACTCATCACCATCCCCAATGCGTTTCCCCACCCTAGACCAGTGGCTGGCCTGGCAGGAGACGCTCCACCCCCGGGAGATCGATCTGGGCCTGGAGCGGGTGCAGGCGGTGCTGGAGCGCATGGACGTGGAGCGTCCCGCGCCCCGCGTGGTGACGGTGGCGGGCACCAATGGCAAGGGCACCAGCGTGGCCCTGCTGGAGGCCATGCTGCGGGGCGCCGGCCTGCGGGTGGGCGCCTACACCTCGCCCCATCTGCTGCGTTACAACGAGCGCATCCGCATCGACGGCAGGACGGTCAGCGACGACAGCCTGTGCCAGGCCTTTGGCCGCGTCGATCAGGCGCGCGGCGATGTTTCCCTGAGCTATTTCGAGTTCGGCACCCTGGCGGCCTTCGACCTCTTAGCCCGCGCGGCGCTGGACGTGGCCTTGCTGGAAGTGGGTATGGGCGGCAGGCTGGACGCGGTCAATGTCGTGGCTGCCGACATCGCCCTGGTGACGGCGCTGGACGTGGATCATGTCCGTTGGCTGGGCAGCGACCGCGAGGCCATCGGGCTAGAGAAGGCGGGCATCTTCCGCAGCGGCCGGGCGGCGGTGGTGAGTGATCCCCAGCCGCCGCGTTCCCTGCTGGACCATGCCCGGCAACTCCAGGTTCCCCTTTCCCGTCTGGGCCATGAATATCATTACTGGCTGCAGCCGCCATCCGGCGATGCACCCGCCACCTGGAGTTGGCGCAGCGCCCACCGCTGCTACGAGGCATTGCCCCTGCCGGCCCTGGCGGGAAGCTGGCAGCTGCAGAATGCCGCCGGCGTGCTGATGGTGATGGAGCGGCTGGAGGCGTTTTTTCCCCTCGGGCGCCAAGCGATCGAGGCGGGTTTGCAGCAGGTCAGCCTGCCCGGCCGCTTCCAGTGCTTTCCCGCCGACGTGCCCTGTGTCGTGGATGTGGCCCACAACCGCCAGGCGGCGCTGGCCCTGGCACAGGAGTTGCGCCAGCGGCCGCTGGCAGGACGCACCCATGGGGTGTGCGCCATGCTGGCCGACAAGGACGCCGTTGCCGTGTGCCGGGCCATGGCGCCGGTGGTGGATGTCTGGCATCTGGCGGATCTCACGGTTGGCCGTGGAGCCGCAGCCGCCTCCCTGGCCGCCTCCTTGGAGAATGTCGGCGACAGAGCCGCCTGCACCTGTTACGGGACGGTGGCCGCCGCCTATGAGGGGGCATTGGCCGCCGCGGCGGCGGGAGACCGCATTGTGGTCTTCGGGTCCTTCCATACCGTGGCTGCTGTGCTTCCCCTCCTGGTGGCCCGCGATGTTACAATCGGCTAAGCCATGAATCAGCAGGACAGCCCCTCAAGCTCCCATAATCCCCGCCATCGCCTGGTGGGCGCCCTGGTGCTGCTCGCCCTCGCGGTGATCATTGTGCCCATGGTGCTGGATTTCCGCAGCGACTACGAGGGTGGCATCCAGGAAAGCAATCTGCCGCCCAAGCCGGAGGATTTTCATGTCGAGGTCCTGCCCCTTCCCGTGCCGGGCGATGCTGCCGTTGCCCCCGTGCCCGCGCCGCCGCCACCCATGGTGCAGCAACGCGCGGCCCCCCCCAGTGCGGCCGCTGCCAAGGCGGCGCCCAAATCCGTTCCCAAGCAAGTCCCCAAATCGGCTTCGCAGCCAGCTTCTGGCAAAACCTCTGTCCCCGAAGCAAAAAAGCCAGTGCCGCCACCCCCGGCGCAGCAAGGGCAGGCGCCCCGCCCCGCGCCGCCTACCGCCAATTGGGCGGTGCAGGTGGGGAGTTTTGCCTCCGCGAAGAATGCCCGCGCCTTGCGCGACCGTCTCCAGGACCAGGGGTTCGGCGCCCTGGTGGATGAGGTGCAGGTCGATGGCCAGCCTGTCTATCGGGTGCTGGCGGGGCCTCTGCCCGACAAGAAGCGCGCCGAGGCGCAACGCCGCCGCCTCCAGAGCCAGGCCGGCCTCAAGGGGATCGTGATGCGTTATGAAGCTTTTGGCCGCTAGGAGACGCCGGGCTCCGGAGTTGAGCGGAGTGATGAACACGGTATTCAGTGCCCTCTGGTTTAGTGCTGAACCCTGTGGTGCGCTGTTCCCTGACATGGTGTTAAAATGTCCTCCTTCTGGGGTTGAGCGTTAGAATGTGCGGAAGCTGAATTTTTTGATCTGCCGATTACCGATGTGCCATAGAAACCCGTCCCTGATATCCTGCACGCCATGTCTCGCCGCTTGCTGGCATCTGCGCGCCGGGCGCTCGGCCACAACAAGGGTGGTGGCCAGCCGTGATCTGGTTTGATTACGCCCTCTTGGGGTTGCTGCTGCTGTCGGCCCTGCTGGGCTTGTTTCGGGGCTTTGCCAAGGAAGCCTTTTCGCTGACGGCCTGGGTGTTGTCTTTCTGGGCGGCGACCCAGTTCACGGAAGTTTTTGCCACCCGCCTCCAGAGCTACATCGGTCTTCAGGAGTTGCGCTATGCCGTGGCCTTTCTGGCGATCTTCGTGGCCGTCCTGGTGGTCGCGGCGCTACTCAGCCGCCTGGTGGTGAACCTGGTTCGTTCCAGTGCCCTCAGCGGCATCGACCGTTCCCTGGGTATATTGTTTGGCTTGCTGCGCGGCGGGGTATTGGTGATGGCGGTGGTCTTGTTGGGCGGCCTGACGCCGCTGGCGGATGAACCATTCTGGAAGGATTCTCTCACCATCGTCTATCTGCAGCAGTTTGCCGGCTGGATCGTCGACCATATGGAACTGGATATTCCGGTGCCGGCTTTTTCATGAAAGGTATGACGTGGGCTGGTGTGAGCCATGCCATTTGCAGCTGATCTATTGTCATTGTAACAAGGGTGCTTGAATATGAACTTCTCGGGGCGCGGTCCCTTCAGGGCTGCCGGTGCTGTGGCACCGGCCATCTCCCATGATTTTGTCAGCGAGGGCTTGATCTCATGTGCGGCATAATCGGCATGGTTTGCAAGTCACGGGTCAATCAGTTCATCTATGATGGCCTGACTGTGTTGCAGCACCGGGGACAAGACGCCGCCGGTATCATGACCTGCGAGGGGCGGACCCTCTATCTGCGCAAGGACAACGGTCTGGTGCGGGATGTTTTCAAGACCTCCCACATGATCAATCTGCGCGGCAATTGCGGCATCGGCCATGTGCGCTATCCCACTGCCGGTTGCTCCTCTTCCTCGGAGGCCCAGCCTTTCTACGTCAATTCCCCCTACGGCATCGCCCTGGCCCACAATGGCAATCTGACCAATGCCGACCAGTTGAAGGACGAACTGTTCCGCGACGACCGGCGTCATATCAATACCGAATCCGATTCTGAGATCCTGCTCAATGTCTTCGCCCACGAGTTGCAGCAGTCGGGCAAGATGGAGATCGACGAGGAGGATGTATTCGCTGCGGTGTCCGGCGTCCACCGCCGCTGCCGCGGCGGTTATGCCGCCATCGCCATGATCACCGGCTATGGCATCCTCGGCTTCCGCGACCCTTACGGCATCCGTCCCATCGTCTTCGGGCGCCGCGAGACGGAGCAAGGCGTCGAGTATATGATCGCCTCCGAGAGCGTGGCCCTGGATGTACTGGGCTTCGACCTGGTGCGCGACATTGCGCCTGGCGAGGCGGTATTCATCACCATGGACGGCACCATCCACACCCGCCAGTGCGCATCCAGCCCGGTTCATTCGCCCTGCATCTTCGAGTATGTCTATCTGGCGCGCCCCGATTCCATCATCGACAATATCTATGTCTACAAGGCACGCCTGCGCATGGGCGAGCGTCTGGCACACAAAATTCGCCGTGACTTCCCCGACCATGACATCGACGTGGTGATCCCCATTCCGGATACCAGCCGCACTGCCGCCCTGGCGCTGGCCAACGAACTGGGCGTGAACTACCGCGAGGGATTCATCAAAAACCGCTATATCGGCCGCACCTTTATCATGCCCGGTCAGCAGTTGCGCAAGAAGTCGGTGCGCCAGAAGCTCAACGCCATCGATATCGAATTCATGGGCAAAAATGTCTTGCTGGTGGACGATTCCATCGTGCGCGGCACCACCTCCCAGCAGATCATCCACATGGCCCGCGAGACCGGCGCCAATAAGGTCTATTTTGCCTCGGCGGCGCCGCCAGTGCGTTATCCCAATGTCTATGGCATCGACATGCCGAGCGCCCAGGAACTGATTGCCCACAACCGCAGCGAAGAGGAGGTGGCCGAATTGATCGGCGCCGACCGCCTGTTCTATCAGGACCTGGAAGACCTCATCGATGCGGTCAGCAAGGAACGCACCAAGCTGCAGCGTTTCGATACCTCCTGTTTCAGCGGCGAATACATCACCGGCGATGTGAGCAAAGAATATCTCAGCCGCATCGAGGCGCTGCGCTGCGATGAAAACAAGCACGGCAGTTCCGACAGCGGCCGTGATGTGATGGGCTTGTGAGGCGTAACGAGTAATGAGTGATGAGTGATGCGTCAGGTGATGCCTCTGGTTCACCCCATTCCCATCACCCGTAACAATGCCACAAACAGGAGGATGTCATGGCCGAACGTGATCCGCATGAGTACGGTTTGAGTACCCGGGGTATCCGCTGCGGCCAGCGTCGCACCACCGAAGGTGAGCATTCAGAGCCCATCTTTCCCACTTCCAGTTTTGTCTTCGACAACGCTGCCCAGGCGGCGGCGCGTTTTTCCGGCGCCGAGCCGGGTAACGTCTATTCCCGTTTCACCAATCCGACGGTACGGACCTTCGAGGAACGTCTGGCGGCATTGGAAGGCGGTGCGCGCTGCGTCGCCACCGCCTCCGGCATGGCGGCCATCCTCAGCACCTGCCTGGGACTGCTGCAGGCCGGCGACCACATCGTCTCGGCCAACGGCATCTTCGGCACCACGGCCCTGTTGTTCGGCAATTATCTGAGCCGCTTTGGCATCGAGACCAGTTTCGTTCCCCTTACGGACCTTTCTGCCTGGGAACAGGCCCTGCAGCCCAATACCCGCCTGCTGTTTCTGGAGACCCCCTCCAATCCGTTGTCGGAAGTGGCGGATATCGCCGCCCTGGCGGTACTGGCCCATGACCATGGCTGCCTGCTGGTGGTGGACAACACCGTCTGTACGCCGGCGCTGCAACAGCCCCTGGCCTTGGGGGCGGACGTGGTGGTGCTGTCGGCTACCAAATATCTCGACGGGCAGGGGCGCTGCATCGGCGGCGCCGTGGTGGGGGATGAGGAAACCGTGGGGGAGAAGGTCTATGGTTTTCTGCGTACCGCTGGCCCCACCCTCAGTCCCTTCAATGCCTGGGTGTTTCTCAAGGGGCTGGAGACCCTACAGGTACGCATGCAGGCCCATTGCGACCATGCTCTGCGCATCGCCCGCTGGCTGGAGACACAGCCTGCCGTGCGCCAGGTATATTACAGCGGCCTGCCCAGCCATCCCCAGCATGAACTGGCCACCCGCCAGCAGCGTGGCTTCGGCGGCCTGCTGGCCTTTGAGCTGGCGGGGGGCAGGGAAGAGGCCTGGCGTTTCATCGATGGTACGAGCTTTATTTCCATCACTGCCAATCTGGGGGACACCAAAACCATGATCACCCATCCTGCCACTACCACCCACGGCCGCCTCACTCCCGAGGACCGGGAAGCGGCGGGTATTCGGGAGGGCTTGGTGCGGCTCGCCGTGGGACTGGAGGACGTGGAGGATATCATCGGTGACCTGCAGGGGGGGTTCGGGGCCCTGGGTTGATTGGGTGATGGGTGATGGGT
>CAYRLE010000010.1:41320-46483 GCA_964425105.1 uncultured Gammaproteobacteria bacterium | reverse complement strand
TGGGTGATGGGTGATGGGTAGGGCGATACTGTTGCCATATCTACACGCATCACGCATCACTCATTACTCATTACCCCCTAAGCGTGTAGGGTCGGCGCCGCCCACCCTGTGAATCCAAGAAATGCATTATGAAGCAAGGTGTTAGGGGGCACCGCGACAATCTGCTGTCCATCTACCATACGGCGTTGGCCGCGGTGGAGGGACGGCGGCGGGTGGCCGGCTTCCTGCGTGCCCACCCCTTGTCCGGCCCTGTTTATGTGGTCGCCATCGGTAAGGCGGCCGCCGCCATGGCGCGGGGTGCCCTCGATGTGCTGGGGGCGGATGTCCAGCGGCTGTTGGTCGTCACCCGTCATGGTTATGGGCAGGCGATTCAGCAGGCATATCCGGACGTGGTGCTGGTGGAGGCGGGACATCCTGTGCCCGATGCCGGGAGTCTTCAGGCAGGCCGGCTGCTGCTGGAGATGATTCGCGGGGCGCCGCCGACCATGGATTTTCTGTTTCTGATTTCCGGTGGGGCATCGTCCCTGCTGGAGGTGCCGCAGGCGGGGGTTACCCTCGCTGATCTCCAACGGCTCAACCGCTGGCTGCTCGCCGCCAGCCTTCCCATCCAGGAAATGAATGCCATGCGCGAGGCCTTGTCCACCATAAAGGGCGGGCGCCTGCTGTCATGGCTGGCCGGACGCCGGGTCTGGAATCTGCTGATTTCCGACGTGCCGGGCGATGATCCGGCAGTCATCGGATCCGGCCTATTGATCGCCACTGGTGGCCATCTACCCGAGCCGGGGGCCGTCCCTCCCTGGCTGACTACTTTGCTGGTGCGTGCCAAGCGGGCCGCTAAGGAAACCTCTCCGCCCTTGGCGGCTGAGGCAGAAACCCATATTATCGCCGCCAACCGCGATGCCAGGCTGGCGGCGGCAGAGCAGGGCCGCCGCCTGGGCTATGTGGTCCATCTGCACGACGAGTTGATTACTGGCGATGTCGCGATGGCGGCGGCCGACCTAAGTGAACGTCTGATGCAAGGATCAGTGGGGCTTCATGTGTGGGGCGGCGAGGTGACGGTGCGACTGCCGCCACAGCCCGGTGAGGGGGGACGTTGTCAGCACTTGGCACTGTTGTTGGCGCAGAATTTGCAAAAATTACCGCAAAGCCTGTTTCTTGCCGCAGCCACCGATGGCAGCGACGGCACGGCGGCCGCAGCGGGAGCGTTGGTTGACGCTGCTACCGTTGCCAGAGGTCGTGAGGCAGGTCTGGATGCCGCTGCTGGCCTGCAGCGTGCCGATGCCGGACGCTTTCTTGCCGCCAGCGGCGACCTCATCAGCACTGGCGTGACAGGCAGCAATGTCATGGATCTGATGTTGGGGGTGAAATGGTGATGGCTGGCCACGTCGTGCGCTAACCGCGACAGATGGCAGAAACGAATAGGTCAGACCCTGAGTCTTAATCAAGGGGACGATCCGCCGTTAAGTCTGTATACAGGATGTTGACGATAAAATGGACAACAAAACTAAAGTTTCCAAAGGAGAAGGCCGTCATTGTGGACTGAAGTATCGTCTTCATAAGGTGACGGCTGAATAACAGCCGCAAAAACGGCATCATGTCGTCTGTGATGCCTGGGTAGTAGAGGAGGAGATAATGGAGCACAAGCACATAATGGGTTTATTGAAGAGTGGTTTCATGATGGGGTTGTTGCTGGCATGCAGCACCTCATGGGCGGAATCCTGGGTGGACCGCACACGTCTGGATGGTTTTTTCTCGGCCCGCTACAGCATCACCAATGAGAAGGCCTTGTGGCAGGGTGGTCTGAATGAAAGCGGTATCAACGAAGACGGCAGTTTCTATGGCACCAAACTGGGTTTGGACATCACCTCGCGGGTTTCCGACCGCCTGACGGTCGCCACCCAGTTGTTCGCACCCATCCAGGAGAACGGCTATGACCTGCATGTGGACTGGGCATTCGCCACTTTTAATCTGACCGAGCAGTTGGATCTCCGCGCCGGCAAGATCAAGTACCCGGTGGGCATCGTCAATGAATATGTGGAGGTCGGGGTGACCTATCCCTGGATTCAGGCGCCGGTGGTCATCTATTCTGAGAGTATGGCCAGTGCCCAGGCCACCCGCGAGTCCTATACCGGTGCCAGCCTGTTGTGGACCCGCAATGTCGACGACTGGAGCTGGAGCGTCGATTTCTTCGGCGGCCAGGTGGACCTGGAGAACATGACCATCAAGGAGATGGTGGGTGTTACTGGGCGCGCCAACTGGGACGACACCGTCATTTTCCAGTTGTCCGCCTACCAAGGGGACATGAAAACAGACCTCAACAATATGATGATGGCCCCCATGAACAATGCCCGGCATGCCTCGGTGGTGGGTGGCGTCAAGATCGACTGGAACGACTGGATCGTCTATGCCGAAGGGGCACAGGTGCAGATGGATTTCAAGGACATGATGGGGGTCTCCGCGGGCGATTCCGATTCCTGGTATGCCACCGTGGGCCACCGTTTCGGCAAGTGGCTGCCTCACCTGACCTATCAGGACTGGGATCGCGACAATGGCAATGGCCATCAGATCAGCACCCTGGGGCTGAACTACAATATCTCCAGTAAGCTGGTGGTCAAGGGCGAGGTCAGCAAGATCGATACCGATGGCGATGGCCTGTTCGAGTCGACGCCCAGCGACGATTCGACCCGGATGTTCAGCGTAGCCGTCGATATGGTGTTCTAATGGGAGCGCAGAAGATGAGTAAACGACACAATGAAAAACAGCGGTTTGCCGGTGGACTCGGCTGGAAGCGATGGATGATCGTGGGGCTGGCCCTGTTTCTGGTCAGTCAGGCCTCTGCCGGTGTGGTGGTGATTGTCTCCCCCGACAGCGACATCAGTGGCTTGTCCAAGTCCCAGATCAAGTCCATCTTTCTCGGCAAGGTCAAGTCGCTGCCCAATGGCGATCCGGCGGCGCCGGTGAATCAGGCCGAGGAGTCGCCGGTCTATGACGCCTTCAATAAAAAGGTGCTGGGCAAGTCCAGCACCAAGGTCCTGCAGTACTGGGCCTCCCGGGTCTTCTCCGGTAAGGGCAGCCCGCCTGAAGTGCTGCCCGATGATCAGGCGGTAATCAATTATGTCCGTTCTACCAAGGGGGCCATTGGCTACATCGACAGCAGTGCGGCCAAGGGGGACGTCAAGGTGATCTACTCTGCCGATTGACAACAATCTGTGCAATCGGCCAGAGGGCCCCTCTCATCCTCAGGTGGGAGGGGCTTTCTGCCTCTACGGGAGGCAATCCCGGCGATTAAAGATCGAAAACGAGAGACCGATAGTATCTTTCGAGAGGAGAGAGCAAAGTTCGCAACGGATGCGCTGCTGATTCGTTATTACCATGTGACCATATTGTCGGGGATGTACCGCCTGAGTGGGCCATGTTCTACAGAGGATCGGATGTATGAATATTTTATCCAGACTGTCAATCAAGTATAAGATCAGCCTCATTGTCAGCGTTGGTGTCATCGGCTTTGCGGCCTATCTGCTGTTCAACTATTCCGTGAACAGCCGCAACACCCAGCGTCTGGAAGAGATCCGTGACCGCCATTTCCCGGTGGTGGAAAAGATCGAGACTGTCAACGGTATTTCCCAGGAGCTCATTACTTCATTTACCAATGCCGTAATTACTGGTGATGAGGATATGCTGAGCGAGGCTGAGGATCTCTCTGGGCGCTTTACCACCACGCTGGATGAGATGCTGGCCACCGATCCGGGGCTGGAAAGCGACATCGGCAATCTGCGGGCGGTTTTTCAGACCTATTTCAAGTTTACCGATAATCTCACGCGCCGCTTGGTGAATGAAGATGTTTCCATGAGTGACGCCGGTGATGATATCGTCGAGATGAATGTCCTGCGCCAGGCCTTCCTCAACATGCTGGAGGATTTCCGCAACCGCTCCCATGAGCGCTTTACGGCGACCATCGCCGATGCCAAGTCGTCACTGCAGAAGGCGCTGGTTGCCGGGCTGGTCATCGGCGCCATGCTGGCGCTGGTTCTGGGCCTGCTGGGTTATGTTATCGGCGGTTCCATCACCAACAACATCAGCGAAGTGGTCATGTCCTTGCGCGAGATGGCCAGTGGACAGGGCGACTTGCGCAAGCGCCTGGAGAGCAGGCAGCAGGACGAAGTCGGCGAGTTGGTCAATGAGTTCAATCGCTTCGTGGCCAAGCTGCAGGGCATCATCCGCGAGATCACCGATTCGGTGGGCAGCCTCAACAATGCCGCCCAGCAGATGTCGGTGGTGACCACAGAGTCTCGCGATGGCATCGTCAAGCAGCAGGTGGACATCGATCAGGTGGCCACCGCCATGAACGAGATGTCCGCTACGGTGCATGAGGTGGCGCGCAACGCCATGGACGCCGCCGGCGCCGCCAAGGAGGCCGATGATGAGGCCGCCAATGGCAAGCAGGTGGTGTCCCAGGCCGTGGGCACCATCGATAAACTGGCCACTGACGTGGACGAGGCTGCCAATGTCATTCACCAGCTGGCCCAGGACAGTGAGAATATCGGCACCGTGCTGGATGTGATCAAGGCCATCGCCGAGCAGACCAATCTGCTGGCGCTGAATGCTGCCATCGAGGCGGCCAGGGCCGGGGAGCAGGGCCGCGGTTTCGCCGTGGTGGCAGACGAGGTCCGCACCCTGGCGCAGCGTACCCAGCAGTCCACCCAGGAGATTCAAGAGATCATCGAGAAACTCCAGGCGGGCGCCGAGAAGGCGGAACGGGTCATGAAGGCCAGCCGCGAGCAGGCCCAGACCAGCGTGGACGAATCGTCCCGCGCCGGCACCTCGCTCATGTCCATTACCGATATGGTGGCGCGCATCAATGACATGAATACCCAGATCGCCAGCGCCGCGGAGGAGCAGACGGCAGTGGCAGAGGAGATCAGCCGCAGTATCGTTGCCATCAACGACGTGGCCGTGCAGACCTCACAGAGCAGTGATCAGCTGCAGCAGGCCAGCGAGGGAGTCAGCGCCATGGCAACCCAACTCCATGGGCTGGTGGCCAAGTTTACCGTCTGAGCATCATGCTGTTTCCCCGTTGACCGATGATATGGGTTTATTGGGTGGTAATACTTGATAAAATTACTAAGGAAATATATACGGTGAGGGCGACTGTTGTTTCAGGGA
>CAYRLE010000010.1:34706-41220 GCA_964425105.1 uncultured Gammaproteobacteria bacterium | reverse complement strand
CTTGATAAAATTACTAAGGAAATATATACGGTGAGGGCGACTGTTGTTTCAGGGAGTTGGGGTAAGACAGGAGGGCTTGCTCTTGGAGAATCCAGCAAGGATATAAACATTGGAGAGAACGATGTATTCAATTGCACGCAATAATAAGATGTATCGGGTGGTTGCCGCTGTGCTGCTGTTGGGCCTGGCTGCAATGGCCCACGGCGAGGTGGCCGTGATCGGCAACAAGAGCGCTAGTGTGGGAAGCCTTGGGGAGGATCAGGTGGCGCAGTTGTTCCTGGGGAAGGCCTCCAAGCTCCCCGACGGTACGGTGGCCGAGGTGGTGGATCTGCCGGCCGGCAATCCTGTGCGCTATGAATTCTATAACAAGGTGCTTCACAAGACAGAGCGCCAGGTCCGGGCCTACTGGGCGAAACGCATCTTTACCGGCAAGGGATCCCCTCCTGCCACACTGCCCGATGAGCAGGCGGTGGTTGACTGGGTCGCCGGCGGCAAGGGGCGCCTGGGTTATGTCAGTGGTAGTGCAGTGAGCGACAGGGTCAAGGTCCTGTTGCGCAAGCCCTGACGGCAAACGGAAAAATGACGACCTGTGAACAGATTCGGAGAGAGAAGGGGAGCACAATGAAAATCAGTCATAAGAAACACTTTATATACGCAGCCGCATTCGCCCTTGCGGTTCCGGCAACGTCAGTATCCGCCCTGGAACTGGGAGTCTTTGGGGATGTCAGCCTGACCTCTTCCAATGACAAGGAGGACAACAATCATTTCGCCATCGGTGGCTTGGATCTTTATGCCAATCAGCAGATCAGCGCCGATACTTCCGCCTTTTTCGAGGCGGTATTCGAGAACGATGGCGATTCCTTCGTGATCGATGTGGAGCGTTATCAGATCAACCACAAGTTTTCCGATACCCTGACCCTGGGTGCCGGGCGCTTCCATGCGCCTCTGGGGTACTGGAACCGTAATTTTCACCATGGTGTGCTGATTCAGGACACCCCCTCACGGCCCGCTTTCCTGGACTTTGAGGATGGCGATGCCGCCATCCTGCCCATGCACAGCATCGGTCTGATGGCCATGGGGAAGTTCAGTAATGGGGTTTCCTATGAACTGTCGGTCGGCAACAGCAACAGCTATGATACCTCGGCAGGTTTCGGGACGGATGAGATCCGCCTGGGCAATGTCTCGGACTTGAGCGAGGACAAGAGCATCATCGGCCGGGTGAGCTATGGCTTCTCGGGCGTGCCCTTGCAGCTGGCGGTGTTTGCCATGAGAAACCAGCTGGTGGAACATTCCGCTACAGGAACCGCCGGGGTTGCGCAGGGCGCCGATCTTGCAAAGACCACTGTCTATGGGGCGGACTTGCATTATGAGCGCGGCCATTTCGATGCCTTGGCGGAATATTACTATATCGATAATCAGGACGAGACTTCCGGAGTCGCGGGCGATGACGGTACCGCCAATGCCTTCTACGTACAGTTGGGTTATCGCTTCAAGGAGTTGTGGAAGGCGGTCTATCGTTATGAAGATCTGTCCACCGATAATGACGATACCTACTTCCGGGTGCTGGGCACCGAGGACTATTCCGCGCATGTGGCGGTATTGCGCTATGACATCGATGACAGCAACGCGCTGATGCTGCAGCTTATCAGCAAGGATAACGATATTTCCAAGAACGTGACGGAATATACCTTGAACTGGTCCTTCCTGATGTTTTGATGAGCTGCTGGGAGGAATGCAAAAGGGCGGGCCGGAAGGCCCGCTTTTTTTAGGTTCCTTAGGTGATGACGGTGGGGCCGCCGCGGCCGGTGCGGGTGAGGACGCCGGAGAGTTCATTGGCGATGCGGATCAGGTCGGCCAGGGCCTCCTGGGCATCTTGAAGATGTTTTTCGGGATCGGCCTCATATTTCTCCAGATAGATGCGCAGGGTGGCGGCATCGGTGCCGGTGCCGGACATGCGGAACACGATGCGGGCGCCGTCTTCGAAGACGATGCGGATGCCCTGGTGCTCACTGGTGCTGTGATCCACGGGGTCGGTGTAGCTGAATTCGTCGCTGAGGGTGATATGGTGATCGCCGATGCGCCTGCCTTGCAGCTGCGGCAGCCTGGCCAGCAGGTCGGCCATGATTTCCCCGGCAATGGCGCCATCCATGCCCTCGTAGTCGTGGCGTGTGTAGAAATTGCGTCCGTAGCTGCGCCAGTGCTCACGGGTGATCTGTGCCACCGACTGGCGGCGCTTGGCGATGATGTTGAGCCAGAACAGCACCGCCCACAGGCCATCCTTTTCCCGCACGTGGTTGGAGCCGCTGCCGAAGCTTTCCTCGCCGCATAGGGTGATCTTGCCGGCATCCAGCAGATTGCCGAAGAATTTCCAGCCGGTGGGGGTCTCGAAACAGGGGATGTCCAGAGCGGCGGCCACACGGTCCACCGCCAGGCTGGTGGGCATGGAGCGGGCAACGCCGCTCAGCCCGTCCCGGTAGCCGGGAATGAGGGCGGCATTGGCAGTGAGAATGGCGAGGCTGTCGCTGGGGGTGACGAAGAACTGTTTGCCCAGGATCATGTTGCGGTCGCCATCGCCGTCGGAGGCGGCGCCGAAGTCCGGGGCGCTGATGTCGTTCATGATCTCCACCAGTTCCTTGGCATAGGTCAGGTTGGGATCGGGATGGCCGCCGCCGAAGTCCGGCAGCGGCGTGCCGTTGATGACGCTGCCCGGCAGTGCGCCGAGGCGTTCCTCCAGGATGGCATGGGCATAGGGGCCGGTGATGGCGTGCATGGCATCGTAGCACAGGGTGAACACCCCTTCCTCCAGCAGGTCCCGGATCAGGTCGAAATCGAACAGCGTCTCCATCAGCTGGGCATAGTCCGCTACCGGATCGATGACGGTGACGCGCATCTCTCCCAGGCAATGTTCGCCCAGCCGCGCCAGGGGGATATCCGGTTCCTCCGCGATCAGATAGCGGCGGATCTCCAGGGTATTACGGTAGATTTCGTCGGTGAGCTTCTCTGGGGCTGGCCCGCCGTTGGCGCTATTGTACTTGATGCCGAAGTCGCCATCGGGGCCGCCGGGATTGTGGCTGGCGGAGAGGATGATGCCTCCAAAGGCCTGGTGCTTGCGAATGATGCAGGATACCGCGGGGGTGGACAGCAGACCCTCACGCCCCACCA
Source organism: uncultured Gammaproteobacteria bacterium (assembly GCA_964425105.1). Classification (GTDB taxonomy): domain Bacteria; phylum Pseudomonadota; class Gammaproteobacteria; order SZUA-140; family SZUA-140; genus S012-109. The sequence continues at coordinate 38,058 of CAYRLE010000010.1, read as the reverse complement.
GCACCCGGCTGAAGCCCTTGGCGGCCGCCATCTTGAGGATGGTCTGGATGGCCTTGTCATTGTAGTAGCGTCCATCGCCCCCCACCACCAGGGTCTTGCCCCGGGCGCCCGGCAAGGTGTCGAACAGGGCCTGGACGAAGTTTTCCAGATAATGGGGTTGTTGAAACACGCTGACCTTCTTGCGCAGCCCTGAGGTGCCGGGCTTCTGGTCATCGAAAGGTGTGGTGGCAATGGTCTTGATATTCATGATGGGATCGCTGCCTGTTTTCTATCATTGAACCATAGCTGTGGGCGGAAAGCGAGTCTCCGGGAGGCAGCAGGGATTTTTTGGGTATAATCTGCGAAGTCTTGAACAAGGAGCAGGAGAAAGATGACAGTCGAGACCCATAAAGAAACACTGGATTTTCAGGCCGAGGCCCGGCAGTTGCTGGACCTGATGATTCATTCCCTCTATTCCAACAAGGAGATCTTCCTCCGCGAGCTGATCTCCAATGCCTCCGATGCCTGTGACAAGCTGCGTTTCGAAGCACTGGGCGATGATGCCCTTTATGAAAACGACAGCGAGCTGAAGGTGCGGGTGAGCTATGACAAGGCGGCGCGCACCCTGACCATCAGCGACAATGGCATCGGCATGAGCCGCCAGGAGGTGGTGGACCACATCGGCACCATCGCCCGCTCCGGCACGCGCCAGTTTCTGGACTCCCTCAGCGGCGATCAGGCCCAGGATGCGCGCCTCATCGGTCAGTTCGGGGTGGGCTTTTATTCCGCTTTCATCGTTGCGGAGAAGGTGACCCTGACCACCCGCCGCGCCGGTCTCGGCGCCGAGCACGGGGTGCGTTGGGAATCCGAGGGCCACGGCAGCTATACCCTGGAGACGGTGGAGAAGACCGGGCGGGGCACCGAGGTCGTGTTGCAACTGCGGGAAGGGGAAGACGAGTTTCTCGATGGCCAGCGGCTGCGCGCCATCGTGCGCAAGTATTCCGACAGCCTTTCGCTTCCCATCGTCATGCCACTGGAAGACGAGGCGGGCGAGGAGGAGACGGTCAACCGTGCCTCTGCCCTGTGGGCCCGTTCCAAGCAGGAGATCTCCGAAGAGGAATACAATGAATTCTACAAGCATGTGGCCCACGACTTCGAGGACCCCCTGGCCTGGGTGCACAGCCAGGTGGAAGGGCGCCAGTCCTATACCACCTTGTTCTATATTCCCGCGCGCGCGCCCTTCGACCTCTGGGACCGCGACCGCCGCCATGGCGTGAAGCTCTATGTGCGCCGGGTCTTCATCATGGACGATGCCGAACAGCTGCTGCCCAATTACCTGCGCTTCGTGCGCGGCGTGGTGGATTCCGACGATCTGCCCCTCAACGTGTCACGCGAGATTCTCCAGCACAACCGCCAGATCGACGTGATCCGCGGGGCCTCGGTGAAGAAGGTGCTGGGCCTGCTGGAGGACATGGCCGGCAAGGACCCCGACAAGTACCGCCGATTCTGGCAGGAATTCGGGCGGGTACTGAAGGAAGGTCCCGTGGAAGACTACGGCAACCGCGAGCGCATCGCCGGCCTGCTGCGCTTCTCCAGCACCCATGGGGAGGGGGAAGGCGAGGCCGTTTCCCTGGCGGATTACCTGGCGCGCATGAAGCCGGAACAGGATGCCATCTATTACATTACCGCAGACAGCCTGGCGGCCGCCGCCAGCAGTCCCCACCTGGAGGTCTTCCGCCAGAAAGGCATCGAGGTGCTGCTGCTCCACGACCGGGTGGACGAATGGATGCTCAGTGGCCTCACCGAGTTCGAGGGCAAGCCCCTGCGCTCCGTGGCCAAGGGCGAGTTGGATCTGGGCGAATTGGGTGGTGAGGAAGAAAAGGCCGCCCAGGACGAGGCCGCAACCCGCCTCAAGCCTGTGGCGGAGAGCTTGCAACAGTGTCTGGGGGAGCGGGTCAAGGCGGTGCGCATCAGCCAGCGCCTGACGGATTCCCCCGTCTGCCTGGTGGTGGAGGAGGAGGACATGGCCCTCAACCTGCGCAAGATCCTGGAGGCGGCGGGGCAGCAGCCGCCCGCCAGCAAACCCATCCTGGAGATCAATCCCCGCCATCCCCTGGTGCAGGGGCTGGAGCAGGTGACGGATGAGAGGCGCCTTACGGACTGGGCGGAACTGCTCTTCGACCAGGCCCTGCTCAGCGAGGGCGGCCAGCTGGAGAATCCTGCCGCTTTCGTGCAGCGCATGAACAAGTTGCTGCTGGCACAGGCCGGCAATGACTGAGTCCCCACCCCAGGGAGGGCGATGCGATGTGGGTGTGCTGCTCACCAACCTGGGGACGCCCGATGCCCCCGAGCCCGCCGCCCTGCGCCGCTATCTGGGAGAATTTCTCTGGGACCCGCGTATCGTCTCCCTGCCGCGGCCACTGTGGTGGCTGATACTCCATGGCGTCATTCTGCGCATCCGCCCGCGCCGTGCAGCCCGCACCTATGGCAGTATCTGGACTCCGCAGGGTTCGCCGCTGCTGGTGATCTCGCGCCGCCAGGCGCAGGCCCTGCAACGCCAGCTGGCCAGCACCTGCGGCAGGGAGATTCCCCTGGCCCTGGGCATGCGCTATGGCAATCCCTCCATTGGCGCAGCCCTGGAGGAACTGCGCGAGGCGGGTGTGCGCCGGGTGTTGGTGCTGCCGCTTTATCCCCAGTATTCCTCGGCCACTACCGCCTCCACTTTCGATGCCGTGGCGGCGGTGCTGCGCCGCTGGACCTGGCTGCCGGCCCTGCATATGATCAGCGACTACCACGACCAGGACTGGTATATCGAGGCCCTGGCGCAGAGCATCCGGCGCGCCCGGGCGGATGACGGGGGGCAGCGTCTTCTGCTGTTCTCCTTCCACGGCATGCCGCGCCGCAGCCGCGAGGCGGGTGATCCCTATTTTCAGCAGTGTCAGGAAACCGCGCGCCGGGTGGCGCAACGCCTGGGCCTGCCGGAGGCGCGCTGGCGGCTGAGCTTCCAGTCCCGCTTCGGGCGCGAGGAGTGGCTCAAGCCCTACACCGACGAGACCCTGCAGGAACTGGCGCGGGAAGGTGTGGATGGAGTGGACGTGGTGTGCCCCGGCTTCGCCGCCGACTGCCTGGAGACCCTGGAGGAGATCCAGATGCTCAATCGCGAACTGTTTCTCGCCGCCGGGGGCAGGGATTACCGCTACATCCCGGCCCTCAATGACGATCCCGAGCATATCGCCGGGCTGGCGTCCATGGCGGCCCGCCACCTTGCGCCCTGGCTGGCGTGAATGGTTTCAGCAACCAGCCACGTTCAGTGGTTTGGCCCTGCCTTCTCTTGGAACAATAGCTTGTGGGCACTGCCCACCATGACCCTCTG
>CAYRLE010000010.1:0-34606 GCA_964425105.1 uncultured Gammaproteobacteria bacterium | reverse complement strand
GCCCTGCCTTCTCTTGGAACAATAGCTTGTGGGCACTGCCCACCATGACCCTCTGTTTTGACCACAACCGTTTCTTGGTGGGCAGTGTCCGCCCTACAGCGCCTCGCTGCTCACCAGCTTCGCCAGCAGCCGTGCGTTCCTGACGGCATAGCCTGCCTGGTCGTTGTCGAAGAACACCCAGGCCGACTGTCCCTGCCTTTGCCAGCGGCGCAGTTTTGCCGCCCAGTCACGCAGGCGGGCCGCGCTATAGCTGCCGGCATAGGGGCCTGCCGGTCCGTGGAGGCGGATATAGACCAGCTTGCTGGTGGTGACCTCCGGCGCCTGCAGTTCCCCCAGTTCGAATATGCAAAAGGCGGCCTGCTGGGCACGCAGCAGTGCGTAGACTTCTTCGTTGTGCCAGCTGGGGTCCCGGAACTCGAAGGCACAGCGCAGCGTGCGGGGCAGCATCTGGAGAAAGGATTCCAGGCGCTGCACATTGCAGTGCCAGCGCGGCGGCAGTTGAAACAGCACCACCGCCAGCTTGTCCTCCAGGGCCGCGGCATGTGCCAGGAAGCGTTCCAGGCTTTCATTGCAGTCCTTGAGTTTCTTGCGGTGGGTGATGCCCTGTGGGGCCTTGACGGAAAAGCGGAAATCCGCCGGCGTCTCCTTGCGCCAGCGGGCAAAGACCTCTGCGTCAGGAAGGCGGTAGAAGCTGTTGTTGATCTCCACGCAGCGGAAATGGCGCGCGTAATAGGATAGCCACTGGCTGCTGGCCAGCTCCCGGGGATAGAATACTCCCCGCCAATGGGGGTAGTGCCAGCCGGAAGTGCCGACATGGATGGACGCCGCCATCAGCGCAGGAAATCCGCCTTAGGGCGCAGTGTTTTTGTCCAGGATAGTGACCCGCTTGATCAGTACCTCGCGCTGCGGCACATCGCGGCGGAAGGGGCCGCCGCTGCCGGTGGGCAGCCGCTGGATGCGTTCCACCACGTCCATCCCTTCCACGACCCTGCCGAATACCGCATAGCCCCAGCCCCGCGCCGAGGGTGAGACGAAGTCCAGGAAGGCATTGTCCGCCACGTTGATGAAGAACTGGGCGCTGGCCGAGTGGGGGTTGGAGGTGCGCGCCATGGCGATGGTACCGCGCCGGTTCTTGAGGCCGTTGTCCGCCTCATTCTCGATGGGCGGGCGGGTGGCCTTCTTCTTGAAGTCGCTGCGATAGCCGCCGCCCTGGATCATGAAGCCCTGGATCACGCGGTGAAAGATAGTGCCGTCATAGAAGCCGTCGCGCACATAACGCAGGAAATTGTCCACCGTCACCGGCGCCTTGTCGCGGTTCAGTTCCAGGACGATCACCCCTTCGCTGGTCTCCATGCGCACCCGGGGATGGGCGTCGCCATTGGCCGCCACGGTGAGCAGGGGGGCTGTGGCCAGCGACAAAGCCAGAGCCGTCATTGCCAGAAGTCTGTTCATGGATATGCTTCCCTATTTATATCAATGGATCGAACAATGATCCGATGATATAGGGATCGCAATGGGGAGGGAAGGGGGCTGAAGTGAGGAGTGAGGCGTAAGGGGTGAGGAGTAAGGGAGAAAAGACTCTGCTCCTCACCCCTCACTCCTCACCCCTCACGGAAGTTCTCAAACATTGAACTGCCGGGTCATGCCGCTGAAGTTGTGTGCCAGCCGCGCGAGGCGCTCATTGGCCTCGGCCACTTCTCCGATGGCATGGGTGGTTTCGTCGGCGGTCTGGGTGATGTTGTTGATGCTGCGATTGATTTCCTCGGCCACCGCGGTCTGCTGTTCGGCGGCGGCTGCGATGTGCTGGTTCATGTCCATGATGGTGGAGACATCTCCGGTGATTTCATCCAGGGCGCCGCCACCCTGAGTGGCGCACTCCACTGTTTCCCGGGCCTGGGCGCAGCTGCTGTCCATGACGTTGACGGCGCGGTCTGTCTCCGAGCGGAACTTGGCGATCATTTCCTCGATCTCCTCGGTGGACTGCTGGGTACGCTGGGCCAGGGTGCGGACCTCGTCCGCCACCACGGCAAAACCGCGTCCCTGGTCGCCGGCGCGGGCCGCCTCGATGGCCGCATTCAGCGCCAGCAGATTGGTCTGCTCGGCGATGTTCTTGATGACTTCCAGGACTACGCCGATTTCCTTGCTGTGCTCCTTGAGGCTCTGGATCACCGTTGATGCATTCTGGACCTCGTCCGCCAGGGACTGTGTGGAGCCGATGATGCGCGACATGATGTGCTTGCCGTCACCGGCCTGCTGGTTGGCCTCGGTGGCGGCCTGGGAGGCCTGTTCTGCATTACTCGCCACTTCCTTGACACTGGCAGCCATTTCATTGATGGCGGCGGCCACCTGATCGGTTTCGCTCTGCTGGCGCAGCACCGCCTGCTTGTTTTTCTCCACGGTGGTGGTGGTCTCCTCGGCGATATAGGCCAGGGATTCCGCCGAATCGGTGATGCGGTCGATGACGGTGCGCAGGCGGGCCTGCAGCATGCGCATGGCCAGCAGCGGCTTGTGGACATCGTCGCAGCTGCCGGTATAGACCATTTGCATCACCGGGTTGTCGACGATGGTTTCGGCTGCCCGCACTACGGCCTTCAGGGGATGCAGAAAAAAGGCGATGGAGAGCCAGCTTGCCGCCAGTGCCGGCACTACCGCCAGGGCGGCCTCCATGGGCGACAGGCCGCTGAAGAAAACCAATGCAGCATAGAGGCCTGCCATGAGCAAGGTGCTGACGCCTCCCAACTTCTGTACCAGGCTCATGGCGGGCAGGCGCCGCAGCGCTTTGCCGGCCATGAGTCTGCGATACAGCCCTTGTGCGCGCTCCACCTCCGCGCGCGCGGGCTTGACGCGCACCGACTGATAGCCGACGATCTGCTCCCTTTCGAACATGGGCGCCACATAGGCATCCACCCAGTAGTAGTCGCCGTTCTTGCAGCGGTTCTTGACGACCCCCATCCAGGACTTGCCGGCTTTGAGGGTCTGCCACAGGTCGGCGAATGCGGCCGGCGGCATGTCCGGGTGGCGCACCACATTGTGATTCTTGCCCAGCAACTCCTCTTCGCTGAAGCCGCTGATGCGGATGAAATCCTTGTTGGCGTAGGTGATGGTGCCCTTGAGGTCGGTGGTGGTGACGATGACGTCCTGCTCGTCCAGTTGTTTTTCCCTGTCGGTGACCGGTAGATTGGTCTTCATATTTCTGCTCCCTGGTTCTTTATGTTCTGCCCTGTCAGCAAAGTTGCAAAGCGTGTCTCACTTTTAGCGGCAGGGGGCACGGAGATTTTAGGCCGTGGTGATGCGCCTGGCGGCTATTTTTGCTAAGGTGGGCGCCTTTGACGCAGCCGCGCCATGAGGGTGGATGCTTCTTCTGTTTTATGACCCCCTGCGGGGGATGGATGAAGATCTTGGAAATCTACAACAGCCTGAGCAGGACCAAGGAGACCTTCCGGCCCATCGACCCGGAGCGGGTGCGGATGTACGTGTGCGGCATGACCGTCTACGACTATTGTCATATCGGCCATGCCCGGGTGCTGGTGGTGTTCGACATGGTGGTGCGCTATCTGCGCACCCTGGGTTATCGGGTGACCTATGTGCGCAACATTACCGATATCGACGACAAGATCATCGCCCGTGCCCGGGAGAACGGCGAGACCATCCAGTCCCTGACGGCGCGTTTCATTGCCGCCATGCACGAGGACGCCGCAGCCCTGGGCGTGCTGCCCCCCGACGAGGAGCCCCGCGCCACTGCCTCCATGGCGGACATCATCGATATGATCGAGCGCCTGGTGGAGAAGGGCTATGCCTACCGGGCGGACAACGGCGATGTCTATTACCGGGTCAGCCGCTTCCCCGGCTATGGCAAACTGTCGGGCAAGCATCTGGAGGACCTGCGCGCCGGCGAACGGGTGGAGGTGGATACGGCCAAGGAGGATCCCCTGGACTTCGTTTTGTGGAAGGCCGCCAAGCCCGGCGAGCCCAGCTGGGAGTCCCCCTGGGGGCCGGGACGCCCGGGTTGGCATATTGAGTGCTCCGCCATGTCCACCCGCTGCCTGGGGGACCACTTCGATATCCATGGCGGCGGCATGGATCTGATGTTTCCCCATCACGAGAACGAAATCGCTCAGTCGGAGGCGGCCACCGGGCACAAGTTCGTCAACATCTGGATGCACAACGGTTTCGTCCAGATCGACGAGGAGAAGATGTCCAAGTCCCTGGGCAACTTCTTCACGGTGCGCGAGGTACTGGCCCGCTATCAGCCCGAAGTGGTGCGCTACTTCATCCTCGCCAGTCATTACCGCAGCCCGCTCAATTACTCCGACGCCAATCTGGAGCAGGCCCGTGCCGCCCTGGACCGCCTCTACAACGCCCTGCGTGGCCTGCTGGTGGACGAAGCGGCGGGCCTCAGCGGCTATGAGGCCTACGAGGCCCGCTTCCGGGCTGCCATGGACGATGACTTCAACACTCCCGAGGCCCTGGCAGTACTGTTCGACTTGGCCCATCACATCAACCGCGCCCGCGCCGAAGGCGCGGCGCAGCGCGCCGCCGCTCTGGGCGGCATGCTGCGCCGCCTGGGCGCAGTCCTCGGCCTGTTGAGCCGCGATCCCGAGGATTATTTCAAGGGCGCGGCGGGGGCGGAAGATTTATCCGATGAAGAAGTGGACGCCCTCATCACCCGCCGCAACGAGGCCCGCCGCGAGCGCAACTGGGCAGAGGCCGACCGCATCCGTGATCAGCTGGAAGAGCGGGGCATCGTGCTGGAAGACGGGCCCGGGGGGACGACGTGGCGGAGGAGATAAGTTAGGAGAAAAGATACAAGGGAAAAGATACAAGGGGTTGAGGGCGCATCCGCGCCCGCCCAGAATCTGAAGTCCTCAGTCCTCAGTCCTCAGTCCCCCATGCAGGCGTTCTGCCGCATACAAGGTATTCTCCAGCAGGGTGGCGACGGTCATGGGGCCGACGCCGCCCGGCACCGGGGTGATCCAGCCGGCGCGTCGGGCGGCGCTTTCATATTCCACGTCGCCCACCAGCTTGCCCGAGGCATCGCGGTTGATGCCCACGTCGATGACCACGGCGCCGGGCCTGATCCAGTCCCCCTTCACCAGTCCCGGCTTGCCCACCGCCACCACCAGGATTTCGGCGCGCCCCACGTGGGCCGGCAGATCGCGGGTGAAGCGGTGGCAGGTGGTGACGGTGCAGCCCGCCAGCAGCAGTTCGAAGGTCATGGGGCGGCCCACGTGGTTGGATGCCCCCACCACCACGGCGTCCTTGCCCCGCGGGTCGATTCCGCTGCGCTCCAGCAGGGTCATGATGCCGTGCGGCGTGCAGGAGCGCAGCACGGGGATGCGCAGGGCCAGGCGGCCGATGTTGTAGGGATGGAAGCCGTCCACGTCCTTGTCGGTGCGGATGCGCTCGATGACGGTTTCGGTGTCGATATGGGGTGGCAGTGGCAGCTGCACCAGGATGCCGTCCACTGCGGGGTCGGCGTTCAGTTCATCGATGAGTCGGAGCAAGTCCTCCTGGGAGGTGCTCTGCGCCAGGTCGTAGGATCTGGAGACGATGCCCACGGCCTCGCAGGCGCGGCGCTTGTTGTTGACGTAGACCTGCGAGGCGGGGTCGCTGCCCACCAGGATCACTGCCAGACCCGGTGGGCGCAGGCCCTGGCTGAGGCGCGCCTCCACCCGCTGACGAATCTCCTCGCGGATCTCTGCGGAAATGGCCTTGCCGTCGATGATTGTTGCCGCCATGGGTCTGAGTCGGTCTCCTTTGCTTGGCTATTTTTCTAACTGGGCGGGGAGCGGGTATGCCATGATGGGCTCCGGCGCTGCGCGAGTCGCCCATCATGGCATACCCGCTCCCCTTTGTGGTCATCGAGTTGTTATGCCTTGGGAAGGGCGAACCTGGCTGTTTATAGCTTACAGCAAGGGTGGAGGTGGCGCCTGAGGGGCGACTCGCGTAGCGCCGGAGCCCCTCAGGCGCCACCTCCACCCTCCCTGCAAAGAACCTCCCCGCATAACAAACCATGAGAGGGAATGATATCACGAAGGATGGATTCTTCCCGCTCAAATTCCGTGCCAGCTTGTAAAATAAGGTATGATATGCATTTCTGTCATTCACTGTTAAGACCATCATGAGCGGCAAGACCCTTTACGACAAATTGTGGGCGGCCCACGAGGTGCGCCGTAACGAGGACGGCACCAGCCTTCTCTACATCGACCGGCACCTTGTCCACGAGGTGACCTCGCCCCAGGCCTTCGAGGGCCTGCGCCTGGCGGGGCGGCGCCCCTGGCGCACCAGTTCCATCCTCGCGGTGCCCGACCACAACGTGCCCACCACCGACCGCAGCGCCGGCATCAGCGACCCCGTCTCGCGCATCCAGGTGGAGACCCTGGACCGCAACTGCGCCGAGTTCGGCATCACCGAGTTCACCATGAACGATCCGCGCCAGGGCATCGTCCATGTCATCGGTCCCGAGGAGGGCGCTACCCTGCCGGGTATGACCGTGGTCTGCGGCGATTCCCACACCTCCACCCATGGCGCCTTCGGTGCCCTGGCCTTCGGCATCGGCACCTCCGAGGTGGAGCATGTATTGGCCACCCAGTGCCTGGTGATGAAACAGTCGCGCAATATGCTGGTGGAACTGGCGGGCAGCCCCGCGCCCGGAGTGGGCGCCAAGGACCTGGTGCTGGCGGTGATCGGCGAGATCGGCACCGCCGGCGGCACCGGCCATGCCATCGAATTCGCCGGCGAGGCGATCCGCGAGTTGTCCATGGAGGGGCGCATGACCGTCTGCAACATGGCCATCGAGGCCGGGGCCCGCGCCGGCATGGTGGCGGTGGACGAGAAGACCATCGAATATGTGCGCGGCCGTCCCTACGCCCCCAAGGGCGACCTGTGGGAACAGGCCGTGGCCGACTGGCGCGGTCTGCACAGTGATCCCGATGCCGTCTTCCACCGCGTGGTGCGCCTCGCAGCAGACCGTATTGCGCCCCAGGTCACCTGGGGCACCTCGCCGGAGATGGTGGCGGATGTCACGGGCCGGGTGCCGCGCCCCGCGGATGAGCCGGACGCCGTGCGCCGCCAGGATCTGCAGCGCGCCCTGGACTACATGGGGCTGGAAGGCGGCATGGCCATCGGCGACATTCGTCCCGACAAGGTCTTCATCGGCTCCTGCACCAACTCACGCATCGAGGACCTGCGCGCCGCCGCGGCGGTGGTGCGCGGCCACCGGGTGGCGGACAACATCAAGCTGGCCATGGTGGTGCCAGGCTCCGGGCTGGTGAAGCGCCAGGCCGAGGCGGAGGGGCTGGACCGCATATTTCGCGAGGCCGGCTTCGAGTGGCGCGAGCCGGGCTGTTCCATGTGCCTGGCCATGAATGCCGACCGCCTCGCCCCCGGCGAACGCTGCGCATCCACTTCCAACCGCAATTTCGAGGGCCGCCAGGGCAAGGGCGGGCGCACCCACCTGGTGGGCCCGGCCATGGCGGCGGCGGCGGCGGTGGCCGGGCGCTTCGTGGACATCCGCGACTGGGATTACCGTCAAGGGCCAGGGCCTGTCAACACTAATACAATGGGTTAGTCAGTATGGAGAAATTCGAACGTCTCAACGGGCTGGTGGTGCCCCTGGACCGCGCCAACGTGGATACCGACGCCATCATACCCAAGCAATTCCTGAAATCGGTGCAGCGCAGCGGTTTTGGCCCCAACCTGTTCGACGAGTGGCGCTACCTGGACCATGGCGAACCGGGCATGGACCCTGCCGGGCGTCGCCCCAATCCTGATTTCGTACTCAACCAGCCCCGCTACCAAGGGGCCAGCATCCTCCTGGCGCGCGACAATTTCGGCTGCGGCTCCTCCCGGGAGCATGCCGTGTGGGCCCTGCTGGACTATGGCATCCGCGTGGTGATCGCCCCCAGCTTCGCCGACATCTTCTACAACAACTGTTTCAAGAACGGCGTGCTGCCCATCGCTCTGGACGCCGCCACCGTGGACCGCCTGTTCGCTGCCGTGGCCGACAATCCCGACTACCGCATCACGGTGGACCTGGTGCGCCAGCGCATCACCCTCCCGGATGGCGAGGAGATCCCCTTCGAGATCGACGCCTTTCGCAGGGACTGCCTGCTGGCGGGCCTGGACGAGATCGGCCTGACCCTGCAGCATGCCGACGAGATCCGGGCCTATGAGGAACGCCGCCGCCGTGAGGCGCCCTGGCTGTTTGTGGAACTGTAGTGTGGGTGATGCGTAATGGGTGATGAGTGATGCGTGGGGAAGGAAAGCGGTAGCGCCTTACCCATCACTCTTTACTCATTACTCATTACTCATCACTCATCACCCTTTGAGAGGAAAAGATGAGTAAAAAAATATTGATACTGCCCGGCGACGGCATTGGCCCTGAGATCGTGGCGGAGGCCGTGAAGGTGCTGGAGCATCTGCGTATTCATCACGGCCTCGATGTGGAGTTGGAACAGGCTCTGGTGGGCGGGGCGGCCTTCGATGTCACGGGTTCGCCCCTGCCCGAAGAGACCCTGTCCCTGGCCCAGGCCGCAGATGCCGTGCTGCTGGGGGCCGTGGGCGGCCCCCAGTGGGAGTCCCTGGACATCGCCGTGCGTCCGGAAAAGGGCCTGCTGGGCCTGCGCGCCGGGCTGGCCTTGTTTGCCAATCTGCGTCCCGCCCTGCTGTTTCCCCAACTGGCGGCGGCCTCCACCCTCAAATCCGAGGTGGTGTCCGGCCTGGACCTGATGATCGTGCGCGAACTGACGGGCGGCATCTACTTCGGCCAGCCGCGCGGCATCCGCACCCTGGAGGGCGGGGAACGGGAAGGCTTCAACACCCTAGTCTACCGGGAGTCGGAGATCGAGCGCATCGGCCGGGCGGCCTTCGAGATCGCCCGCCAGCGCGGGCGGCGGGTCTGTTCCGTGGACAAGGCCAACGTGCTGGAGTGCACCGAGTTGTGGCGCGAGGTGATGGAGCGCCTCGCGGCGGACTATCCCGACGTGAGCCTGTCACATATGTACGTGGACAATGCCGCCATGCAGCTGGTGCGGGCACCCAAACAGTTCGACGTCATGGTGACCACCAACATGTTCGGCGATATCCTCTCGGACTGCGCCGCCATGCTCACCGGCTCCATCGGCATGCTGCCCTCCGCAGCCCTGGATGCGGCGGGCAAGGGCATGTACGAGCCCATCCACGGCTCGGCGCCGGACATCGCCGGGCAGGGCATCGCCAACCCCCTGGCCACCATTCTCTCGGCGGCCATGCTGCTGCGCTATTCCCTGGGGGAGGCGGTCCTGGCGCAGCGCATCGAGGCCGCGGTGGACCAGGTGTTGGACCAGGGGCTGCGCACGGCGGACATCCATACCCCCGGCACCCGCCGGGTGAGCACTGCCGAGATGGGCGACGCCGTGGTGGCGGCGTTGGATAGTGAGGAGTAAGGCGTGAGGCATTGGCAGCGGGCCTGTTGCACCGCACACATCACGCATTACTCATCACTCATCACCTGACATAAAAGGAAAGACAGCATGAGCGAAACAATTGATGTGGCCGTCGTCGGCGCGACGGGGGCCGTTGGCGAGACCATGATCAGTATCCTGGAGGAGCGCAACTTTCCGGTGGGTACGCTCTATCCCCTGGCCAGTCAGCGCTCCGCCGGCAAGACGGTGGCATTCCGCGGCAAGCACCTGCGGGTCCAGGATCTAGCCGGCTTCGATTTCTCCCAGGTGCGCATTGCCCTGTTTTCCGCCGGTGGCAGCGTCTCGGCGGAATACGCGCCACGCGCCGCCGCGGCCGGTTGCGTGGTGGTGGACAACACTTCCCATTTTCGCTATGAGGACGATATTCCCCTGGTGGTGCCCGAGGTCAATGCCCATGCCCTGGCCGGCTACCGGACGCGCAACATCATCGCCAACCCCAACTGCTCCACCATCCAGATGGTGGTGGCTTTGAAACCCATCTACGATGCCGCCGGCATCGAACGGGTCAATGTCTGCACCTACCAGGCAGTGTCGGGCACCGGCAAGCAGGCCATCGAGGAACTGGCCACCCAGACCGCCAGCCTGCTCAATGCCCGCCCGGTGGAGGCGGCGGTCTATCCCAAGCAGATCGCCTTCAATGCCCTGCCCCAGATCGATGTGTTCCAGGACAACGGCTACACCAAGGAAGAGATGAAAATGGTGTGGGAAACTAAAAAAATCCTGGAAGATGACGCTATCCTTGTTAACCCGACAGCGGTACGGGTGCCGGTGTTCTATGGCCACTCCGAGGCGTTGCACCTCGAGACCCGCGACAAGATCTCGGCGCACGAAGTCAGAGAATTGTTGCGCAAGGCCCCGGGGATCGTGGTCCTGGACGAGCATGAGCCGGGCGGTTATCCCACGGCAGTGACGGAGGCCGCCGGCCACGACCCGGTCTTTGTCGGACGCATCAGGGAAGATATTTCCCATCCCCGTGGTATCGATCTGTGGGTGGTGGCCGATAACGTACGTAAGGGCGCCGCACTGAACAGTGTCCAGATCGCCGAGATCCTGTTGCGCGAGTATCTGCGCTGAGGTGGCGCGGGGCGGCCAGGTGCGCCGGCGCAACAGCAATGTGGTGCTGAAGGATCAGGCACGGATCTTGTATGGATATTGACGGCGCCACCTTTTCAAGGGCGCAGTTCCGATACGGCAAGGAGAACGAGATTGTATAGACTGGCTAGGCTATTCGCCATATTCATCTTTCTGGCGCCCCTTGAGCTGCAGGCCCTGGCGTTGGGGGATATCGAGTTGCATTCGGCCCTCAACCAACCACTGGATGCCCAGGTCGAACTGTTGTCGCTGGGTGAAACGGAACTGGACGATCTCAATGTCCAGCTCGCCTCTCCGGAAGCCTTCGACCGGGTGGGACTGGAGCGCCCCTTTTTCCTCACCGATCTCCATTTTGTCCTCGAGGAGAAGGAAGGCACGCCTTATCTGTTGATTACCTCCAAGCAGCCCCTCAAGGAACCTTTCGTGGATTTTCTGCTGGAAGTGGAATGGCCCAACGGGCGGCTGCTGCGCGAATATACCCTGTTGCTGGACCCCCCGGTTTTTCTGGAAGAAAGCCCGGCTGCCGTGGCAGCGCCACAGGTCGCGGCCACTGCCGTGGCAGCCCCTGGCGGAAGCCGCCGGGAGACAGCGCCGCGGCCAGCGCCGGCTGCGGCTGCGCTGGCCGGTGCAGCTGCAAGCACTGCCAGTGGTGGCCTCGGCTATGGGCCGGTGACCCGCAGCGATACCCTGTGGTCCATCGCCAAGCAACTGCGTCCCGACAACTCGGTGACCGTGCCCCAAGTGATGATGGCCCTGCTGAAGAACAACCCGGAGGCCTTCTACAAGAACAACGTCAATTATCTCAAGGCCGGTTACATGTTGCGCATCCCCGACCCTGCCGCTATAGCGGAGATCGACCCCAGGGAGGCGGAGCGTCAGATCAGTCGCCAGAATCAGCAGTGGCAGGATGCCAGAAGACAGCGTGCCGACCAGGCGCTCAAACGTCCCTTGGGCAGCGCAGAAGGCCAGGCAGGGGGCAGTGCTGCTGCCGTGACGGAAAACCAGGGTGGCGGCACGCCACGCCTGCGTCTGGTGGTGCCCGATAGCAATGTGGGTGAGACCGCCCTGCAGGGTGTGTCCGACAAGACTGCGCCCGGTGCCTCGTCCGAGGCGGACCTGGATGCCTTGCGCCGGGAACTGGCCCTGGCCCTGGAGACCTCTGAGGTCAGCCGTCAGGAAAATGCTGAGTTGCGTGAGCGCCTCACTACACTGGAAGATCAGATTTCATCCATGCAGCGTCTTCTGACGCTACGCGACGACACGATGACCGCCATTCAAAGTGGCGCAGTGGCCGGGACAGCTCAGATCGCGGACGCCTCGGCTGCCGCCCCCCAGGAGGCGGCGGTGGAGCAGGACGGCAGTGCTCAGCCTGCCGCCGTGGCTCAGGCCGAAGGCCGGCAGGCCCAGGCATCACAGCCCAAGGCAGCACCGCCGCCACGTAACGAGCCGCCCCAGGATTTTATCAGCCAGCTGCTGGCCGACCCCATGTTGCTGGGTGCGGCAGGCGGCGTGGCGCTGCTGGTGCTGGTATTGGCATGGGTGATGATGCGCCGTCGCCGGGGAGATGATGGCGCTGATTTTCAGGACTACCAGGAAGACACTGCCGTTGACTCTCCTGCAGACCCGGGCCAGGACCCTGCCGCAGCGCAGGATCAGGGCGTGGCATCCGTCACCGAGGAAGTCGGGGAGACGGTGCAGGCCAGTAGTGATGCCTTGGGGATGGATGTGTTTCAGCCGGAGGAGGACGAGATCGACACCCTGGCCGAAGCAGATGTCTATCTGGCCTATCGCCGTTTCGACAAGGCCGAGGAACTGCTCAAGGATGCCATCGCCGAGGAGCCCCATCGTCACGACTATGTGCTGAAACTGCTGGAGGTCTATGTCGCCAGTGAGAACCGCGATGAGTTCATCGCCCAGGCCGAGGCGCTCCACGCCGTTGTGGGCGAGACCGGCAGCGAGGTGTGGGACAAGGTCGTGGCTCTGGGGAGGCAGTTCCTGCCCGAGCATCCCCTGTTCGTCACCGCTGGCGAGAGCGGGGAGGCCGTAGCCGAGGACAGCAGCGAAGAAAGCGGACTGGAGAGGCAACTGGCCGGCCTGAGTCTGGAAGAGGAGTCTGCAGCGGGCCCTGGGTCAGAGCAGGATGCCTTTGCCGCCCTGATGGAGGAAGAACGGTTTGCGGCGGCGCTGCCGACGGACGAGACGTCCCCCGATGCCCAGGCGTCTGGTGCCGCAGAGGCATCGACAGAGAATCCCCAGGAGGAGCCGGCCTTCGAGGATTTCATCGTCAGTGAGGCAGAGCAGGAACAGCAGGAAGAGGATCTCGACCTCGATTTCGACCTCGGAGACCTGTCTGAGTTGGAAGGGGAGGCGGAGGCCGTTACCCGCACCGAGGAAGAAGTGCCGGCGGCGCTGGGCAACGAAGAGCCTGCTGCCGGCGCCCCCGATTTGCAGGCGGAGGTGTCGCCAGACCAGCAGGGATTGTCTGAGGAAAGCCCCGCCGGCAGCTCGGGCGAAGAAGGTCCGCTAGACAGCAGGGCAGAGGAAACGGCGAGTTCAGTCCAGGAATCCGAACAGTTGGATGAACTTGCCGAGACCGTCATCAGCCGCAATGATGCGGCACTGACGGACAGTTCTGAGGCGCTGGCCGGCGTCAGCGGAGACGATGCCGCTGTAGACCATGTTGCCAGTACGGAGGCTTCCCAGGGAGAGGAGATGGCGGGCCCCACAGCCGACTCCGACCTGGAGGCAGACATCGATTGGCTGGCAAATCTCGGTGGAGAGGGGCTGGATATGGAAGTCGAGTCGATCGAAGAAGAGTCGGACCTGATTTCCGGGGAGGACGAGGTCAGCACCAAGCTGGATCTTGCCCGGGCCTATATCGACATGGGCGACCAGGAAAGCGCCCGCAGTATTCTCGATGAAGTCCTGCACGAAGGCAACGACGACCAGAAGGGTGAGGCCGAGGAGTTGATTCAGCAGATTGGATAAGGGTTGATCTGGCTTGTGTTATCATCTCCTCAAGCAGCCATCGAAGCACGATCCATGTTCCACCCCGTCATCCGCATCATTTCCTTTCTTGTCTTCGCCGCCTACCTGGCAACGGCGGGGGTGGCGGACGTGATACTGGCCGCAGTGGCCTTGACGCTGCTTTATCTGCTGCTGGATCCGGGCCATTTCAGGACGGGCTGGCAGATGATCCGGCGCATGCGCTGGTTCTTCCTTTCCATTCTGATCATTTATTTCTGGTTCACACCGGGGCAGCCGGCACTGGGATTCCTGCCCGTGCCTTCCGCATGGTTGCCCAGTCGGCAGGGGGTGAGCGCGGGCAGCTTGCGCATCGCCACACTGTTGTTGATCATCCTGGCGGTCAATCTGCTGCTGCGGGTCACCCCCCAGAAGCAGCTGATCGCTGCCATCCACTGGTTGTCCCGCCCGCTGGCGTGGCTGGGGATCTGCCCCGACCGCCTGGCAGTGCGCATGGTGTTGGTGATGGAATCACTGGCGACGGTGCAGTCTCTGGTGCGCCAGGTTCTGCGGCGCCTGCAGCGCAGCGACAGGCGCCTGCGCCAACTGGGACGGTTCTCCTCGGATGTGTTTCTGCAGGTCACCGAGGCCGCCGATCGCTCGCCCTGCCACAGCATCACCCTGCAGCGTTGTGCCGCCCCGCCCCTTTATCAGTGGCTCTATCCCGCAGCGTTGGGTGCGCTGTTCTCCCTGTTGAACTGATGAACTGAGGGCCTCTGAGGGCTCTTCAGCCTGCCTGCAGCGGCCTGAATACTACGCCGGCCAGGGGCGGCAGCGTGATGGTGATGGAGTAGGGCCGTCCCATCCAGGGCAGGGCCTCGGCCTCCAGGCGCCCGGCGTTGCCGGTATTGCTGCCGCCGTAGAAGGTGGAGTCGGAATTGAGCACCTCCTCGTAGGCGCCCGGGAAAGGCACCCCGATGCGGTAATTGTGGCGCGGTACCGGTGTAAAATTGAGGGCCACCACCAGTGTTTCATCCTCGCTGCAGCGCAGGAAGGTGAGTACCGACTGCGCTGCATCGTGGCAGTCGATCCATTCGAAGCCCTGTGGATCGAAGTCGTAGCGGTAGAGCGCCGGCGAATGGCAATAGAGTTTGTTGAGGTCGCTCACCAGTGTTTGCATGCCCTGGTGCAGAGGGTAGTCGAGCACATACCAGTCCAGCTGGCTGGCATGGTCCCATTCCCGCCCCTGGCCGAATTCACAGCCCATGAAGAGCAGTTTCTTGCCGGGGTGGCAGAACATATAGGTATACAGCAGCCGCAGGTTGGCGAAGCGCTGCCATTCATCCCCCGGCATCTTGTTGAGCATGGAGCGCTTGCCATGCACCACTTCGTCGTGGGAGAAGGGCAGGATGAAATTCTCCGTGAAGGCATAGAGCTGGCTGAAGGTCAGCATATCGTGGTGGTAATGGCGGTGAATGGGATCCTGGCTCATGTATTCCAGGGTGTCGTTCATCCAGCCCATATTCCATTTCATGCTGAAACCCAGCCCCCCCAGCCAGGTGGGGCGGGACACCATGGGCCAGGAGGTGCTCTCCTCGGCCATCATCACCGTGCCGGGGTGCAGGTCATGGGTGAGATTGTTCAGTTCGCGCAGGAATTCGATGGCTTCCAGGTTTTCATTGCCGCCGTGGATATTGGGGGTCCACTCGCCTGGCTCCCGGGAATAGTCCAGATAGAGCATGGAGGCCACGGCATCCACCCGCAGGCCATCGAGATGGAATTCCTCCAGCCAGTAGAGGGCGCTGGAAATCAGGAAGTTCTTTACCTCATGGCGACCGTAGTTGAAGATCAGGGTGCCCCAGTCGCGGTGCTCGCCGCGGCGCGGATCCTCGTGCTCGTAGAGGGCGCTGCCATCGAAGAAGGCCAGGCCGTGGGCATCCTTGGGAAAGTGTCCCGGCGCCCAGTCCAGCATCACGCCGATGTTGTGGCGGTGGCAGTAGTCCACGAAATAGCGAAAATCCTCGGGGCTGCCGAAGCGGCTGGTGGGGGCGAAATAACCAGTGGTCTGGTAGCCCCAGGAGCCGTCGAAGGGATGTTCGGTAATGGGCAGCAACTCGATGTGGGTGAAGCCGAGGCGCTTGACATAGTCCACCAGGCGGTGCGCCAGTTCCCGGTAGTCCAGCACATGGCCCTGTCCGTCTTTCTGCCAGGATCCCAGGTGGACCTCGTAGATGGACATGGGGGCATGCAACCAGTCTTCATTGCGCCGCTGCTCCAGCCACTCCTGGTCCTGCCAGGAATAGTCGTTGCCGGCGGCGGTAGTAACGGCGGCGGTCTGGGGGCGCAGTTCGAAGCGCTTGCCATAGGGGTCGGTTTTCAGCAGGATGGCGCCATTGTTGCGGTTGCGGATCTCGAACTTGTATAGTTCACCCGCCTCGACGCCCGGCAGGAACAGTTCCCAGACCCCGCTGCCGCCGCGCACCCGCATGGGATGGCGGCGTCCGTCCCAGCCATTGAAATCGCCCACCACGCTGATGCGCTCGGCGTTGGGGGCCCAGGTGGCGAACAGCGTGCCATGGATGTCGTCCACCACATGGGGGTTGGCGCCCAGGAACCGGTAGGCATGGCGGTGCCTGCCTTCGCCGAACAGGTGCAGGTCGTAATCGGAGAGCTGGGGCGGCAGGCAATAGGGATCACAGGCGCTGTAGGTGTGGCCGTTGGCCAGCGTCCACTGCAGGCGATAACGGTCGGGGAGGCTGCCGGGTTTGCCGCGCCATTCGAAGATGTCGCTATCCCCTAGGCGTTCCATGGGTTCATTGTTTTCCACGATGGTGATGGCGGTGGCTCCGGGGATGTAGGCGCGTACCACTTCCTTGCCGCCTTCAGTATGTTTGCCAAGGTAGGCGAAGGGGTCGTGATGACGCGCGTCCAGCAGCTTCTGGGCATCGGTCGGCAGAGAATCAATGATCGCAGTGTCCATAATGAATTTGACCTTGATGTGACGCATTGCGTCGTGAATGTCATGGCTGATGATGATAGCATAAGCAAGGAAGCCTGTCGGATACAGGGTAAGCGGCTGGGCAAGCAGAGGGGGCGCAAGGCATGACTGCAAATAATGAACAACAAACCATGAGGACGGGGGCGGAAAACGCCCCGACGCCGCGGTTCGTCAGCAAGCTGACACGGGATACGGTGGCACTGATACTGGCGGGAGGGCGGGGCTCGCGGCTGAAACAGCTGACCCAGTGGCGCGCCAAGCCAGCGGTCCATTTCGGCGGCAAGTTCCGGATTGTCGACTTCCCCCTTTCCAACTGCATCAATTCGGGGATCCGCAGGATCGCCGTGCTGACCCAGTACAAGGCCCATACCCTGATTCAGCATATCCAGCGGGGCTGGGGTTTCCTGCGCGCGGAACTGGGGGAGTTCGTGGAACTGGTGCCGGCCCAGCAGCGCATCGCCGATACCTGGTATGCGGGGACGGCCGATGCCGTCTTTCAGAATCTGGACATCATTCGTGGCTACGGCGCGTCCTATGTCCTCATCCTGGCCGGCGACCACATCTACAAAATGGACTATGGCCCCATGTTGGCCCAGCACGTGGAAAACGACGCCGACATGACCATTGGTTGCCTCGAAGTGCCCCTCGAGGAGGCCCGCGCCTTCGGGGTCATGTCCGTGGACGATGCCGGGCGGGTGGTGGATTTCAATGAGAAGCCCGCCAAGCCCCAGCCCATGCCGGGCAGCAGCGACACTGCGCTGGCTTCCATGGGCATCTATGTATTCAGTACCCGCTTTCTTTGTGAGGGTTTGCAGCGCGACGCCGGCGAGACCGCCTCCAGCCATGACTTCGGAAAGGACGTGATTCCGGCGGCGATCCACGACTCGCGGGTCTATGCCTATTCCTTCTGCGACAAGGATAGCGGCCGGCAGGCCTACTGGCGTGATGTGGGGACCATCGATGCCTTCTGGGAGGCCAACATGGAGCTCATCGGCGTGGTGCCGGAACTCAATCTCTATGACAACGAATGGCCCATCTGGACCTATCAGGCCCAGCTGCCGCCCGCCAAATTCATCTTCGACGACGAAGGGCGCCGCGGCATGGCGGTGGATTCCATGGTCTCGGGGGGCTGTATCGTCTCGGGGGCCGAGGTGCGTCACTCGCTGCTGTTTTCCGGGGTCCGTATCCACTCCTTCGCCAGCCTGGAGGACTGCGTGGTGATGCCCAATGTGGACATCGGCGAGAACTGCCGGCTGCGCAAGGCGGTGATCGATGAAGGATGCCAGATTCCCGAGGGTATGGCGATCGGCCTGGATGCGGAGCAGGATGCGCAACGTTTTCACATCAGTCCCCAGGGCGTGGTGCTGGTGACACCGGAAATGCTGGGACAGGACTACAATCGTGTCCGTTGAATCACGGCTCAAGGTGGTGCTGTGCTGGCATATGCACCAGCCGGCCTATCAGGACCTCGCCACGGGTTGTTATCAGCTGCCCTGGACCTATCTCCATGCCATGAAGGACTATGTGGACATGGCCGCCATCCTGGAAGAGGTTCCCGGCGCCCGGGCAGTGGTCAATTTCGCCCCCATCCTGCTGGATCAGATCGAGGACTATGGCGCCCAGGTGGCCGCACACCTGCAACAGGGCACGGCATTGCGGGATCCTTTGCTGGCGGCGCTGGCCAGCGACCGTTTTCCCGGGGAACCGGGGGCGCGCCACGACCTCATCAAGGCCTGTCTGCGGGCCAACGAGGAACGGCTTATCAAGCGCTTTCCGGCCTATCAGCGCCTGGCCAATGTCGCCGCGGCCGTACTGGAGGACAGCAGCGGCGCCCTGTATCTCGACGACCAGTACCTGTCCGATATCCTCACCTGGTACCACTTGGCCTGGCTGGGCGAGACGGTGCGGCGCGGCGATGACCGGGTGCGACAGCTGCTGGACAAGGGCAGCCTCTACACCCTGGAGGACCGCCGCCGCTTGTTGGAAGTGATTGGCGGCCTGCTGGAGACTGTGCTGAGGCGCTATCGCAAGCTGGCGCAAGATGGCCGTGTGGAGTTGTCCATGACGCCCTATGCCCATCCCATGCTGCCCCTGATGCTGGATTTTCACAGCGCCCGCGAGGCGATTTGCGATATCGTGCTGCCCGGCTGTGCGGCCTATCCCGGTGGTGAGGAACGCGCCCACTGGCATCTCCGCGAAGGCTTGGCCTGTTTCCGGCGGCACTTCGGATTCGAGCCCCAGGGCTGCTGGCCTGCTGAAGGTGGTGTCAGCCAGGACCTGCTGGCGCTGTTGGGGGAATATGGCTTCAAGTGGGCCGCCTCCGGCGAGACGGTGTTGCGCAACAGCCTGGCGCACAGCGAGGTGCATATCGATCAGCCCATGGAGGAAAAACTCCATCACGCCTATCAGGTGGCCGGCGAAGGCCCTGCCTGCTTCTTCCGCGACGACGGCCTCTCGGACCTGATCGGCTTCACTTATGCCAGCTGGCATGCGGACGATGCCGTGAGCAATCTCATTCATCACCTGGAGAACATCGCCGACTGTTGCCAGGGTGACGATCAGCGGGTGGTTCCCATCATCCTCGATGGCGAGAATGCCTGGGAGACCTATCCCGAGAATGGTTATCACTTCCTCAGCGCCCTCTATCAACGCCTGGCAGAGCATCCGCGCCTGGAACTGACCACTTTCGCTGACTGTCTGCAACAGGGCCTCGAGTTGGGCAATCTGCCCCGCCTGACGGCAGGCAGCTGGGTCTACGGCACCTTTTCCACCTGGATCGGCGACCCCGACAAGAACCGCGGCTGGGATATGTTGTGCGAAGCGAAGCAGGCCTTCGACCGGGTGGCCGCCAGCGGCCGCCTGACGGAAGAGGCGCTGCAGCAGGCCAGCCTGCAGCTGGCCATCTGTGAGGGCTCCGACTGGTTCTGGTGGTTCGGCGACTATAATCCTGCCGATACGGTGAGTGACTTCGAAAGGCTCTATCGCCTCCATCTTGCCAATCTCTACCGTTTCCTCGGTGAAGCCGTCCCCGAGAACCTCGGCGAGGTGCTCAGCGAGGGCGGCGGCGTGCCCCAACTGGGCGGTGTCATGCGGCCCGGCCAGGCGGAGGCGGGCTGAACGGCGCCGTGACGGCAGTGGACCGACAGCCCTTCGCCAGGCGCCGTGCCGGGCTGCTGCTGCATCCCACTTCCCTGCCCGGCCCCTGGGGCAATGGCGAGATCGGCGCCGAGGCCCGGCGCTACGTGGATTTCCTGGCCGCGGCCGGGCAGACCGTGTGGCAGATGCTGCCGCTGGGGCCCACCCATTATCACGGTTCCCCCTATCAGTGCCTCTCGGTGCAGGCCGGCAACCCCCAACTCATCAGTATCGATGAAGTCATCCGGCACGGCTGGCTGGACCGGGCCACCGCCCAGGCGGTGTTCAGCGACCAGGGCCTGGGTTTGGCGCAGCGCCGTTTTCATCTGTTGGAGGAGGCCTGCCATGGTTTCCGGGCGCGCGCCGGGCAAGCCGAGCGTGAGGCCCTGCAGCGGTTCATTGCTGCGGAACGCGCTTGGCTGGAGGATTTTGCCCTCTATCAGGCGCTGCGCAAGGAATATAAAGGCCGTGACTGGTCGCAATGGCCCGCGCCGCTGCGGGACCGCGAGCCGGCAGCGCTGGCAGCGGCCCGGCGGCACTTCGACGACTTCATCCAACAGGTCTATTTCGAACAGTACCTGTTCTTCACCCAGTGGCACGCCTTGAAGAACTATGCCAATGAGCGCGGAGTGCTGATGTTCGGCGACCTGCCCATCTTCGTGGCCTATGACAGTGTCGATGTGTGGACCCGGCGCCAGTTCTTCAAGCTGGATGCCGAGGGCCGGCCGCAGGTGGTGGCCGGGGTGCCGCCGGACTATTTCTCGGCCACCGGCCAGCGCTGGGGCAATCCTCACTATCGCTGGGAGGCCATGGAGGAGGACGGCTTCAGCTGGTGGCTGGAACGCATCGACATGCAGTTGCGGCTCTTCGATCTGGTGCGCATCGACCATTTCCGGGGTTTCCATGCCTCATGGGAGATTCCCGCCGCGGAAGAGACCGCCATCAATGGTCGCTGGGTGGAGGTGCCAGGGGAGAAGCTGTTCGATACCCTGCGGGCCCGTTATGGCAGCCTGCCCTTCGTGGCGGAGGACCTGGGGGTGATCACCGCAGAGGTGACGGCCCTGCGCGAGAAGTACGCCCTGCCGGGGATGCGTATATTGCAGTTTGCCTTCGACGGCAGCCACGACAACCCCTATCTGCCCCACAACCACGAGCGCAATGCCGTGGTCTATACCGGCACCCATGACAACGACACCACCCTGGGCTGGTTGCACGGCCTGAGCGAGGAAAGCCGCGGCTATGTCAGGGAATACCTGGGGCTGACAGGGGAGCAAGACATGCTCTGGTCCCTGATGCGCACCGCGCAGGCCTCAGTAGCCGTGATGGCCGTGCTGCCCATGCAGGATGTCCTGGGTCTGGACAGCCGCCACCGTATGAATGTCCCCGGCACGGAGCAGGGCAACTGGCGCTGGCGCTTTCAGTGGGAGCAGATGCCCGCAGGCGTCACGGGGCGGCTGCGCCATCTCGCCGAACTCTACGGGCGGGTGTGAGAAGAGGTGAGGTGTGAGGGGTGAGGGGTGCTGCGCCTGCCCACGGGGTTCCACCTCACTCCTCACTCAGAGAATCAAAGCCACAGCATAAGTCCGGTCTCGAAGCGCCGTCCCAGCAGTTCATGGTAGGGATAGAGGCGGATCTTGTAGTACTGGAGTCCCGAGAGGGGCGATTTCAGGTCCAGTGAGAACAGGGTCTCGCCCTGTTTATTCTGTCCCTGCGCCTCCAGGCGATAAATCTTCTGAGGCTGGAATTCACCCTGTTCGTTTTCTATCCCCACCAGGCATTCCATGTAGACGTCGCTGGTATCCAGGCCGTCCAATAGGGCGGCCACCCGGATGGGAAAAACCTCGCCGTGTTTGATGGTGCCGGCAAAGTCGTCCACTTGGCGCAGGCTGACCCGCGGCCAGGCCTGGGCGACCTTTTCCTTCCAGCGCGCCAGTTCCAGGGCGGGCTGGCAGTCGTCCCTGCGCAGGTGGAAGGCCTGGCGGCTGGCCTTGTTGTAATACTTCCTGACATAGTCCATCACCATGCGCTGGGCATTGAAGCGCGGCATCAGGGTCCTCATGGAGGCCTTGGATTTGGCCACCCAGCCCTTGGAATAGCCATGGCCGTCGCGTGCGTAATAGAGCGGCACCACCTGGGTTTCCAGCAGGTCCATGAGTTCATTGGCCTCTTCGCGATTGCGGAACTCGTCGTCGAAGTGCGGTCCGTGGGGGGTGATGGCCCAGCCGTTCTCCCCGTTGTAGCCTTCACCCCACCAGCCGTCCAGGACGCTGAGATTGATGGCGCCGTTGATGCCGGCCTTTTCTCCCGAGGTGCCGCTGGCCTCCAGGGGGTATTGGGGCGTGTTGAGCCAGACGTCGACGCCTTTCACCAGCTTGCGTCCCAGGGCCAGGTCGTAGCCCTCCACCAGGAGGATCTTGCCTTCGAATTCCGGACGGCGGGAAAACTCATGGATGGTCTTGAGTAGTTCCTGTCCCGGGACATCGTGGGGGTGGGCCTTGCCGGCAAAGATGAACAGTACCGGACGCTGCGGATCGTTGACCAGCCGCGCCAGCCGTTCAGGATCGGAGAACAACAGCAGGGCCCGCTTGTAGGTGGCGAAGCGGCGCGCAAAACCGACGGTCAGGATATCGCTTTCCGGCGTGGTGAGATGGCGGGTCAGGCGTTCGATCTGGGTCGGGCTGCAGCCATTGCGCAAGTGTTGTTTGGTGATGCGCTTGTAGGTATCGTCGAACAGCTTGGTCTTTAGGGATTGGCGCACACTCCAGAAGCTGTGGTCGGGGATATCGTCGATCGCCTCCCAGAAGGCCTCGTTGAGCAGTTCATTGCGCCAGCTGCCGCCAAAGTGCAGGTCCAGCAGGTTGATCCATTCCCGCGCCAGGAAGGTGGGAATATGAACGCCGTTGGTGACATAGTCGATAGGGTTCTCCTCCGGTGGCACCTGGGGCCAGATATAGGCCTCCATGTGGGAGGCGACCTGGCCGTGGATGCGGCTGACACCATTGTGAAACTTGGAGCCGCGCAGCGCCAGGGAAGTCATGTTGAAGCCGCTCTTGTTGGCGGGATAGGATCCCAGCTGCAGAAAACGCTGCTTATCGATATTCAGGTCACGGAGGTAATCATCGAAATAGCTCAGGATGTGCTCGTGCTCGAAGATGTCGTGGCCGGCAGGGACGGGGGTGTGGGTGGTGAACACGGTGCTGGAAGAGACGCACTCCAGGGCGCTGGCGAAATCTGCCCCCTGTTCGACGCGGGTTCGGCAGCGCTCCAGGATCTGGAAGGCGGAATGGCCTTCATTGATATGCCAGACCGAGGGGGCCAGTCCCGCCGCGCGCAGGGCCCGTACGCCACCGATACCGAGCACGATTTCCTGCTGAATGCGCGTGTTGATGTCACCGCCGTAGAGCTGATAGGTGATGCGGCGGTCTTCATCATTGTTTTCGGGCAGGTCGCTGTCGAGGAAATAGAGAGTCACATGCCCCGCCTTGGCCTGCCATACCTTGAGGTGGACGGTCCGTCCCGGCATCGCGACCTGGACCTGGATCTCCTGGCCATCCGCGTTGCGGGCGGCGGTGATGGGCAGGTCCTCAGGCTCGGAGCGGAAGTAGTGGGCCACCTGATTGCCCATGCCGTCGATGGTCTGATGGAAGTAGCCTTCCCGGTACATCAGGCCCACGGCCACGAACGGTACCCCCAGGTCGCTGGCGGCCTTGCAGTGGTCGCCAGCCAGGATGCCCAGGCCGCCGGAATAGATGGGGAAGCTCTCGTGAAAACCGAATTCTGCGCAGAAATAGGCTACCAAGTCCCGTTCGGGGTCCAGCAGTTGCTGGACCCCGGCACGTGGATATTGGTGGAAGTTGTGATAGGCGTCGTAGGAGGACAGCACCACGTCATAGTCACGGATATAGACCGGGTCCTGGAGCGCAGTTTCCAGCTTGTTCTGGGAGATGCGGCGCAGAAATACCTTGGGATTATGGCCGCAGCTGTTCCACAGTTCAGGGTCCAGCCTGACGAACAGGCTGCGCACCTGGCTGTCCCAGCTGTAGAGGAGATCGTTGGCCAACTCCTCGAGGCGTTGCAGGCGCTGGGGAATGACAGGTTGGACTTCCAGTGAAAAACGTGTACCAGGCATATTTGTAAGAATCCGCGTCGTGAAGTTAGAAGAGTATCTAGGCCGGTGCGCCGCCTTTCAGGCGGGGGGCCGTTATGATGTCGACAACAGGCGCAAAATATTTAACCTGCAGCGCGTCGTATATGGGTGAATGCAGGATATTCCGCAGTTGTCGCGGAGGCTGATTGTGTTAATCTGGCGCCCCGCTCAGCTTAAATCGTATTGTTATGTTGTTTGTGCAATCCATTAAAAATGGTGCCGGGAGAGAGACTCGAACTCTCACGGTCGCAAAACCACCGGATTTTGAGTCCGGCGCGTCTACCAGTTCCGCCACCCCGGCAATGATCGCCGCTAGAGTATAAAGTGGCAACTCCCGGGTGACAAGATGAATGATGCAGACTCCCTTGCCTCTGCGGATCGCATGATGCGGCGCAGTGCCTTCCATTACGAACTGCCGGCGGAGCTCATTGCTCAGTATCCGCTGCCGCAGCGCTCTGCCAGCCGCCTGTTGTGCCTGGGGCGCGGGGAGACAGCGGATCGGCGTTTCACAGATCTGCCTGCCCTGCTGCGGCCGGGGGATCTGCTGGTTTTCAACGACACCCGCGTGATTGCGGCGCGCCTTCATGGCCGCAAGGACAGCGGGGGGCGCATCGAAATGCTGGTGGAACGGATCTTGGACGGCCGCACTGTACTGGCCCAGATCCGCTCCAGCAAACCGCTGCGGCCCGGCGGGTGGATCGAATTCGCCGGCGCCGTGCGCGCCGAGGTACTGGGCCGGGAGGATATGTTTTACCGCCTGCGCTTCGCCGCCGGCCGGCCGGTGGCCTCGCTTCTGGAGGAGATCGGCCACATGCCCCTGCCGCCTTATATCGAGCGCGGCGATGAGCATCTCGACCGCCAGCGTTACCAGACGGTGTTCGCCAGGCACAGCGGCGCCGTGGCCGCCCCCACTGCCGGACTGCATTTCGATGAGGCCCTGCTGGCGCAGCTGCAGGACGCGGGGGTGACGAGCGCCTATGTGACCCTGCATGTGGGGGCCGGCACCTTTCAGCCGCTGCGCGTGGACGATATCCGTGACCACCGCATGCATCGCGAGTTCGTGGAGGTTCCCGCCACCACCTGTGCGGCGGTGCAGCGCGCCCGCGAGCAGGGGGGGCGGGTGATCGCCGTGGGGACGACGGTGGTGCGCAGCCTGGAGAGCGCGGCGCGCCACGGGTCACTGCAGGCTTTCTCCGGCGAAACCGATATTTTCATCACGCCGGGCTACGAGTTCCGCGCCGTGGACGCCCTGATTACCAACTTCCATATGCCGGAGTCCACCCTGCTGATGCTGGTGTGCGCCTTCGGCGGCATGGAACGGGTCATGGCGGCCTACCGCCATGCCGTGGCGCAGCGCTACCGCTTCTTCAGCTATGGGGATGCGATGTTTCTATATTGAGCAAAGATACAAGATATCAAGGTACAAGTAGTTGTGTGCACCTGCGGCGCACATATTTTATTGTCCGGCTTTTGGAAGCGCCTTTCTTTTTCTCTTGTATCTTGTATCTTTCCTCTTTGCTCTCTTTAAAGAGGTAAAGAATCAAACGATGGAATTCGAATTATTGACCAGTGACGGCGCGGCACGGCGTGGCCGTCTGCAGCTGGCACGGGGCACGGTGGAGACGCCGGCCTTCATGCCGGTGGGGACCTACGGCACGGTGAAGGCCATGACCCCGGAGGAACTGCGCGAGCAGGGTGCGCAGATCATTCTCGCCAATACCTTTCATTTGATGCTGCGCCCCGGTGTGGAGATCATTGCCGCCCACGGCGGTCTTCATGAGTTCATGAACTGGCCGGGTCCCATTCTCACCGATTCCGGCGGTTTTCAGGTTTTCAGCCTGGGGGATCTGCGCACCCTGTCCGAGGCGGGGGTGACCTTCCGCTCGCCAGTGGATGGTGCGCAGGTGTTTCTCGGCCCCGAGGAGTCCATGGCCGTGCAGCAGGCCTTGGGTGTGGACATCATCATGAGTTTCGACGAGTGCACCCCCTATCCCGCCAGCGAGGAGGAGGCGCGCCGTTCCATGGAGCTCTCGCTGCGCTGGGCGGCGCGCAGCAAGGCGGCCCACGGAGGGGCCGCGGCGGCGCTGTTCGGCATCGTCCAGGGCGGCATGTATGAAGAGCTGCGTGCCCGTTCCCTGGCTGGGCTGCTGGAGATCGGTTTCGACGGCTATGCCATCGGCGGCCTCTCGGTGGGTGAGCCCAAGGTGGACATGCTGCGCATACTCGACCATCTCCTGCCGCTGATGCCGGATGCCCGGCCCCGTTATCTCATGGGTGTGGGCAAGCCGGAGGATATCGTCGAGGCGGTGCGCAGGGGCGTGGACATGTTCGATTGTGTGCTGCCCACCCGCAATGCCCGCAATGGCCATCTGTTCGTCAGCCAGGGGGTGGTCCGCATCCGCAACAGCCGCTATCGCACTGACACCCGTCCGCTGGATGAGACCTGCAGCTGTTATACGTGCCGCCACTACAGCCGCGCCTATCTGCGCCATCTGGCGGTGTGCAATGAGATCCTGGGGGCGCGCCTCAATACCTGTCACAATCTCCATTATTACCAGCATCTCATGCAGGGGCTGCGGGAGGCCGTCGCCCAGGGGACAGTGGCGGCATTCGTCGGGGAGTTTTATGAAAAACGCGCGCAAGAGGTGCCATCTGTGTGATAATATCGCGCTGTTTGATTTCTGACATCGAAAAGAGGGAGCATCCATGAGTTTTTTCATCAATGACGCCTGGGCCCAGGGGGCGCCGGGGGGCGTTGAGTCGGGATTTGCCAGCCTGGTGCCGCTGATCCTGATTTTTGTCATCTTCTATTTTTTGCTGCTGCGTCCCCAGATCAAGCGGGCCAAGGAACACAAACAGATGGTTGCTTCCATGGCCAAGGGGGATGAAGTGGTGACCAACGGCGGCCTGCTGGGAAAGATCACCAAGTTGGACGAGAATTTCATCACCCTGGAGGTCTCCGAGGGTGTCCGCGTGAAGGTGCAGCGCAACGCCATCGCCTCCCTGGTTCCCAAGGGCACCCTCAAATCAGATAAATCAGAAAAGACAGGCAAGCCAGACAAATTAGACAAGCCAGGCAAGTCAGACAAGTCAGACTGATGTGGCTTGAACCGTCCCGGTCATTATCCGTAGTGAAGCAATCATGAATCAATATCCCCTGTGGAAATATCTGCTGATCGTGCTGGTGGTGGTGGCAGGCATCGTCTATGCCCTGCCCAATCTCTATGGCGAGGATCCCGCTATCCAGATCTCCCCCCTGCGCGGGGCCGTGATCGACGAGGCCACCAAGGGGCGTGTTGGCAATGTCTTGCAGGATGCCGGCCTGGCCTATCGCTCCATGGAACTGGTCAAGCAGCGGCTGACCATTCGCTTTCCTGATACTGAGAGCCAACTCAAGGCCCGCGACCGGCTGAGCGATGAATTGGGGGATGACTACGTGGTGGCCTTGACCTTGCTGCCGGCCACCCCCGACTGGCTGGCCAGCCTGGGGGCCGACCCCATGTACCTGGGCCTGGATCTGCGTGGCGGGGTTCACTTCCTGATGGAGGTGGATATGGTTACCGCCATCCGCCAGGCCGAGGAGCGTTATGTCAGCGATATCCGTTCGGTGCTGCGCAAGGAAAAGATCCGTTACCTGGCCATTGGGCGCATGAAGGGGGGTGGGCTGGAGATCAAGTTCCGCGATGCCGCCGAGCGGGAGAAAGCCAATGACCTCATTGCCCGTGAATACCGGGGCCTGGTACGCAGGGATGTGGAGCGGGATGGCGGTTATTATCTGCAGGTGCACCTCAGCGATCAGGAGGTCCGGGACACCAAGAAATTCGCCCTGCAGCAGAACATCATTACCCTGCGCAAGCGCGTCAATGAACTGGGCGTGGCGGAGCCAGTGATCCAGCAGCAGGGGGACAGCCGCATCGTGGTCCAGCTGCCCGGTGTTCAGGACCCGGCGCGCGCCAAGGAGATCCTCGGCGCCACCGCCACCCTGGAGTTCCGCCTCGCCGATGAAACAGCCAACATTTCAGATGCCCTGGCGGGCCGGGTGCCGCCTGGGACGCGTCTCTATCGACAGCGCAGTGGTGAACCCATTCTGCTCAAGAAACGCATCATCGTCACCGGCGACCAGATTATCGATGCCGCTTCCGGTATCGATCAGCAGAGTGGCTCACCCGCCGTTTTTATCACCCTGGACAGCAAGGGCGCCCGCAAGATGGGGCAGGTGACCAAGGAGAACATCGGCAAGGCCATGGCGGTGGTGTTCATCGAGACCAAACCCCAGACCCGCGTCATCGATGGCAAGAAGGTGAAGACCACCAAGGTTATTCAGGAGGTCATCAATGTGGCCACCATCCGTGATCATTTCAGCAAGCGCTTCCAGATCACCGGCCTGTCCAGCACCGAAGAGGCGCGCAACCTGGCGCTGCTGCTGCGTGCCGGCGCCCTGGCCGCCCCCATTGAGATCGTCGAGGAACGCACCGTGGGGCCAAGCCTGGGACAGGAAAACATCGCGCAGGGTTTCCAGTCCGTGATCATCGGCTTCGTGGTGGTGCTGGTTTTCATGGCGCTCTGGTACCGGGCCTTCGGCCTGGTGGCCAATCTCGCGCTGGCCATGAATCTGGTGCTGATCGTCGCACTGCTGTCCCTGCTGCAGGCCACGCTGACCCTGCCGGGCATCGCCGGTATTGTGCTGACAGTGGGTATGGCGGTGGATGCCAATGTGCTGATCTTCGAGCGCATCCGCGAGGAGTTGCGCAATGGCAACAGCCCCCATGCCAGTATCCAGGCTGGTTACAGCAAGGCCCTGTCCACCATCGCCGATGCAAATATCACGACGCTGATCGCGGCCGTGGTGCTCTACAGTTTCGGCACCGGGCCCATCAAGGGCTTTGCCGTCACCCTGTCCATCGGCATTCTGACCTCCATGTTTACCGCCATCATGGGCACCCGGGCCGTGGTCAACCTGCTGTATGGCGGCCGGCGTCTCAAGAAACTCTCCATTTAGCCAGCAGGAGCTGATTCGGAATCATCATGCAATTGTTCACAGAAACCAATTTCGACTTCATGGGCCGGCGCCGGCTGGCTGCCATGTTCTCCATTGTGCTGGTGCTCGTATCCCTGGGGTCGCTGTTCAGTCGCGGCCTCAATCTGGGAGTGGATTTTACCGGCGGCACCCTGGTGGAAATCAGTTCACCGCAGGCCATCGAGTTGGATGCTGTGCGTAATGTTATAGAGAAGGCCGGCTTTTCAGAGGCCATGGTGCAGTATTTCGGTTCAGCTCATGATGTGTTGATTCGCCTTGCACCACGCGAGGGGCTGAGCAGTGCCCAGATCAGCACCCAGGTGCTGGATGCGCTGCATAAGCACTATCCCGGCAAGGTGGAGATGCGGCGCATCGAATTCGTCGGCCCGCAGGTGGGCGATGAATTGACCGAGGACGGGGGGCTGGCCATGCTCTATGCCCTGTTGGGAATCCTGGTCTATGTGGCGGTACGTTTCGAGAAGCGTTTTGCAGCGGGGTCTGTTATCGCGCTGGTGCATGATGTCATCATCACCATCGGGATTTTTTCCCTGTTGCAGCTGGAATTCGACCTCTCCGTACTGGCGGCCATCCTGGCGGTGATCGGCTATTCCCTCAACGACACCATCGTGGTGTTCGACCGTATCCGGGAAAATTTCCGCAAGCTGCGCAAGGGGGAACCGCTGGAGATCCTCAATCTCTCCATCAACCAGACCCTGTCCCGCACCCTGATCACCTCCCTGACCACCCTGCTGGTGTTGCTGGCCCTGTTCTTTCTCGGGGGCGAGATTATCCACGGCTTTGCTCTGGCGCTCATCATCGGAGTGGTGGTGGGGACCTATTCCTCGATCTACATCGCCAGTTCCAGTGTTTTGGCCCTGGGGGTCAGCAAGGCGGATCTGATGCCGGTGGAGAAGGAGGCGCAGGAGGCCGACAGCCGCCCCTGAGTGCCCCTTTTCCGGCGTCTCGGCGTTCCTAGCGGGCAGAGGCTTCGATAGGGTCGTTGTTGGCCAGTTCAATGCGGTTGCGCCCCAGCCGCTTCGCCTGATAAAGGGCCTTGTCGGCCCGTTCGATGAGGCTGCCCGGGGTTTCTCCTGGGCGGTAGAGGGCGATGCCGGCAGAGAATGTAGGCATGGGGCGGGTCTCGCCATTGTAGTGATAGGGGCTCTCCGCCGTCTTCTTCTGCACCTTCTGCAGGGCGCGCAGGGTGCCGTGCTGATCGGTGTTGGGAAGAATGACAGCGAATTCCTCGCCGCCGTAGCGGGCCACCATGTCGTGATGGCGGAAAATGGTGAGGATATTGCTGGCAAAGTTGCGCAACACCTCGTCTCCCGCCGCATGGCCGTAGGTATCGTTGATGTCCTTGAAACGGTCCATGTCCAGGAGCGCCAGCGAGAGGGGATAGCCGTAACGCTGGACGCGTGCCACTTCGTCTTCCAGGCGCCGCATGAAGGCGCGCCGGTTGGGCAGTTCAGTCAACTCGTCGGTGAGGCTGAGGATGTGCACCCGCGTCAGTTCATCATTGAGATACTGGCCTTCGCTTTCGATGATGTGGAGGTATTTGTTGGCGCTTTCCAGCTTCCTGGTCAGCTCGTGGTGTCCCTCCATCAGCTTGGTGACTTCCCTGATCAGGGTTTCCTTGAGGGTGCTTATCTCATCGATGTTGTCGGTCTGGCGCAGCGATTCGTGCTCCACTTCCAGGAGGATGCCGAACTTCTCGTTTTGCTTGATGACGTCTGCGAGATGGGTGGCCAGGGTCTCCTGAATCTTGCGGATCCGCTTGCGCTTGTCTTCCAGGCGCTGGCCGCCGCTCAGTTCCACCTCGGGTGGGGTTTCTGGGGCTGCGCGCTCCTCCGCCTCCTCGCCCGGAGGCGTTGCCGTCTCCGTTTCCTGGGCTTCCTGGGCAGGAGCACTGGGCGCGCCGGCGGGCGGCTGGGGAACGGTTGCGGTTTCCTCCAGCAGTGCCTTCTTGAGTGAGTCGGGAGGGAGGGCGATTTCCTCGCTCAGTTTGCGCGACAGGCTGCGCACCTGCTCGCCGATGGCGTGGATCTCGGATAGGCTGAGGGGCAGGGCGAGGCGCATCTTGATCAGTTTCAGGTGGATCAGGAGGGGTGAATCGGCGGGCAGTTGCTTGGCGAGTTCTTCCAGCAGCAGTTGGATCAGGTCCAGGTAGGCCTGTTGGGTC
The DNA here is from genome assembly GCA_964425105.1 of uncultured Gammaproteobacteria bacterium. Taxonomy (GTDB): domain Bacteria; phylum Pseudomonadota; class Gammaproteobacteria; order SZUA-140; family SZUA-140; genus S012-109. The sequence continues at coordinate 3,607 of CAYRLE010000010.1, read as the reverse complement.
TGCTGGGCGCCGGTCTCGAAGTCTTCCAGCACGTTTTGCACATGCTCATAGATGGCGGCCCCTGTCTGAGTGCTTTTCAGTGCCTGCAGCAGGTGAAGGGTCTTGGGAGTGATTGATATCGACTGTTTTTTATACATTGCTTATGGTCACTTTCCCTAGATCGTGACAGGCATCGGTTTCCGGTTCCTTGCGGGCATGCGTGCCTGGCGAGGTGAGACTGCGGCACCTTGGGCAGTGCGAGTCGGTTATTTGACGGTCACTGCTTTAAGTGACTGAATTAACAAGACTTATAATTTTACCATATCTGGTTGGTGATTAACAGCAGGGCAGGCATCCCATATCGCCCGAGGCAGGTGTAATTTGTTGATTTTGCGTGAGATAGCGAGGTTGTCCGGTTTTGGCATCGTCTTTTGCGCGAAAGCGGCCGCAGCAAAGGCAGGGCATCCTGCCTGGCCAGGATCTGGCCAATAGGGTATGCTAACGGCTTTTTTCTGATTGCCACTATCTAAATTTGTCGGGAAGGTGAAGTATGTTTGCAGCGACCATGAAAATCGCGGGATTCGACGACGAGGTCTGGGCCGCCATCGAGGGTGAGAAGCGCCGTCAGGAAGAACATATCGAACTGATCGCCTCGGAAAATTATGCCAGTCCGCGGGTGCTGGAAGCCCAGGGCTCGGTGCTGACCAACAAATACGCCGAAGGTTATCCTGCCAAACGCTATTATGGCGGCTGCGAATACGTGGACCAGGTGGAGCAGCTTGCCATCGACCGCGCCAAGGCGCTGTTTTCCGCCGCCTACGTCAATGTCCAGCCCCATTCGGGGTCCCAGGCCAATGCCGCGGTCTACATGGCGCTGCTCAATCCCGGCGATACCATTCTTGGCATGAGTCTCGCCCACGGTGGCCATCTCACCCACGGCGCCAAGGTCAATTTCTCCGGCAAGATTTATCATGCCGTGCAATATGGCCTGGATCCTGCCAGCGGCGAGATCGACTATGACCAGGTGCAGGCCTTGGCGCGCGAGCATCGCCCGCGGATGATCGTGGCGGGCTTCAGCGCCTATTCCCGGGTGGTGGACTGGCAGCGTTTCCGTGATATCGCCGATGAAGTGGGTGCCTATCTGTTCGTGGACATGGCCCATGTCGCAGGCTTGATCGCCGCCGGTTGCTATCCCAGTCCGGTGGCCATTGCCGATATCACCACCTCCACCACCCACAAGACCCTGCGCGGCCCCCGCGGCGGCATCATCCTGGCGCGCGCCAACCCAGAGATCGAGAAGAAACTCAATTCCATGGTCTTCCCCGGCATCCAGGGCGGCCCCCTGATGCATGTCATCGCCGCCAAGGCAGTGGCCTTCAAGGAGGCCCTGCAGCCGGAGTTCGGGGATTATCAACGGCAGGTGGTGGCCAATGCCCGGGAGATGGCAGGCCGCATGCAGCAGCGTGGCTACCGCATCGTGTCCGGCGGCACCGACAATCACCTTTTTCTGGTGGATTTCATCGAGCAGGGGATTACCGGCAAGGAGGCCGATGAGGCGCTGGGTGCCGCCAATATCACGGTCAACAAGAACAGTGTTCCCAACGATCCCCGCTCCCCCTTTGTCACCAGCGGTATCCGCATCGGGACGCCGGCCATGACCACCCGTGGTTTCAGGGAGACGGAGGCCTCCCTGCTGGCGGACTGGATCTGCGACATCCTCGACGATGTCGGCAACCTTGATACCATCGAGCGGGTCAAGGGGCAGGTGTTGGAGATCTGCCGCCGTTTTCCGGTCTATCAGGGAGAGGCCGGCTGAATCAAGGCCGGGCAGGTAGATGTGTAAGCAACGGCGCCCGCTAGGGGCGGCGTGTTTGAGCCTGAGGAGGGCGCATGCGCTGTCCGTTTTGCGGTGAAGACGAGACCAAGGTGATCGATTCGCGGTTGGCCAGCGAGGGTAATGCCATCCGCCGGCGCCGCGAATGCCTGGGCTGTGGCGAACGCTTCACGACCTTTGAGACCGCCGAGTTGGTGTTTCCCCGTATCGTCAAGAGCGACGGCACCCGCGAGCCTTTCAACGAGGACAAGTTACGGCGCGGTATTCTGCGGGCCCTGGAAAAGCGCCCGGTCAATATCGATGACATCGAACTGTCGCTGAGCCGCATCAAGCGCTACCTGCACACCTGCGGCGAGCGCGAGGTGCCTTCACGGCAGCTGGGGGAATGGGTCATGGAGGAACTGCGGGAACTGGACGAAGTGGCCTATGTCCGCTTTGCCTCGGTCTATCGGAGCTTCCAGGACGTCAATGCCTTTCGCGAGGAGATCGAACGCCTGCAACAGGGCGCCTCGCCGGAGCAGAAGCGGCGTCAGCTGTCTCTGCTGAAGGGCGAGAAGCAGGAAGGCAAGCCATGATGAGGCCGCCGTTCCTTTCCTGCACCCGGCCGGATCGGGAAGGTCCGCGCAGGCGATGAATTTCAGCGCCGCGGATTATGGCTTCATGGGCCGCGCCCTGCAGCTGGCTCAGCACGGCCTCTACACCACAGACCCCAACCCGCGGGTGGGCTGTGTCCTGGCTCGTGAGGGGCGCATCGTCGGCGAAGGCTGGCATGAACGGGCGGGTGGGCCTCATGCCGAAGTGGTGGCCCTGCGCCAGGCGGGGGGGGCCGCCCATGGCGCAGTGGCCTATGTCACGTTGGAGCCCTGCTGTCATCAGGGGCGCACGCCCCCCTGCACCGGGGCCCTCATCGAGGCGGGGGTGGCGGTGGTGGTGGTCGCCATGGCCGATCCCAATCCCTTGATGGCGGGCAAGGGCCTGCGGGCGCTGCAGGCAGCCGGTATCCGGGTCTTCAGCGGCCTGTGTGCCGCGCAGGCGGCGGCCCTCAACCCCGGTTATGTGCTACGCATGGAACGGGGCACCCCCCTGGTGCGCTGCAAGCTGGCCATGAGCCTGGATGGACGCACCGCCACCGCCAGCGGGGAAAGCAAGTGGATCACTGCCGCTGCCGCGCGCCGTGACGTGCAGCGTCTGCGCGCGCGCAGTTCTGCCGTCATGACGGGCATTGGCACCGTCCTGGCCGATGACCCTGCCATGACGGTGCGTCCGCAGGCAAAGGACGCGCAGGCTGCGCGCCAACCCCTGCGGGTGATCGTGGATACACGGCTGCGGACCCCGCCTGATGCCCGCATCCTGTCTGGACCCGGAGAGACACTCATCGTCACCGCCCGCGAGGACATGACAAGGATCTCAGCCCTGGAGGCGCGGGGCGCTGCCGTGGCCTGTTTCCCCGCCCGCGGTGGGATGGTGGATCTGGAGGCCGCGCTGCACCATCTGGCGCGCCTGCAGATCAACGAAGTGCTGCTGGAGTCCGGCCCGCAGCTGGCCGGAGCCATGGTGGCCGGCGGCTGGGTGGATGAACTGGTATTCTACATGGCGCCGCGTCTTTTGGGATGCGATGCCCGGGGCTTGCTGGCTCTGCCCGGTCTCCAACACCTCAGCGATGCCCTGCAGCTGGAGATACTAGACATGCGTGCCGTGGGGCAGGATTGGCGCATCACCGCCAGGGTGGCGCGCAGCTGAGAGGGGTGACTGGTGATGAGTAATCTGGTGATGAGTAATGAGTGATGAGTGATG
>CAYRLE010000009.1:50280-52520 GCA_964425105.1 uncultured Gammaproteobacteria bacterium | reverse complement strand
GAAGTCATGTCGAACAAGGAGCTGTAGAGATTCCCGTAGAGGTCGATGGATGGCGTTTCATGACACTGCTCGAAGTGTCGGATCGGGAGCGCAAACATCTCCTTGCTGGCGGTGCCCTGAATAGCCTTAAGCAGTGATCATCTTTATTGACCGTAGATGGCAAATGTCTGCTCTGTGCCGTCTGGCGCATGGGTATCAAGGTACATTGCCCGGAGCGGCATGCGGCATGCGGGACTGAGCTCGGGGCCCCAGACGAAAGTATCAAATTCTGTTCCACTTAGCAGGCAATGCGTGATTGTAAGATATAAGCGGTCCAATGCGTTCCCTTGTACCAGGGTATTCATGACCGATGGGCCCGCGATGGAAAAAATGCGCCAGTAACCCCGGTCAGCCAGCTTGCTTCGCAGCAGGGAAGCATCAATGTTTACATTGTGCCCGCAGGTAATTACTTGTACATGTGAACGGCTGCGTGTCTCCTCTAGTTTTTTCGAATCGGACGCTGAGCCTGTTATCAGAATAATATTTCTTTCCCGATACTGATTGAGTGCAGTTGCCGGGATATCGAGGCTGGCACTGAATACCGCAATGTCAGGTTGTGGTGATAAACCCCGCTCGATGCGCCATGCGCGCAAGTCATCAAAATGTTCTAAAGGACCCAGCGGCAATTTTGTCTGGGCCTCTTGGTCTGCAGTCTGGCGGAAGTAGCGGGCGCTAGTTATGAGAAGATCCGCCTGGGCTGCCAGTTCCTGAAACAGGCGCAAGTCGCGTGTATTGACAATCGCCTGGGGTAGCTGGTGGCTGTTGCGCCCAGCACCCGGCAAAGCAATTCGACCATCCAGGCTGGATATAAAACTGCTGTAGATAAAGGGTAGATTACTGGTACGCCTGTTTTCAGGTATCTGCCCCAGGTACAAACCCTTTAATCCGTGTTTCCGGCCAGGGTTGGGATACAGTTCGATAATGTCTTTGAGCATGAAACGGCGCCTGGTGGCTGAAATTCCCATCTATCCAGCATGGACTCAATCGGAGGTTCCTTAACGGTAGGGTGCATCTACCGCTCGGTCGGCAGCAATCTCTTCTTCACAGCGGTCACCGATGGCCAATAGCTGTTCTTTTGCAATAACTTCGTCCCCTCTTTTTTCATAATGAAATTCGAAAATGCGTGTCAAAACAATTGCGTCGACCGGGCATGCTTCTTCACAGAACCCGCAATAGATACATTTAAACAGATCGATATCATAGCGAGTAGTGCGGCGTAATCCGTCTTCAGCTTCTTTGGCTTCTATGGTGATGCATACTGCCGGACAGACGGCTTCACAGAGCTTGCATGCAATACAACGTTCTTCGCCGTTGGCATAACGGCGTAGAGCATGCAGTCCACGAAATCGTGGTGATTGGGGGGTTTTCTCTTCGGGATATTGAACCGTGATCTTTTTGGCCAAAAGATACTTTCCAGTTAGCCTTAAACCACTTAGTAGTTCGATTAACAGCAGGCTCTTAAGATATCTGATGATCATGTTCATGATGACGCCTTCTATATGCTGTCAGGTCAGTACTGGAGACAATGGTGCCTGTGTTGTTATTTGGTAAGTGATCAAGGTACCGATTTGTTTGATTGCCAGCAGGATAAAATATACATCCCGGCCGCATTCTTACGGTCGGGATGATCACTGCCTGTGAAGAGCCTCTATGGAGCGTCTGATTAAGCGGCCTTCTTCCCGTGGCCGGACACCTCATGGTGCGAACCTGTCAGGCTATGGTCGAATTCCTGATCTGAAATCGGGTTATGCCCCATTACGGCATCGACCTGGTAGGGAAACGTGCCACAGCGGTTCTTCTCGGACAGGTCGCAGGTTTTCGCATGGAACAGGCTGTAGAACGGATCCCATCCCAGAATGCCCGTAAGAAATGGATAGATGGAGATCAACCCTGCATAGGCATGCCAACTCATCAGGCCGCCCCCCATTTCCAAATGAACCACCGCGCCACCGAGCAGAAATGCACCGATTATGATACGAATAGCTCTGTCATAAAGACCGGTGTTCTGTATGACTCCTATCTTTTCAGTCACGCTTTTCATGGTATTTACCTCGCTTTTTTCGTTGGACTGATGATAGTTGACCAGAACTCTCAACAGTTATCAGTGACAAAATCACATAAGCCTACGGCGCCTTTAGCTACTGCGTTCGCCGGGTTGAGCAGGACAGGCTCAGCGCACAAAATTACCTGTTGATATGGAG
>CAYRLE010000009.1:25801-50180 GCA_964425105.1 uncultured Gammaproteobacteria bacterium | reverse complement strand
ATGGTAATCATAGGGGCGCAGGTCTTCGCTATCGGTCAGCAGTCCCTGGCTGGGTAACTGCGTAGACAATAATCGCAGGGGCAACTGAGCAGGCAGGGTGACGCTGTCTGATATGGGGGCTCAAAAGGCGAATGGAATGCAAAGAGTAACAACCCGCCAAACGTTTTTTACCCCATAAACAGAAGAGCCGCTGCCAGTCAGCGAGCGACCGGAAGGCGCAGGGGAATGGCCTGCAAACCACGCTGCAGTTCTTCCAGATAAGGGGCGTAGGGTTTCCACTGCTCCATACCCGAACGATACAGCGGCTCACGAACCTGAGTCGCGCTGCTCGTCTTGACGGCGCGGCGGGTCTGATGAAAATTCAGGCAGGCGTCGTCCCACGGCAGGTCGCAAAAATCGAGCAGGCGGCGGGTCTGGCCTTCCTGATCGGCAACCAGATCCTCATAAGACAAGTCGAGGACAAAGCCCGGCAAGCGTTCATGCCAATAGGCCATTAGGTCGGCAAAGATCCCGTAAAAACGACCGATTTCATAGAGGTCATAGGCGAAACGGTGGATGTCAGGAAAATACTGGCGGTAGCAGGACAGGCCGGTATCGAGTGGATCGCGCCAACAACAAATGACGGCCGCATTCGGAAACATCAGCTGGATCATGCCGATATAAAAGAAATTGAACAGCGTCTTGTCTGTTGTGCGCGGCCGTCCCTCGGTGTTGAAGAACTGCATCCTGTCGAGATAGGCCTTGGCCGCCCTGCCGATCCTGTCGGCATTGCCACTGACCCCGGCCGGGAAATCAATCTGGCCCTCTATCGCCTGGCGCAGGGCGGCCACCTCCCCGGTACCGGCAACATCCGGGTGACTGGCTAGAATCTGTTCGGTCAGCGAGCTGCCGGAACGCGGCATGCCTACGATAAAGATGGGGCGAGCCGCGTTTTCGATGTCCGGCCGAAGACTTTCAATGGCCGGCGAATCGAATGCCGCCTTGATGGCCTGAACTCGCTCGACCTCTAGCTCGATATCATAGTCATAACTGCTCCGCATCAACTGATTCGCTGCCTGCCAATGGGCAAAGGCTTTGCTTGGCTGACGCAGTTCATGACAGGCCTTGCCCAGGGCAAAATGCAGATGCATGGCCATTTCCGGGTTTGTTTCCGGTCGCTCGAGCAGCGTACGCATCCGTTGCAGATCCGGGTCGTCCGGCTGCGAAAAGCGTTTGACGCTGACCAGTGAGCGATAGAGATCAACCCGTTCAGGAGCCTGCTCCATCGCCTGCCGATAGGCATTTATCGCCCCCTCGAGGTCCCCGGTCATCTTCAGGACATGTCCCAGATGAATCCGGGCATCGAGATAGTCGGGCTTCAGTGATAGTGTTTGCCGATAGGCCGCGACCGCCTCATCAAGCCGCCCCTGGGCATGCAGGGCGTTGCCCAGATTATTATAGGCCTCGGGTGCATCCGGACAGATTTCGATGACACGCCGGTAATCGGCCATCGCTTCAGACCAGCGCTGCAGGGCCTCCAGAGAGACGCCTCGGCTGAGGTGATAATTGGGGTTGCCGGGATTGAGGGTGATGGCGCTTGCGAGTAATTGCACGGCATTTTCATGCCGCCCAACACTGCGCGCTATGGAGGCCAGTAGATAAAGGGCCTCGGGATGCCTCGGTGAAGCGGCCAGCACCTGTCGATAGATGATTTCGGCTTCGGCCAACTTGCCTTTTGCTTGCAAACGCTGGCCCTTGGCCAGCGCCATCTGCAAGGGGGATGGCTTCGACCCTTGCCTGTTCTTTCCGGCCTTTGTCATCGTCCTGCCGCTCCACTATTCCGATTGCCCATTCCCCTTACATGATAAAGCCGCCACATCTGCCGCCAGGCCCAGCTTTGCTCCCTGGTTAACATATTGAATCAACACGATTATAAGTAACTGTAGCAAAGATTCGCCAAGCCCCCATAAGTAGCGGTGTTGCTAGTCGATTATACGGGATCTCATAATCCTTTGGCTTGAGGTTCGAGTTTCACAGGGGGAGAGAAAAAAATGGGGTTCTGATTGAATCGATGACCTATGACAGGGCCTTGGCAATGTTCACCCGGGCATTGTTGTAGGCGGCCATCAGGGAGGCCAATGCCACGATGGCGATGAGTATGCCGCTGGTGACCAGGTAGTGAGGCCAGGAGACATAGATGTAGATGGGATAGCCCTCGCTCTTGCCGGGCGGGGCGGGCATCATGAGTCCCGCGAGGTTGATGGCGTTGGCGAGGGCATAGGCCAGCAGCATGCCGAGGCTGGTGGCAAGCAGGCCCATGAGGCAGGCCTCGAGGATGAAGTTGACGTAGATGCGGGACGGCGGCGTGCCCAGCGCGCCCAGGGTGGCGATCTCGGCGCGGCGCTGGTAGATGGCCAGGGCGATGGTGTTGGAGATGGCGAGGAAGACCACGATCAGGATGATGAGGCCCATGACGCCGAAGATGCGGTCGTACTGGGCCTTGACCTTGTCGTAGAGTTCCGCGCGCTGTTGCCAGGTCTGCACGGTGAGGCCCGGCAGGCTGTTTTGCAGTTCCTGCCTGAGGGCGGCGGCCTGCGCCGGCTGTTGCAGGTAGATGGACAGCTGGCTGATGTGGTCCGAGCCCAGCAGGGCGGCGGCGCTGTCCAGGCTAACCATCAGGGTGTGGTCGTCACTGGCCGGGGTGCCGCTGTGATAGAGGCCTGCCAGGCGCACCCGGAGTTGGGCGGCCCGGCCGTCGCCGCGCAGGGTGTGCAGGGTCAGCGGGTCGCCTTCCCGGGCATCCAGGATCCTGGCGAGCCCCGTGCCCAGCATCACCTCCGGCATATCGGTGGCGCCGAGCCAGGGGTCGAGCACATTCGTGGTGCGCAGGAAGGGGCCGTGGACCTTGAATTCCTCGCCGGGATCGACGCCGCTGCCGAAGAAGGCGGCGCTGCGCTCGCCCTTGCTGATCAAGCCCTCGAAGTGCGCCCGGGGCAGGACGCGCTGCACTCTTTCATCGTCCCACAAGGCATCGCGGATTGCCTGCCAGTGATCCAGGGTGAGTTGCTGATGGGTGCCGCCCGGCACGGGGTTGGGGTCGGCGGCCAGCACGATGACGTGACCTTCGCTGCGCATGACGATTTCCTGCAGGGCGTCGTAGGTGGAGAGCATGAAGCCATTGCCTGTCAGCAGGGCGGCCAGGCCCACGGCAATGATCAGCACCGTGCTGAGCACGCGCCCGCTGTCGCGGCGGATGTTGCGCACGGCGATCAGCAGGCTGTTCATGGCGCGGCCTCCAGGTGGCCGTCCAGCAGGCCGATGCAGCGGTCGCAGTGATCGATGACGAAGGCATCGTGGCTGGCGATGAGGAAGCTGGCGCCGACTTGTTCATTGAGTTCCCGCATCAGCATCAGGATGGCATGGGCGTTGCGATGGTCGAGGCTGGCGCTGGGCTCGTCGGCCACCACCAGTTGCGGCTCTTTGATGAGGGCGCGGGCGACGCCGACCCGTTGCTGTTCGCCGCCCGAGAGTTGGCGGGGGAGATGATTGCGGCGCGCGCCGAGGCCGATCTTCTCCAGCCATAGGCGCGCCGCCGTCCTCATCTGGGCGGGCCGGGCGCCGTTGAGGTACAGGGGGTAGGCGATGTTTTCATACACCGTCATGGCGGGGATCAGTTGATGGCGCTGGAAGATGAAACCGATGTGGCGCCGCCGCCAGGCGCAGCGCTGCGCGGCGCCGAGTCCTTCCACGCTCTGGCCGTTGAGGCGGTAGTGGCCGCCGCTGGGCGTGTCGATGAGACCGCAGATATTGAGCAGGCTGCTCTTGCCGCTGCCCGAGGGGCCCTGCACGGCGAGGAATTCGCCTGCGGCCAGGGAGAGTGAAATATCCTGCAGGGCCGTGACCCGTTGCGGGCCGCTGCCATAGTATTTGCTGATGGCCTGCAGTTCCAGCCGCGTCTTCATTTCATTGGCCTATCGCTTTCAGTAATGTCCGGGCCTCCCCTGCGTTTTTTCCTTGGGGGTCGGTTTCGAGCGTCAGTTCCAGATAGTGTTTGAACTGGCGCTGGTCCTTGTGCTTGTCGGCATTGGTGGCCGCCGCGAAATAGATCGCCGCGCGCATGCCCCGGGGCAACTCGGCAAATCTGGGATGGGCCAGGAGCCGTTTCACCAGGCGCTGGCCTTCCCGGAGGCGGTGAAAGATGGAGTCCGGCAGATTGATGAATACAAAGGCGGCCACCAGGCGGGCCTCGGCGGCCTCCAGGTAGTCCCCTTCCCATTTGTTCAGCAGGCGCAGGGCGCGGTCCAGGATCACCAGCCCCTCTTCGGTCTCGCGCATCCTGTCCAGGGGGCGCTTGTAGGCGTCGATGCCCCGCAGCGAGAGCGCCCCGCCCTTATAGGCCAGCACCAGGGGGTGGCCGCGGTATTTTCTCTCCAGCTTGCGGATCTTGTTGATGGCCTTGCGCACGGCGCGCTTGTCGCCATCGGCCGCCTGCAGATAGACCTCGCGCACGGCCTCGATGTCCTGGGCGAAGCGGTCATCGGCGGCCCCTGCCGGCAGCCAGGCGAGGGCGGCCAGCAAGAGCAGGGCACGGCTTACTTGTTTCATGGCATTAACATCCACTTGTTTGGGTGATGCGTAATGAGTGATGAGTGACGGGTGATGGGTGATGAAAAAACTGTTCTTCATTGCCTCTTGTCCATCACTCATGCCAGGCTAGGTCGGCCAATAGGCGGTCCAGCTGATTGGCGAAGGCCTGGCGGTCGGCCAGGCTGAAGGTGGCCGGTCCGCCGGTGTTGATGCCGCTGCTGCGCAGGCTGTCCATGAAGTCGCGCATGTTCAGGCGCTGGCGGATATTGCCTTCGTCATAGAGTTCACCGCGCGGGTTCAGGGCCAGGCAGCCCTTGGCGATGGCCTCGGCGGCGAGGGGGATGTCTGCGGTGACCACCAGATCACCCGCCTGGGCCTGCTGCACGATATGGTTGTCCGCCACGTCGAAGCCGGCCGCCACCCGCACCGAGCGGATGTGACGCGAACGCGGGGTCTGCAGGGGCTGGTTGGCCACCAGGATCAGTGCGATACCCACGCGTTCCGCGGCCCGGTAGAGGATCTCCTTGATCACTTTCGGACAGGCGTCGGCGTCGACCCAGATGGTTTTTGATTGCATGTTTGCTCCGAGCGGGGGGATCCGGCCATTATACTATGGCTCGTCCGGGAGGCCGTGAAAAAAACCGGACCAAAGATGTCGGTTTCTGTTACACTGCAGCCTTTCCGGGTGCTCGACCGGTTCAGCACCCTTTGCGGCTTTAGTGCCGCCGGAAAATTTCTTGTAAGCTGTCAGCCCTGTGTCAGGGTCTCCTGCTTGACTGAAGAATCCCCATAATCCAGCCCGGACCGGCTCCCGCCAGCAGATGCTGCCGCAGGGAGGGCAAGACTGGAGTACAAAAAAGAATGTCTTTTGATACCCTTGGCCTGTCGGCCGAACTGCTGCGCGCCGTTGGCGAGCAGGGCTATACCGAACCCACTCCCATCCAGCGCAAGGCGATCCCCATTATCCTCGAGGGCCGCGATGTCATGGCAGGCGCCCAGACCGGCACCGGCAAGACCGCTGGTTTCACCCTGCCGCTGTTGCAGCGACTCAATCTCAATCCGCCCAAGAATGGCCGCCGCCCGGTGCGCGCCCTGGTGCTCACCCCCACTCGTGAACTGGCGGCCCAGGTGGGCGACAGCGTGAAGACCTATGGCCGTCACCTGGACCTGCGCTCGGCGGTGATCTTCGGCGGGGTCAAGATCAACCCCCAGATCGACAAGCTGCGCCGCGGTGTGGATGTTCTGGTGGCCACCCCCGGCCGCCTGCTGGACCACGCCTCCCAAAGGACCGTGGATCTGTCGCAGGTGGAAGTCCTGGTGCTGGACGAGGCCGACCGCATGCTGGATATGGGCTTCATCCACGATATCCGCAAGGTGCTGGCCCTGTTGCCAGCCAAGGGCGCGCGCCAGAACCTGTTGTTCTCCGCCACCTTCTCTGAAGAGATCAAGCAACTCGCCGGCAATCTGCTCAACAGCCCGGAGCTCATCGAGGTGGCGCGCCGCAACAGTACCGCGGAGCGCATCGAGCAGGTGGTGCACCCGGTGGACAAGAGCCGCAAGCGCGAGTTGCTGAGCCACATGATTGGTTCGCACAACTGGCGCCAAGTGCTGGTATTCACCCGCACCAAGCATGGCGCCAACCGGCTCGCCCAGCAGCTGGACCGCGATGGCCTGAGTGCATCTGCCATCCATGGCAACAAGAGTCAGGGCGCTCGTACCCGCGCCCTGGCGGATTTCAAGAGCGGCCGTCTGCGCGTGCTGGTGGCCACCGATATTGCGGCCCGCGGCCTGGATATCGATCAGCTGCCCCATGTGGTGAATTTCGAATTGCCCAACGTACCGGAGGACTATGTGCACCGCATTGGCCGCACCGGCCGCGCCGGCAACGAGGGCGTGGCGGTTTCCCTGGTGTGCGTGGACGAGCACAAGCTGCTGCGGGATATCGAGCGTCTCCTGAAGCGCGAGATCCCCAAGGTGGTGCTGGAGGGCTATGAGCCGGATCCGTCCATCCGCGCAGAGCCCATCCAGAACGGGCGTGGTGGCCAGAACCGTTCCTCTTCCCGGCCACGCCGCCAGGCCGGTGCCGGCAGCCGTGGCCGCTCCTCCACCAAGAGGCCCATGGCCGCCCGGCGCCAGTCCGGGGGCGCGCGTTCCCTCAATTCATAAACACTCTCTTCTGCGGTACTGGTGGATAAGCGCTGCGCTTATCCACCAGGCGCCGCTTCATGACTTGATCAGAGCTTCCTTAAGAGCACAGCAATCCATTCCGTGCAAATGACTGCAAGGCAGATTCAAGCATTTCTGCGGATGCAACTGCGGCGGGCTCAGATCTGACGATCTCTGCCAGTTCTTCTTGGAGGGCAGCCCTGTTGCGTGTGCCATCGAGTTTGCAAAGGAGCCGCGCCATCGGCCTGCTTAGAGCGAGCATGGAATGGAGAAGATTGACCACCGTCACCGAATTTTCATTTTCTGTTAGCTTGCGCAAGCGGGGCATTTTCTCCGGACTGGCCGCCATGAAACGCGCCAGCGGGCCTGCCATGGGATATTCGCTCACACGGCGAACCACCGGCAATGGAAAGGCATGAAAGTTCACAATGGCGTTGCTATAACACCGTATCAGAGCATTGCCCAGCACCCGCAGATCTTCATCACGACTCACCTGTTCACGCCCCAGGTCCGCACGCGCTTTATCCAGCAAGTCGTTGAATGGCACAGCCTCTGGATAGTGTTGAAAAAGCTGGAAGAACGCCAGCTTGACAAGAGGGTGCGTGAAAATAACGGACTTGACCTCGTCCATCTTGAACTCAAGAGGTGCGAATGATCGTAAGTCAGGATTTTCCTCTGCAGGTGTGGCTGATGAAGTGATCAAAAAGGAGGATATGATCTTGGGATCGTCACCTTTGTGGTAATCGAGACACTGCCCCTCATGGCATAAAACACTCAAGCGTCCGGGGCGCATGGACAGCAAATCAGCCAGCTGTTCCAGTTCAATGGGCTTGTCTTTAAGGGCTTCGAATTTTTCATCGATATGGTTCTCAAAGACTGCGGGTTGGGGGTGGCCAAGATGTGCATCTGCCACATACTGGAGACCATGACCTCTGGCCTCCTCTATGAATTGGGACAAGTAGCGAGGTGTTAGATGGGGAGGCAGGAATTCATGATAGATATCACCATCCGGCGCAGATTGTAGGCCTTTGAGGCCGTAATGGAGCAATCGGCTATTAAAATCCTGTTTCCCGGAGACTTGTTCCTCGAGAAGGTCGATGAATTTTCTCGCCTCTTTGACAATGATCTTAGGGTTGGTGATGTCTAGCAGGTGCTGTTTGAGAGTGTCTCGGAAGATCATTCTCATATGCCATGCGGGATACGTCAGATAGTGTATTGCGGCGATTCCATGCTGGCCCAGGTGTTTTTTGCAAATACTGAGTACGCGCTGTTGTGCTTCTGCGGGTAACCATGAGAAAGCACCACAGATCAGTATGTAGTCGAACTCGCCAAGTTCATCGTCGATCTTCAGGATGTCCTTGCATATGAAATCAACGTTATCTAATCCCAATTCCTCAACGACCACCTGCCCCTCAGCGATTGCGGCCTCGCAAAGATCAACGCCAACAAACTTCCCTTCTGGCAGCGTTTGGGCCATGGAAATGAGGTTGATTCCATTTCCGCAGGCCAGTTCCAATACCCGGCAACGTTCTGCAGAGGGGGCTTTTAAACCACAAAAAGTAGCCAGGGCAGCAAGATGGTCGGGGTGAGCATTTTGCCTCACAGCCGACAGGAATGGGATGTCTTCGTAGGAGTTCATAAGGGTAACGGAATTGGCGTAATCTATCTGCGCATGCGCGCCTGGCTGGCGAAAAACATCTCAGTCTACCATAAAGCCGCGCCATGAAAAATCAGCACAAGTGTGCGAGACTGGCCCTATATCCCTGTCCAGTCATAGTCCATGAGTGAACAAAACGCCGCGCTGCGGCACCTGATCGATCAGCTCAAGCCATTGCTCGCCTGCGGCAATCTGCCGCAGGCGGAAATGATTGCGCGCATCGCTCTCAGCCGCGAGCCGGGCAATCCCGTGGCCCTGTATGCCATGGGCATGGTGGCCCACCGCCTTGGCTTCAGGGACCTAGCACTGCATTACTTCCGGGCGGCGCGGGACAGCGCCCCGCAGTGGGCCGAGCCCGCCACTGCCATGCGCCACCTCGAGCGGGCTGCAGTGGATCAGCTGGGCGGGGTGGATCACGGGGGCGCGCGCGAGCGCTTTCTGCTCATCAAATCCTGGGGCTGCGGTTTCTGGTCGGATGTCTACCACGTCCTGGGGCAGCTGCTGGTGGCGGAGATCAGCGGCCGCATACCTGTGGTGCACTGGGGCGACAACAGTCATTTCAGCGCCCATGACGGCGGCGATGCCTTCGCCAGTTTCTTCGACCCGCTGTCGCCCTACGGGATCGACGAGCTGTGCCGGGATGACTTCAGCTATTACCCCGCCAAGTGGCGCCGCGACAATCTGCGCAGCGACAACCTCAACAAATGGCATGGGCCGGACTCCCGCATTTCCGGCCTGCAGCTTTTGAGGCGGTCGGAGGACGTAGTAGTGAGTGATTTCTACACCGCCGTGCTGACCCTGCAGCCCTGGATTCCGCCTGCTCACCCGCTGCATGGCCAGGATGTCGATGCCATCTATCAGGATCTCATTGCCAGATATCTGCGGCCGCGCACCATGGTCCTCGATCAGGTGGAGGCCTTTATCGCCGCCAGTCTCGGGCAGGCGCCGTTTGTGGCCGTCCATGCCCGGGGCACGGACAAGGTCCGTGAGGCGGAGCAGCTGGGCATCATCAATGAGCAGTATTTTGAACGGGTCGATGAGGCCTGCCGGGAATACGGCAGCGAACGCCTTTTTCTGATGACCGATGACGAGGCGATCCTCGAGGCCTTCCGGGACAGATATGGCGCACGGCTGGCGTATACCGCCTGTGAACGCGGCGCGGACACGGCGGGCGTCCATCTGCAGCAGGGGCCGGGCGCCACCCAGCGCGGCATCGAGGTCATGGTGGATGTCTATATCGCGGCGCGTGGCACCTGTTTCATCGGCAATGGCTATTCCAATCCCTCGGTGATGGTCAAGCATCTGCGGGACGGCCTGGGCCGGCCGTCGCAGCTGCTGGCGGGCAATCTGCACCACGAGTTCAATACCCTGCTCCACGAGCGTCAGGCGCCTTAAGGAAGCGCTGATCAATTCGTAAACTGGTGTCTGGCGGCTGAAATCCCCCGTCTCTGCGTTGTTCAGCGCTTCCTTAAGCTTGCGCTAAGCTGCCGCCGGCGCCGGCGAAGTTATAATTGTCGCCATACGGTTATTGATTGGGATGGTGCGATGAAAAGAACAACAATCCACATCAGGCTGCTGCTCTTGCTGATGTTTGGCGGCGCCAGCGCCGCACTGCACGCGGATGTCCTGGATGCTCCGCTGCTTTCTCTTCCCTCCCCCCTGCTGTCACCCGTGAGCCGCTATCTGGCCTCGCCGCTGGTGCTGGCATCCGCCACCGTGCAGGCCCCCTCCGCTACGGAGAATGAGACGCCGGCCTCCCCCAGCGACGCAGAGTTCTCTCCGCCCCTGTTCAGCGCCAACAAGCTGCATCAATATCTTGGCATCGGCTCCCTGCTCTTTGCCGGGATGGCGGCCCTGACGCCGCCGGACGATGACGAGGATGAGAGCGGTGGCAGCAGTAATGGCAACGACGGCTTTCACCATAACGCGGCTGTCACCGCCGCCGCCCTGGGCGGCCTGGCCGTGGTCACCGGCTTTCTGTTTCATCACGACGATATCGGCCCCCGTTACGGAATCGGGGATCCGGACAATCTCCACATGCTGCTGGGCCTGGCCGGCACCCTGGGATATGTCGCTGCGGTGTCGGCGGCCCCCGACGAGAGTCACGCTGCGGCGGGCATTTTGGGCCTGGCGAGCATGGCGCTTGCCATCAAGATCGAGTGGTGAGGGCGCAATGATGGATCATCTCTCGATCAAGCAGCTGGCGCGGGGCGCCGCCCTGGCGGCCCTGGGACTGTGGAGCACTGCGCTACTGGCAGACGAGGGGGGCTTCATGGACCTGTTCGCGCGCCACAAGGAGGTGGAGCCGGTGCGCAGCGCCCTCTACCAGGAAAACTGCGGCGAGTGTCATTTCGCCTATCAGCCGGGCTTGCTGCCGGCCCGTTCCTGGCGGGCCTTGCTGGCCCCGGATGCCCTGGCGGACCATTTTGGCGAAAATGCCGAACTGGACGAGACGGACCGCCAGGCGATTCTCGACTTTCTCGTGGCCCATGCTGCCGATGATTCCCGCTACAAGCGCTCCATCAAGATCCGCCGCTCCATCCCGGCGGGAGAGACACCGCTGCGCATCACAGATGTGCCCTATATCCGCCACAAGCACCGTGAGATTCCCGCCGCCGCCATCCGCGGCAACGACAAGGTGCGCACCCTCAGCAACTGCGATGCCTGCCACCGCCAGGCGGCGCAGGGCATCTATGACGATGACACCGTGTTGATCCCCGGACAGAAACGCCGCCGCTGGTGGTAGGCCCCGCCAGCCCTGCTCTTCCTTTCAGAAAGTGGGGCCGAATCATCTAGGGTGGCGGTTTTCCTAGCCGGGGAAGAATTCCAGCGGGTAGCTGATGGTTACCTCCGGCACGTCCTTCTCACCGAAGTCGAAGAGCAGTACCCGGGTCACCAGTTTGTGCTCCAGCAGCGGGTCCTGGAGTTCGCTGGAGACGATTTCGCAGGCGGTGACCTCACCTGAGGGGGCAATGGTCAATTGCAGCACCACCTTGCCGGCCAGCGCGGGGTTCTTGCGCAGGGCCCGGTTGTAGAGGGTGTTGAGGCGCCCCTTGTTCTGATCGAAGACCAGTTTGATTTCCTCGTTGCTGCGGGTGGCGGGCTGCTGCGAGGGCGGCAGGTCGTCGCCGGGGCTTACCACCTGGATCACTTCGTGTTCCGCCAGCTCCGTGTCACCGGTTTCGCGGCTCAGGCTGGCGGTGTCGATGCCACCGCTGGTGCGGGTCACCTCTTTTTCCAGCACCGAGGGCGGGGCGGTGATCACCGGTCGGGCGCTGGCCTTCTTGAGGGGTTTGATAGCTTTCTTTTCCAGCTTTTTGATCACCGTGTTGCTGCGCAGGGCGGCCAGTTCGCTGCGCAGCGCCAGCAGGCCCGAGCGCGCGGCCTTTTTGCGGGCGGCCGCCTTGTCGGGCTTGGGGGGTGTCTTGGGCGGTTCCGGCTTGGGCGGTTCCTTCTTCTCCACCTCCTTTTTTTCCGCTTCGGGCGCTGGCGGTGCGGGTTCGGGTTCCTTCACTTCCGGCGGTGGCGGTGGAGGCGGCGGCTTGCGTTCCACGATGAGCCGCGCCAGGCGCGGCGGCAGTTCCGGCGCCACGCTGTGGTCGATTTCCGGCACCGGGATGAAGGGGACGGCCAGCCCCGCTGCCAGCATGAGCAGCAGCACCGCCCAGAGGATGACGCGGAAGCGCCGCTCCTCCTCCGGGGGGGCCGCCCACCAGCCGTGGTAGTAGGAGGCGTTGCCTTGCATGCCGCCTGCCGTCATCGCCTCAGACATCACCGTCGCTGTATTTCTGCAGTACCGCCAGCGAGACCTGGCCGTACTGGGCCCGCGTGCAACTCAACATGATCTTGCGCAGCAGGCGGTAGGGGGTGTGTTTGTCGGCCAGGATGTTCACTTCCGGACGTTCTTCGTCCGCCGTGCGCTGGCGCCTGCCGGCCAGCACTTCCAGGCGTTCCTGGAGTGCCGGGATGAAGGCCCGGCCGTTGTCCAGGGCTTCCGCCACGTCGGCCACCTTGTGGCCCATCACCAGGATGGCGCGCTCGCTGACCATGACGGTGACCGCCTCCCGGGGGTGCTGCTGGGCGATGGATTCCGGCAGTTTGATGGCCTTGGTGCTGGGCAGCACCTCCACCTCGGAGGCGTTCACCAGCAGGAAGAACACCAGGATGGTGAAGATGTCCATCAGCGAGACCAGGTTGAGCTGGGTACTGCCCTTGTGCCGTTTATAGGTGCGCTCCATGCGTTGGGCGCGGCGCGACATCTTCATGGCTTGGTATCCTGACCCTTGGCGCGCGGCGGTGCATCGCCAATGGAGATGTCGGGGAACAGTTCGGCCTGCACCAGGGAACCGGCGCTGACCATGGGGGCGGTGCGCACCGTGTCCATGACCTGGATCAGGTCGTCATAGGGAATATCCGGTTCCAGCAGGATGGTGACATCGGTCTTGTCGGGCGCCAGGCCCTTGGCCTGCTTGAGGATCTTGGAAAGGGCGGCGAGATCGTAGCCTGCCGCGCTCTTTTCGACGCTCACCAGCGGGGCGCCGCGGTCGGCCACTTCGATGCGGTCGCTGCGCACGATCACTTCCAGCTGCAGACTCTGTTCCTCGCCGGGCGCCGCGCCGCTGTCGGCGGGCAGGGTGAGTTCCAGGATGGCGATGCGCGAGAACACCGCAGTGATCAGCAGGAAAGGCACCAGGATGACCATCAGGTTCATGAAGGCGGTGATGTCCATCTCCACCGCATGGTGCCGGTGCTGGCGCCAGCGGCGTCTCATGCGGCGCTGCTCCGGCTGGCTTTGTCAGTGATGATGTTGAGGAATTTCACGGCGGACATCTCCAGGCTGTCCACCAGTTCCGTGGTCTTGGTCTGCAGCAGGGCATGGATCAGCAGCAGGGGGATGGCCACCATGAGGCCGAAGGCCGTGGTGTTCATGGCCACCGAGATGCTGGCGGAGAGCATGTCGGCCTTTTCCGTGGGGTTGGCGTTGGCCACCGCCGTGAAACCCTGGATCAGGCCGATGATGGTGCCCAGCAGGCCCAGCAGGGTGGCCAGGTTGGCGAAGGTGGCCAGGTAGTGGGTGCGTTTCTCGAGGCGCGGCAGCACCTCCATCAGCCCCTCTTCCATGGCGGTCTCGATTTCGTCGCGCTGCTCGGCGTTGTCGGAGCGGCTCAGCCCGTAACCCAGGATGGTGGCGATGGTGGCCTTGGACTGGCCGGCGATCTCGCGCGCCTGCTGGAAGTTGCCTTCCGCCAGGGCCGCCATGATGTCGCGCCAGGCGCGCCGGTTGGCGCTGTTGACGGCTGCGAGATAGAGATAGCGCTCCACGGCGATGGCAGCGCCGAAGGCGAGAATCAGCACGATGGGGTACATGAAGAGCCCCCCGTTCTGAAAGAACAACACCACCGTATCAAAAAAGTCCATAGCGGTTCTCCTGTTTACCTGCTCGTTGTTTCACTGTAAAAATCCTCATGGCCTGATGATAACCCGTACCGTACTCTGTCCGCCGCCGGGCGGCGGCGGTGCGGCGCCAAGCCCCTGAGGCGGCGCCTTGAATTGCAGCAGTTGCTGGAAATAGGCCCGGTCCAGCGGCGCCGGATGTTCCTGTACCTGGCTGACCCAGGGGCGGGGCGCGTTACGGGCGGCTGGGATTTCCTGCCAGGGGATGGTGAAGCGCACCTTGGGCAGTTCCTGCTCGCCGATGATGGATGTCCCTTCCATTTCCACCACCGGTTCGGCGCTGGCTACTGCCGTTGCCAGCAGGGCGGCGCCCAGGATATACATGTAGCGCCGCTTCATGGTTGTTCCCCCAGGCGCCGCTTGAGATCGATGATCCACAACTTCACTTCCTTGTCCTCCTTGTCCTGCAGTTTCTGATAGGTCTGGTAGTGGGCCAGCGCCTGTTGCGGACGCTGCAGATAGATGTCCAGCAGGATGCCCAGGTTGAGGTGGGCGAAGGCGTAGTCGGGGTCGGCCTTGAGGGCCTGGCGGTAGGCCTCGGCGGCCTCCTCGAAGCGGCCCTTGGCGCGGTAGAGTATACCCAACTCGTTGTAGGCGGCGGCATTGCCGGGGCGCAGTTCGATGGCCTTGCGCAGGGCCTGTTCCGCCTCCTTGGCGCGGCCGCTGCGGCTGTAGATGATCCCCAGGTTGACGTAAGGTCCCGCCAGGCGCGGAAAGTCGCGGGTCATCTGCAGGAGGATGCTTTCAGCCTTCGCCGGCTGTTCGCTGTGCATCAGGGACAGGGCCTCCTGATAGCGTTGTTTGGCGGCCTCGCTGATCTCCACCGGCGCTGCCGTGGGCGTGGTCTTGACGGTGGGGGCGGTGCTGCAGGCGGCCAGCAGGGCGGTGGCGAGCAGCAGGAGTCCCTTGTTATCAATTAATGATTTCAACGAAGTTCGCCCTCTTTTCCTGTTTGTCATAGCGCGCCGGGAGAAGTTCAGCCAGCTGCTTCAGGCTGGCCTTGATCCATTGATCGTAGAGGCCGGACTGCAGGTTGCGCAGGTTGGATTCGTGGATGCGGATGGCCTCCTCCTCGAAGGGGTAGGCCTCTTCCTCCAGGAGGATATCGTATTGTTCCTGTTCCATGCGCGACAGGCCGGGCGGGCGCTGGGAGTTTAGCAGGCTGCGGCTGAGGTGGTGATAGAGTTCCCCCAGGGCGTAGGTGGCGGCGGTGGTGATTTCTGCGAAACCGTAGTCCACCGCTTCGCCGTAGGCCGCCAGGGCCGATTCCATGGCGCGTTTCTTGGTGCGCAGGCTGTCCTGCAGGGGCACCAGCAGGCGGATGCTCTCGAACTCCTCGCCCAGCACCTGGGCCAGGCCGAGGGCGGCGCGGGCCGCCTGCTGGTGGCTGTAGGCGCTGCCTGCCGGGCCCGCTTCGTGGTCGGCGTTGATGATCTCCCGCAGCCAGTAGCGGTGCTGGTAGGTGTTGCCGGCCTTGCGGTTCAGTTCCGCCAGGCGCAGGCGTGCCTGCTGGGCCGCGTCCAGGGGGAGGGGGAAGGCCACCACGTAGCGCTGATAGGCCAGCATGGCGTCTTCTTCCTGGCCGGTTTCTTCATAATAGAGACGGGCCGCCTGCCACAGGGCTTCCCGCTTCAGGGCGGGGTCCTCGGTTTCCGAGCCGATGCGCAGGTATTCCTGCGCGGCCTTGCCGGGCTGCCCGCCCTGCAGGTAGGCATAGGCCAGTTTGCGGGTCACCTCAGTGGCCAGGGGGTGATCGGCGTGCTCGCTGCGGAAGCGTTCCAGGACCGCGATGGCCTTCTGCCATCGTTTCTGGGTGATGAGCGCCGCCGCCGCGTCATGGAGGGCGGTGGCGGCGATGGGCGAGGCGGGCGGCGCTATGGGCGGGATGCGCAGGAAATAGTCCACTGCCTGCTCCAGTTTGCCGGCATCACGGGCGCCTTCCCCCAGTTTGTAGAGGACGGCGGCGAGCCGTTCCTGGATCACCGCGCGCTGGCCGTCGGCGGCGGCGGGCAGGCGCAGGGCCTGTTCATAGGCGCGCGCCGCCTGGTCGAATTCGCCGCGGTCGAAGTGGATGTGGCCCTGGATGGTGTAGGCGGTGCGCAGCAGTTCGCCGCGCGGGCGCGGGCTGCGGCGGGTGAGGCGGGTGGCCAGTTCCAGGGCCCGCTGTTGGTCGTTGCGGGCGAACAGGTCTTCCGCCACCCGGGTGAGCACCGCGGCGGATTCCGGGTGATTGGGGAAGTGGGCGCTGAACTGCAGGGCGCTGGCGATGATCTGCTCGTCCCAGGCCGCGCGCTGCGCCACCGGCAACTGTTCGCGGATCTTGTAACGCGCCATGAGGGCGGCATAGCCCGCCTCTGCAGCGTGTTCATGGCGGCTGTAGCCATAGGCGGTCTGTTCGTATTCCTTGATGGACTCCTGGAAGTGGCCGGTTTCGTAGAGCAGTTCCGCCAGCAGGAAGCGCAGCCGCGGCGCGGCCGGGTCGTCCGGGAACAGTCCCAGGTGTTCGCGGTACATGCGTGCCACCGCTGCGAAGGCTGCCGGGTCGCCGCTGGCCTGGGCCAGGGCGTGGTAGTGCTGGGCCAGATCCATGAGGTTCTGCTTCAGTTCCCTGACGATGCGCGGATACTGGCGGATGTCGTGGTTGAGCCAGAAGGGGCTGTTGAAGCCGTAACGGTCGGTGAAGTCCTGCTTCGCCGACCAGGCCAGGTCGCGGAAGCCGGCGTCCTCGTAGACCTCGTAGACCTTGATCTGGTAGTAGGGCGCCTCGGGGTGCTGGGGATTGAGGTTGACGAAGGTGGCGTAGGTGGCGGCGGCGTCGCTGTAGCGTTCCTTGTCCAGGTAGCGCTGGGCCAGGGCCTCGTAGATCAGGTCGTCATAGGGGCGCTGGCGGCGGCTGTTGAGATAGGCGGCGATGGAGCGCTGTTCCTCCAGATAGGTGAAGCTCATGTTGATGACCCGCAGGGTATCCTGCACCAGGGCGCGGTCGTCACTGTCCAGGGCGCGCAGCGATTCATTCTTGACGAAGCGCCCGCCCGGCGCCAGTTTGGCGTCCAGCACCATGAGCAGGGCGTCCAGCCCCGCTTCGTAGCGTCCCTGGGCGAACAGGGCCCAGCCTTTCTTGTAGAGGGCCTCGACCCGCAGGGGTGCCTTGCCGCCGCCGGCGATCACCGCATCGTAGGCCTGCACCGCTTCGCCATAGCGGCGCAGGTCGAAGAGGATCTCGCCACGGCGGAAGTCGGCCTCGGTGCGGAAGAAGGTGTCGGGGTGGTCGCGCACCAGGCGCGCCAGCAGCGCCAGGGCCTCTTCGTCCAGTGCCGCCTGGTAGTAGACCCGGGCGAGATTGTAGAGGATGCGGTCCCCCTCGGGATAGCCGGGAAAGGTCCGCAGCAGTTCTTCATAGAGTTGCCGCGCCTTGCTCAGTTGGAGTTCCACCGGCTGGCGCAGTTTGAGCGCTTCCTCCGCAATGGAAAGCTGCAGGTCGGCGATGCGGCGCATGACCTCCATGCGCAGTGCGCGGTCGATGGGGTTGCTGAGCAGTTCCCGGTAGGCGGCAATGGCGACGCGTTTGTCGATCCTGGCCTTGGGTTCATAGACGATCACCGACGGCGTGGTCTCCAGGGTCTTGATGGTGGGCGCCTGACTGCGCGGCGGTGTCGGTGCGCAGGCCGCCGCCAGCAGCAGTACGGCGATGCTGGCGCAAAGGCGGCGCATCATTGCGCTGTCTCCTGTGCGCTGGCCATCTCGTCCAGGAGGCGTGCCAGGCCATAGCGTGCCGTGACCAGATAGTCCTGCAGGCGCTGGCGCTGCTGCACCAGTTCATCCAGCACCAGGTTCTGCAGATAGGCCTGCTGATCGAGCCGGGCCCGCTGGATGCGGCCGAGCAGCCTGGTCTGGCGCTGCCGCAGGCGCTCTGTCGCCTGTCCATCCGGCAGCTGCGCCAGGCGTTCGCTGGCCGTCACCAGTCGTTGTTCCAGTTGCAGCAGCATGCGGTAGCGTTGCCGGGTGGCCTGGAAGCGGGGGTTGTTCGGCAACGCTTCCAGATAGGGAGCCAGGGGGCTGCTGCGCAGTGCCTGGGGCAGCCCCGGGTCCGTGACCTCCAGCAGGCGCGGCAGGCCGTTGGTCTCGGCGATATTCTCCATGGCGTGGTCCAGCAGCGCCAACTGCTTGCGGTAAATCGCAATGGCGCTGCGGAAGCGCTTGCCGGCCTGGGTATGGGACTGGAGGCGCCACAGGGTCTGGGGAATGCCCAGCAGGGCTTCCTGGACCTGGGGGTCGGCGGGGTCGCCGCTGGCCAGTTTGTTCCACACCACCTGGGCGAGGCGTGGTTGTCCGCCCTGCCATTCCGCCCAGCCCAGGCCCAACAGGGCCTTGGCGGAAAAGGGGCCGTTGAGGCGTACCCGCTTGAGGACCTGTTTGGCCTGCCGCGCCCGTTGTTGCGCCAAATGGGCATAGCCCAGGGTGACATTGGCCTTGTCGCGCAGGGCCCGCAGTTCTTCGTCATCGCCGGGCAGCCGCCCCAATTCGCCCAGGACGGCCAGGCCCGCTGCATCCTGGCCGCTGCCCAGCAGGCCCACCGCCAGGTTGTAGCGGGCATAGGCCTGCCAGGGGCGCGGCAACTGGGGGGCCTTCTGCAAGACGCCGGCGGCCTCGGCATCCCGGCCCTGGTACATCAGCGCCTGGGCCAGCAGCAGGGTGCGCCGGGCACGGGCGCCGGCCGGCAGTGCGGCGCCGCTGCGCTGCAGGGCCTCTGCGGCGGCGCGGTACTCGCCGCGCCGGTAGCGGCTGCTGCCCAGTTCGAACCAGGCCTGGTCCCGCGCCGGCGCATCGGCCTGGCGCTGCAGCAGCCGGGCCAGTGGGGCGTCATCGCTGACCGGCAGGTCATTGCGGCGGCGCAGCCATTCCAGGGTCAGCTGTGCCCGCTCGCGGTCCTTGTCCAGCTTCCCCTGTTGTTGGGCCGCCAGGAGGCGTGCCAGGGCGCCGAAATCGTCCCCGCCATGGAGCTGGAACAGCACTTCCCCATAGGCCGGGTCCTGTGCAGGCTGGGCCGGCAAGGGGAGGCTGGCGTGGACGGTGGCCATCCGGAAAATGGCTGCGCAGATGACCGCCAGCAATGTCAGGTTGCGCCAGGGTCCCGCCATTAATGCCATTCTCCGAGAGTGAGCAGGGGCGCGGCGCCGCTCTCATCACGGCCGATCTGCAGGCGCAGCGCGGCGGGGATCTTGCCGGTGGCGAAGTCTGTGCTGACTTCCCCCTGAAAAGGGGCATCCGCCAGGCGCCCCGCGACCACGACCCGCAGGCGGTGGCGGCCGGGGGCGAGGGTGGCGCGCTGGAGGCGCTGGGCGCCGCCTTTGCGCAGGGCTTGGCGTTCGCCCTCGTCATAGTCATGGGCGTGGGAAGGGGCGTCGTCGACGCTGAAGCGCACGCTTTCCAGTGTCAAGGGAAGCTTGGGGTCAAGGGTGACATAGAGTGTGAAGCGTCCTGGCGGTGGATGCAGGCGTTGTTCCTCCAGGAGAATCAGGTCCCGCTCCAGGTAGACGGCTTCCTGCTGCAGGCCACGCAGCGCATGGCCCAGGCGTTCGAAGGTGGGGTCGTCGTCCGCCGCCTGTGCGGCGGGCCGGGCCAGCAGCGTTGCTGCCAGCAGGATGCAGTACCACAGGATTTTAGCCATAGGGATGAGGTGCGACCATCTTACATCGTCATATTGCCTTCGGTGTCCGCTCCGTGGAGTCCGTCAGCACCCGGGTGGGACAAAACGACCATTATATACCTAAAACAAACGGTGCAATGGGGGGCGAGTGTTCCTTCCAGTGTGGGGGATTGCCTAAACTTGACAGCAAGAAGCAGAGTGACAAAATAAACGGCAGTTTCCCAGGATGGGAAACTGCAGGAGCCAGGGCCGGCTCCGGCAAGGGAATGTCTATCCATTCAACAGAAAAGGAATTCTGTCATGTCCATCATCACACGTTTGCTGGCGCTGTTGCTGTGCCAGCTGTTGTTCTGGGCGCCGGCCGCAGTGCGGGCGGTGGTCATCAATGAAATCCGCATCGATCAACCCGGTCCCGACCGCGACGAGTATTTCGAGTTGGCCGGTGCGCCGGGCGCCTCCCTGGACGGGTTGAGCTATCTGGTGATCGGCGATGGCCGCGGCGGGAGCGGTGTGGTCGAGGCCGCCATCGATTTGCGCGGCCAGCGCCTGTCAGCGGCCGGTTTCTTCCTGGCGGCCGAGGGCAGTTTTGGGCTCGTCGCCGCGGTGGATCTGCGCACGAGTCTCAATTTCGAAAACGGCGACAACGTCACCCATCTGCTGGTGCGTGATTTCAGCGGTGCCCTCCGGGACGATCTGGACAGCGACGATGACGGGGTGCTGGATGTCCGCCCCTGGAGTGCCGTACTGGACAGCGTCGCCCTGGTGGAGGATCTGCTGCGCGGGGAGCGGATCTACAGCGATACAGTAGTGGGGCCTACGGCTGATGGGGTGCCCGCTCATGTCTATCGCGATCCCGATCTCAATGGCGGCTGGCAGGTGGCCGCTGCCTGGGGTGAGGATACCCCCGGCAGCGCCAGGGGTATCGCACCGCACGACGGGGATGCCATGAGCGTGGACGAGCCGCCGCTGCTGTGGCTGCTGGCGCTGGGTTTCCTGCTGCTGTACCGCCGTGGGGCGCGCGATTCAGGCGCCGCCCTGTTCCAGCACGGCGCGGGCGGCGGCCACGGCGCGGCCGCTTTCCACAGGGGCCTGCAGGGTGCCCAGCACGTCGTCCAGGGCATGCAGGCATAGCAGCACGTTGCGGGCGCTGCAGGCGTGGCCCATGAGGCCGATGCGCCACACCTTGCCGGCCATTTCCCCCAGCCCGGCGCCGATTTCCAGCTGGTAGTCCGCCAGCAGGCGCTGACGCACGGCGGCCTCGTCCACGCCGTCGGGGATACGCACGGCGTTGAGCTGGGGGAGGCGTTCTTCCTCCTTTACTACGAAGGACAGGCCCATGGCCTCCAGTCCCGCCTTCAGTGCCTGGTGGAGGTGGCGGTGCCGGGCCCAGGCGTTTTCCAGCCCTTCCTCCTGGAGGATGAGCAGCGCCTCGTGCAGTCCATAGAGGGCATTGATGGGGGCAGTGTGGTGATAGGCCCGTTTGCCGCCGCCCCAGTAGCCCATCACCAGGTTGAGATCCAGGAACCAGCTCTGGACCTTGTGGCTGCGCTGCCTGATCTTCTCCACCGCCTGCTCGCTGAAGCTCACCGGAGACAGGCCAGGGGTGCAGGAGAGGCACTTCTGGGTGCCGGAATAGACGGCGTCCACCCCCCACTGGTCCACGTACAGGGGAATGCCGCCCAAGGAAGTGACGGCATCGACGATGGCGAGGCAGTCATGGCGGTGGGCGATGTCCACCAGGGTCTGGACGTCGGAACAGGCGCCGGTGGAGGTTTCGGCGTGGACGAAGGCAGTGATGCGGGCGTCGGGGTGGGCCTTGAGGGTGTCTTCCAGCTTGCCGGGGTCCACCGCGCTGCCCCAGGCATCCTCCACCACCACCGCCGTGGCGCCACAGCGTTCCACGTTCTCCTTCATGCGCCCGCCGAATACGCCGTTGATGCATACCACGACCTTTTCACCCGGCTCCACCAGGTTGACGAAGCAGCTCTCCATGCCCGCCGAGCCGGGTGCCGAGACCGGCATGGTCATGGCGTTGTCGGTCTGCAGGGCATACTGCAGGAGGGTCTTCAATTCATCCATCATGGCCACGAAGGCCGGGTCCAGGTGGCCGATGGTGGGCCGCGACATGGCCTCCAGGATGCGGGGATGGACGTCGGACGGGCCCGGACCCATCAGGGTGCGCTGGGGAGGATGGAAGGATTTCATGGCTGTCTGCCTCGTTGTCGGTTGGTGATGAGTGATGAGTGATGAGTGATGGGTGATGAGTGATGGGGGAAGTGTTTTTTTTGCATCACTCATTACCCATCACGCATCACCCCTATGCCCAAAGGATACGTAAAACCGCCCCGCCTTTCATCCACAGCAAGGCTGGGGTTACTCCGTCGCCAGCAGTTCCAGCCAGTGCACAACCGGGGTCTCGGCGCCCTGCTGCAGGTGCAACAGGCAGCCGATGTTGGCGGTGGCGATGCGCTCCGGCCGCCCCTGTTCCAGGGCCGCCAGCTTGTTCTTCTGCAACTGGCGCGACAGGACCGGCTGCAGGATGCTGTAGGTGCCGGCTGCGCCGCAGCACAGATGGGCGTCGCGCACCGGCAGCAGCCGGTAGCCGCAGTCCTCCAGGATGGCTGCCGTGCGCCCGGCCAGTTTCAGGCCGTGCTGCAGGGTGCAGGGGGCATGAAAGGCAATGGCCTGGCCCGCGCCGCCGGGAGGCGCCAGTGGCGCGAGGTCCTCGGCGGCGAGGACCTCTGTGATGTCCTTGCACAGCGCGGCGATGCGCGCCGCCTTTTCTCCATATTCGGGGTCGTCGCCCAGCAGGTGGCCGTAATCCTTGAGCATCAGGCTGCAGGCGCTGGCATTGCTGACGATGGCCTCGGCGCCGGCCTCGATGAGGGGCCACCAGGCATCGATGTTGTCGCGCATCAGGCGGCGGGCCTCTTCCATGGCGCTGAGGTGATGGCTGAGGGCGCCGCAGCAGCGCAGGGCCGGAACGCGCAGGGTGGCAATGCCCAGCCGGTCGAGGATGCGCGCGCTGAGGCTATTGAGGTCGGGGCGCAGGGCCGCCTGGGCGCAACCTTCCAGGAGGATCATGCGCCGTTTATGGCGGGTGGCGGGCCAGGCGCCGTTCGCCGTGGCGGCCGCGTGCTGGCTGCTGAGGTGGGCGGCCAGGGGCCGCGGCAGCAGGGGCCGGGCCAGGCGCGCCCAGGGCAGCAGGCGGCGCAGCAACCGTGGCCGGGTAATGACCAGGCGCAGGGCGCGGCGCAGCAGGCGCTCCCGTAGCGGCCGCCGCAGGCTGCGTTCCAGATGAACGCGGCCGATGTCCAGCAGGCGGCCGTAGCGGACCCCCGAGGGGCAGGTGGTTTCGCAGGAAAGGCAGCCCAGGCAGCGCTCCAGGTGGCGGCGGGTCGCGGTGGAGACCGGCTCCCCCTCCAGCATGTCCTTGATGAGATAAATGCGCCCCCGCGGGCCGTCCAGTTCGTCGCCCCGCAGCTGGTAGGTGGGGCAGGTGGCATTGCAGAAGCCGCAATGCACGCAGCTGCGCAGAATGGCGTCTGCCTCTCGGCCTGCGGGGCTGTCCTTGATGTTGTCGGCGAGACGGGTCTGCATGCTTCACACCCCGGGATAGAGGCGGCCGGGATTGAGGATGCGGTGGGGGTCGAAGGCCCCCTTGAGACGTTTGTGTATCTCCAGCAGTGGCGGCGCCAACGGGTGGAACACAGCGCCGTGCTCTGCGCCGCTGGGGAACAGAGTGGCATGGCCCCCGGCGCGGGCCACGGTGGCGCGGATGATGTCGGCTTGCAGGGCCGTTTTCAGCCAGCGCTGGGCACCGCCCCATTCCAGATAGCAGTCGCCGACGATGGGGAGGGGCGGCGTGGCGGGCGGCAGGGAGATGCGCCACAGGGGACGGTCGTCGCGGAAGAAATCCAGTTCGTGTTCCCGCAGCCTGCGCCAGTAATCGGCGCCGTCGGGCAGGACCTCGCCGCCGAGGCGGGCATGAGCCGCTTCCAGGGCGGTCGGGGCGCCGGACAGGCGCAGGCGCAGCACTCCCTCGGCATGGCTGCTTGCGCTCAGGGGCACGGGCTGGGAGGCCCAGCGGTTCAGCACCTCGATGGCCGGTGCTGTCTCCATCTCGAAGGCCAGGGTGAGTTCAGCCGCCGGGCGGGGCAGAATCTTGAGGCTGATGTCCAGCAGCACGCCCAGCGTGCCCAGGGCACCGGCCATGAGCCGCGCGGCATCGAAGCCGGCCACATTCTTCACCACTTCGCCGCCAAAACGCAGGATTTCCCCCCGCCCGTTGATGCAGCGCACGCCGAGGACGAAATCCCGCAGCGCACCGGCATAGGGGCGTCGCGGCCCCGACAGAGCGCAGGCGACGGTGCCCCCCAGGGTGGCGCCGGGACCGAAGCGGGGCGGCTCGAAGGGCAGCATCTGTCCCTGGGCCGCCAGGCTTTGTTCCAGTTCCTCCAGCGGGGTGCCGCAACGGGCGGTAAGTATCAGTTCCGCCGCCTGGTAATTGACGATGCCGCGGTGGCCGGCAACGGCCAGGGTTTCCCCCTCCACTGGCCGGCCATAGAAATCCTTGCTGCCGCTGCCATGGATGCGCAGGGGCCGCCGCTCGGCAACGGCGCTACGGATCTGGTCCTGCAGGGCGTGGCTGATATCCATGGTGTGTTCTGGTGTGAAGGGAATGCGCCCATGATAACCCATTGGCAATCATTGCAATTCCACTTTTTGCGGGAGGGAATCGGCCTTTCATATATTTGGAGGATATTTGGGGTCAGAGGATATTTGGGGTCAGAGCCCTTTTCTCCTTTTCTCTTTGCTTTTCTCCTTTTCTAGCGGATATTTGGAGCGAAAAAGGGCTCTAGCGAAAAAGGGCTCTGACCCCTTTTCTA